>JBDGQP010000008.1:0-48830 GCA_042218975.1 Salinibacter sp.
GAAACGACCCCGCCCAGCAGTGCCCCGACGCGCCGAAGGGCCTGGCGGCGGGTGAGATCGTCGGACTGAGACATAGGAAGTAGGGGAAAAGGAGGGGGAGAGCGAACGTACAGTCGGACCGGGGGCGGCGCTCGCAGCTACTCGGCCTCCGCGGGCAGCGGCCGGATCTTGACGTCCCGAAACCACACCGGATAGCCGTGGTCCTGGAAGGCGATGCGGCCAGTATCGGGCCGCGCGAAGCGGGGCCAGCTCGCGAACTTCGTTCCCTTAGTGCGCCGGGTCCACATATCGCTACCCATTTCCGCTTCTAAGAGTTTCGTTCCGTTGAGCCAGTGCTCGACGTGTCCGCCGCGCACGACGATTCGGGTCTCGTTGAACTCGCCGACGGGCTTCGTCGCGTCCGTCGACGGGGCGATGAGGCTGAAGAGGGCGCCGCTCCGCTCCGCGGCCGCGCTGTCGCCGAGGACGGCGTGGTCCAGGATCTGATACTCCGGCCCCGTCATGTAGGGGAGGGGGGCCTCCTCGCTCACGCGGTACATGACCCCGCTGTTGCCTCTCGGCGAGATTTTCCACTCCAGGCGGAGAACGAAGTCGGCGTACCGGTCGGTGGTGACGAGGGTGCGGGGCGGGGCCCCGTCCTGCGGCGAGGCCGCCCCCGTGAAGTGCATCGCCCCGTTTTCGACGGTCCAGCCCCGCGGCACCGAGTCGCGCCGGAAGCCGCGCCAGCCCGTCAGGGACGCCCCGTCGAAGAGAAGCCGCCAGCCGGCCCGCCGCTCCGCATCGGTGAGGGTATTGATCGAGTCCGGGACGGTCGCCGAGGAGGCGTCGGCACCGGCCTCGTCGGCCGACGAGGTGCAGCGCGCCGTGAGCAGGAGCACCGGAAGAACGACGAGAAGGCGGCAGACAAGCGGCAGGCGAAGGGGCATCGGGGGGCGGGGCCGTATCGACGAGAAAACCGGAAGGGGTTTCAAATATACAAAGGAGGGACGCAGTTGCACACGACCGTGCCTCGCCCGCCCTCCGTTCGACTCACCAGACCCCGCCTCGCCATGAAGCGTCGATCCTTCCTCACGACCGGCCTCTCCGCCGGCGCCGGCGCGCTGCTGGCGTCCCGGTCGGACGCCGCTACGGACCGCCCGCCTGCCCCCGACAGCCCCGTCAAACACTCCGCCTCCAAATGGTGCTACGCCGACTACTCGGTCGAGGCGCTCGCGAAGGCAGGAAAGAAAATGGGCCTTCAGTCCATCCATCCGGAATCATCACGATGCCATTGCGCACTATCACACCGGCGGGGTGCCGGGCCGCCACGAGATCGACGAGACGCAGGAGCTGAACAATCCCGCCATCGTCCGGGCCATCGTCGAGACCGGCTACGAGGGCTTTATCGGGCAGGAGTTTGTGCCCACCGCCGTCGACCCGCTGCGGTCGCTCCGGGAGGCGATCGAGATCTGCACGGTCTAATCTGCCGCCGATCGTTCGGGGAGGACTCGTTCGGTCGTGACGCTCCCATCAGACGATAGTGTTGCGTGATGCGTATTGCGTGTTGCGTATTGCGTAAGGGACCGTGGTGCCCCCAGCCGGAATACGGAATACGCAATAGACCTCGACACGGCTACGCCGACGGCCCCTCCGACCCGCCCTTGCGCCTCCCGCCTCTCACCTTTCTCCCTTCGCCCAACGCCCCTCCATGCCCCGACGCCTCTGGCTCCTCGCCGCGCTCTGCCTCGCCCTCGCCGTGCCGAGCGCACGGGCCCAACTGGCTCCCACCGCGGAACCGGCGGCCGTGGGCCTCTCGGCCGATCGGCTCGCGCGCATCTCGGACGTGATGCGCCCGTACGTCAAGGAAAATAAGGTCGCGGGCCTCATGACCATGGTGTACCGCCGCGGGGAGGTCGCCCATTTCCAAGCGTACGGCGAGCGGGACCGCCGGACCGGCGCGCCGATGACGCCGAACACCCTCTTCCGCATCTACTCGATGACGAAGCCGATCACGACGGTCGCGGCGCTGATGCTGTACGAGGAGGGCCACTTCCAGCTCGACGACCCCGTGGCCGAGTACCTGTCGGCCTTCGAGGGCGTGCAGGTCTACGACACGACCGCCACCGGCGCCCCGACCCGCGTGCCGCCGCGCCGGCCCATGACGATCCAGGACCTGATGCGGCACACCTCGGGCCTCACGTACGGCGTCTTCGGCGACACGCCGGTCGACTCGATGTACCGGGCGGCCGACCTGCTCGGCGGCGACCGCACGCTCGCGGCGACGGTCGACACCCTGGCCACGCTGCCGCTCCTCCACCAGCCGGGCACGCGGTGGCACTACAGCGTGTCGACCGACGTGCTGGGACGGCTCGTGGAGGTCGTCTCCGGCCAGTCCCTCGACACCTTCCTCCGGACGCGCATCCTCGGGCCGCTCGGGATGGACGACACGACGTTCGAGGTCCCCACCGGCGAGATGGACCGCTTCGCCACCAGCTACGCGAGGGGAAAGAACGGCGGCCTCGTGGTGCGGGACCGGAAGCGCGACAGCGAGTTCGCCGCGCCTGTCACGTTCCTGTCGGGCGGCGGCGGGCTCGTGTCGACGATGGACGACTACCTCCGCTTCGCTCGGATGCTGCTGAACGGCGGGGCGGTCGACGGGACGCGTCTGCTGAGCCCGAAGACCGTGGCCCTCATGACGCAGAACCACCTCGACGGGACGTTCGAACCGGGCTGGGGCTTCGGGCTGGGCGTGCAGGTCGCCACCGACCTGCCGGCGGCGAGCACGCTCGGGTCCGAGGGCATGTACGGCTGGTCGGGGCTGGCCAGTACCTACTTCTTCGTCGACCCGAAGGAGAAGCTCATCGGCATGGTGTGGACCCAGTTCGTCCCCAACAGCCGCCATCCGATCGGGGAGCAGTTTCGGGTGGGCGTCTACCAGTCGATCGTCGACTGAGGCCCGACCGTAACGGGCGGCCTCGCTGCGGGACCCAACCGCGCACCATCCTCCGCGTCGTCCCCTTCCTCACGCCTACTCCCGGCCCCGTCCATGTACGAGTGCTGCCCGTCCCACGTCGTCGAGATCGAAACGGCCGCCGCCCTGCGGGCCCACGTCGAGGAGACCGGGTCGCTGAAGGACGTGGTGGTGCAGGGCCTCGACCTGACCGATGCCGCCACCGAGGCGGCCCTGACCTCGGTCCCGGCCGAGGACGCGTGCTTTCTGGGCTGCCGGCTGACGGACGCCGCCGAGGGGCACGTCCGGACGACCGGTGGCACCATCTTCCCGGCCTTCGTCGGCCTGCCGTTCAACCCGTACCGGTCGAGCCTCTACACGCCCGACGAGCTCATGGACGGCTACGAGCAGGGCGCGCCCGAGACGCGCGAGACGACCGTCGACGCCCGGATCTACGAGTACTTCAAGGGCCGCCAGCTCGACGGCCGCGACGCGCCGGTCATGGACGCGCTGGCCTTCCGCATCCACGACCACGCCGTCGACGACGCGCTGCGGGCCCTGTTGGCCCCGACCGACGGCCCCGATCGCCGGGTCGTGGGCATCATGGGCGGCCACCAGCTCGGGCGCGACACCGACACGTACCGCCGGGTGGCCCGGATCGGGCAGCGCCTGGCGCGGGAGGGCTTCTTCGTCGCCACCGGCGGCGGGCCCGGCGCCATGGAGGCGGGCAACCTGGGTGCCGCCCTCGCGGACTACGACGACGCGGCGATCGACGACGCCGTCGACACGCTGGCGACCGCGCCCCACTACGAGGACGACGCCTACGTGGACCGGGCCCTGGCGGTCCGCGAGCGGTACCCCGACCGCACCGAGAGCCTCGCGGTCCCGACCTGGTTCTACGGGCACGAGCCGTCGAACCTCTTTCCGACGCACGTGGCCAAGTACTTCGCCAACAGCATCCGCGAGGACGGCCTCCTGGCGATTGCCACATACGGGGTGATCTACGCGCCGGGCAGCGCCGGCACCATCCAGGAGGTGTTCATGGACGCGGCCCAGAACCACTACGAGACCTTCGGGGCGGCCAGCCCCATGGTGTTCTTTGGGCGGGACTACTGGACGGAGGAGAAGCCCGTCTACCCGCTCCTCGACACCCTGGCCGAGGGCACGCCCTACGCCGACGAGCTGCGGGTGACCGACGCCGTCGACCGGGCGGTCGGGGCGATCGTCGACCACGCCCCGACACGGGCACGCTGATGCACGGACGACGACGGGCGCCGGCGGCGGGCCCTATTTTCCCGACAGCGGAAGGTTTTGCAACGATCCTCTGAGGGCGGGATACCCAGCCCGTTTCGCCCGTTGGCTACGGCCTATTTGGTTTTCAAATCCACGCCGTCGCACTTTCTCCCTCCCACGTCGCGCCTCGAGGAGTACCAGAAATTTGTCGTTCGGGGTGACGTTGTGGACACGGCCGTCGGCATTGGGACGGCCTTCAACGGAGTGGTGCAGCTTTCTCTTCTTTCCCCATGCACGGGTTGCCCCGATGAGCAGCGAACGCATCACGTACGGATCGGTCGAGGGCCTCCGGACCGGGCGCTACGGCCTCGGCCTCGACGCGAAGGCCGTCTGCTACCGAATCGGACGGACGCTCATCGACACGGGCCCGCCCAACCAGTGGCGGGCGGTGCGCCGCTTCGCCACCAGGCAGAACGAGGCCCCCAGCATCGACCGCGTACTGCTCACGCACCACCACGAAGACCACGCGGGCAACGCGGCCCGCCTGCAGGAACTGCTCGACGTGCCGGTGTACGCCCCCGAGGCCAGCCTCGACCGGCTGCGTGACGGCTTCTCGCTGGACACCTACCGGTGGATCGTGTGGGGGCGCCCGCGGCCCGTGGAGGCCGAACCGGTCCCCGACGTCCTCCCGTTGGCCGACGGCACGACGCTCCGCACCCTCGCGGCGCCGGGCCACACCGACGACATGGTGTGCTACCTGGCGGAGGCCCACGATCTCCTCTTCGCCGCCGACCTCTACGTGACCCGGCGGCCCCAGTACCTGCGCACCGAAGAGCATGCCCCCCGCTTCATCGAGAGCATCCGCGACGTGCTGGAGCACGACTTCCGGACGGTTCTCTGCGGCCACCGGGGCGTGGTCGAGGACGGGCGCCAGGCTCTCGCCGAGAAGGTGAAATACATGGAGGCCCTCTGCGGGGTTGTCCAGCGGCGCTACCGCTACGACCAGCTGGCGGTGCCGGAGATTACCGACGAGATCCTGGGCCGCGAGGGAATGCTGTACTGGGTCTCCGGCGGCGACGTCTCGAAGCACAACCTCATCGCGTCCTGCCTCGACGACGTCGAGCAGGACGCGGGACAGATCGTGGCGAAGGCGCCTTGACACCAACCCCGCCCGCACTCGACTGCGACCGAGCGCGGGCTTCGCCGGGGCATTGGCGGATGGGAGCGGCGGCCGGTCAGTTCGAGCCTCCCATCGTCGTATCCTGCGCGGCGAACCGCTGCCGGACGGTATCGGGGTCGACCCGCTTCCACACCTCCCGGAGCTTGTAGTTGCCCAGGTCGCCGATGTGGTACCACGTGTCCCCCTCTACGCGGGCGGTGAACTTGAGCGTCTGGCCCGCGAATGCCGGGTCGGAGTGATACTGGACGTGTTCGATGTAGACGTTTCGCTCCGGATAGTACTCGTAGGTCCCGCCGCCGGCGAGGACCTGCGAGCTGTCCTGGGTCTCCCGGCCCCAGGCAAAGTGGGTCGAGTTCAGAATCTTGTAGTTCGTGCCCCAGTGGTCGCTCTGGTCCACGACCGAGTCCGGGTAGACGAGCTTCTGAGACACCATCTTCCAGGTGCCCTCCAGTTCGTTGGACGGAAGCTGGCCCCGGGCGCTCGACAGGCCAATCAGAAGCAGCGACAGCGTAAGCGCGATGACACGGTGAGGAGAACGCATGGGCTCATTGCGGGGTATGGGCCGGTTATATGGAAAAATGTTGAAACAAATATAAACGCCGCGTCCACGACTGTCAATGCCGGAAGCGCTACCGTGAGCGGTCACAGGCTCCGACGGGAAGCGAACGAAGGGGGCTCTCCCGCCGTCGGCGGGCCGCTCTGCGCCCAACGAGGGGGGAGAGCTTCTTCCGTGGGGGCACGGGGATACCGATCCGTGAAGAAATGCATGAAGACCGTTTCCGCGCATGTGAGGCTCGGTCCGCTGCCCACCGCAGAACCCGTTCAGAGACTTTTGCACGGATCGGTAAGTGGGGCGGAAGGAGAGGCGACCGCCCCTGCAACCGTACAGGCTCGTCCCCTGCCCCGATTCTCCGGGCGCCGCCGTCGAGACGCCCCCACGCCCCACGCCCTACGGAAAGATGCCCATCTGGCGGTAGGACTTGGCGATCTTGTCGATGGCGCTCACGAACGCGGCGGTCCGCATGTCGAGGCCCTTCTCTTCGCGGATGGCACGGATCTCCGCGTAGGCGTGGGCCATCGTGTCCTCCAGCCCCGAATTGACGAGGTCGCGCTCGCTGGCCCCGAAGCCGATCTCTTCGATGAGCGATTCGAGCAGGGTCTCGTCGAAGTCCTCGGTGGTCAGTTCGTCGACGGCCCGCAGGACGCGCTCGGCGTTTTGCTCCTCGAAGCGGCGGCTCATGCGGCCGTGGCGCATGTGGGAGAGGTTACGGAGCCACTCGAAGTACGACACCGTGACGCCCCCGGCGTTGAGGTAGACGTCCGGGATCATGAGCACGTCTCGCTTCCGGAGAAGGTCGTCGGCCCGGGAGGTCACGGGCCCGTTGGCGGCCTCGGCGACGATGCTGGCCTGGATGTCGGGGGCGTTGTCGGGGGTGATGACGCCCTCGAGGGCTGCCGGGATGAGGATGTCGCAGGGCAGCTCGAGGGCCCGGGCGGAGGACTCGATGTTGTCGGCGCCGGGATAGTCGAGAATTGAGCCGGTGTCCTCGCGGTGTGCCACCACGTCGTCGACGTGCAGGCCGCTGTCGTCGTAGATCGCGCCCTCGATTTCGGCGATGCCGACGATGTCGGCCCCGCCCTCCTCCTCCAGAATCTTGGCGGCGTAGTAGCCGACGTTGCCGAGGCCCTGCACGACCACCTGCTTGCCCTCGACGCCGGGGGCGAGGCCGAGCCGCGCCATGTCCGTCTCGAAGTGGCAGGCCTCGCGGATGCCGTAGAACACGCCGCGGCCGGTGGCCTCGGTGCGGCCCCGCACGCCGCCCTGGCCGACGGGCTTTCCCGTCACGCAGGCCAGCGCGTTGAGGTCGTCGTCGCCGATCTGGTGGATCGTGTCCATGATCCAGGACATCTCCCGCTCGCCGGTGCCGTAGTCGGGGGCCGGCACGTCGATGCCCGGGCCGATGAAGTCCTTGCGCGAGAGCTCGAACGCGTAGCGGCGCGTGATGCGCTCCAGTTCGGCCTGCGAGTAGTCGCGGGCGTCGATGCAGACCCCGCCCTTCGCCCCGCCGAAGGGCACGTCGACGATCGCGCATTTGTAACTCATGAGCGCCGAGAGGGCCATCACCTCGTCCACGTTCACGCCGGTTGTGTAGCGCACGCCCCCCTTCGTGGGCTTCTTGTGGTGGCTGTGCTCGGCCCGGTACCCGCGGATCACCTGGATCGACCCGTCGTCCCGCTTGATCGGAAACTCGAACCGGACGATGTTGTCGCAGGCCCGGATCTGGTAGAGCACGCCGATGGGGTGGTCGGTGTGCTCGGCGGCGCGGCCGAACATGCGGTTGACCTGCCCGAAGAAATCGAGCGTCGAGTCGTCGTGTGGGGAGGAAGCGTCTGGGGCGGAGCTCATAGACGGGAGGGATGTGGTGGATGGATGCGCTTCCATGTAAATGACGACGGCCGGGGAAGCGCAAGCACCTCCGTCGAAAATTCCCGCTCAATTCCGACGGGAGGGGGCGCCCGACCGTGTGCGGCCGCCCGGACGGGCAGGCCGCACTGCTGCGCAGAACCAACGATACGTCCGCCGGGGCGGTCCGATGATCGTCTTCGGCAGACGAGCGACGGGCGCAAAGATCCGACGACGAGAGAAGCGGAGGACCCCGAGCGGCGAGCGTCCCGGAGGATCCCTGTGGGCGGCTGCCGGTACGTTGGGCAACGCTTCCCCAGCCGTTCTTCCGAGCCGCCGTCTCAGGACCGTGCCCGAAGCAATTCTGCTCGACATCACGGTCGTCGTCCTTCTCGGCGTCGGGGCCCAGTGGTTGGCCTGGCGCTTTCGGCTGCCGTCCATCCTGCTGCTGCTCGTGGTGGGCTTCCTGGCGGGCCCGGTCCTCGGCCTCCTCGACCCGCAGGCCCTGCGGGGCGACTGGCTGTTCGCGTTCGTCTCGCTCTCCATCGGCATCATCCTCTTTGAGGGGGGGCTGAGCCTGCGCCTCTCCGAACTGCGGGCCGTGGGCAGCGCGGTACGCAACCTCATCACGATCGGGGTGCTCATCACCTGGGGCATCGGGGCCGCCGCCGCGCACGTCATCCTCGGCTTCAACGTCGAGCTGGCGGTCCTCATCGGGGCCATCCTCACCGTGACGGGCCCCACGGTCGTCGTGCCGTTGCTGCGTCACGTACAGCCCAAGGGACGGGTCAGCACCATCGCGAAGTGGGAGGGCATTACGATCGACCCGGTGGGCGCCATCCTGGCGGTGCTGACGCTCGAGACGCTACTGCTGCTGAACGAGCCGCAGGGCGAGGGGGCCAGTGTCTCGGCCGCCGTCGAGCACGTCGTCGTCGGGCTCGGGCTCGAGATCTTCGTGGCCCTGGGCGTGAGCGTGGCCGCCACCATGCTGCTGGTCTTCATCCTGCGCCGGCGCATGGTGCCGGACTTCCTCCGCAACTCGGTGACGCTGATGGTGGTGGTCGTGGCGTTCGTCATCTCGAACGTGATGCAACACGAGTCGGGCCTGCTCACGACGACCCTTATGGGAATTGCCCTGGCCAACCAGCCGTACGTGTCGGTCCAGCGCATCGTCGAGTTCAAGGAGAACCTGCAGGTGCTGCTCATCGGCTCGCTCTTCGTGCTGCTGAGCGCGCGGCTGGAGATGAGTGCCCTCGACTACATCGACACCGACGTGCTCGTCTTCCTGGGCATCCTGGTGGTGGGGGTGCGGCCCCTGGCCGTACTCGTCTCCACCATCGGGACGAAGCTGGCGTGGGAGGAGAAGGCCTTCCTGTCGTGGATGGCGCCGCGCGGCATCGTGGCGGCGGCCGTGGCCTCGCTCTTTGCCTACCAGCTGAGCCCGGTCTACCCGGACGCGGTCCAGGGCATGGTGCCCGTCGTCTTCGCCGTCATCGTGGGCACGGTGGCCATCTACGGGCTTACGGCCGCGCCCCTGGCCCAGTGGCTCGGCCTGGCGGAGCCGAACCCGGACGGCCTCCTCTTCGTGGGGGCCGACCGGTGGGTGCGCACGGTGGCCCGTCACGTGCAGGAGCTGGGCGTTAGCGTCGCCCTCATCGACAACAACCCCGAGCACGTGGAGCAGGCCCGCGAGGAGGGGCTCACCGCCCGCCAGGCCAACGCCCTCTCGGAGACGGTGCTCGACGAGATCAACCTCAACGGCATCGGGCGCCTTCTGGTCACGATCCCCAACGACGAGGTGGCCTCGCTCACGGCCCTCCACTTCTCCGACATCTTCGACACCACCGACATCTACCAGCTCGCCGCCCATCCCGACAGCCGCCACGGGGGGGAGGGCGTGATGCCGAAGCACCTGCGCGGGCGCCCCCTCTTCGGGGAGGGCACCAGCTACGACTCGCTGAAGAAGCACGTCGAGCGGGGCGACACGGTGAAGGTCCTCCGTCTGGCCGACGACTTCTCCGAGGAAGAGCAGCAGGAGTACTACACCTACGACGACCTGTCGACGCAGTACGACGAGCACACCATCGTGCCCCTCTTCGTCCTGCAGGGGGAAGACACGCTCCAGGTCGTGTCGGAGATAGACCAATTCCGACTCCGGCCGGAGGACCGGCTCGTGGCGCTCGTGGGCGCCGGCCCCGACGTCCGAAAACAGAGCGACGCCCACACCGTTACCGAGCAGCCGCCCGACGAACCCGCCATTTTTGAGGTGGAGGACGTCCCCGCCGGCGACAGCGACGCCTCGGGCGAGCCCCTTCAATCCTCGTGACGATCGGCGGGGCCGGCCTGTCGGATCCGCCAGTGTCGGTGCGCACGTTGCCGGGACGAGAAGCACCGGGCAAGCAGCGGGCGACGGCTCGTGCCCTCATCCCCTTTTCCTGAGAACACTCCCTGTCGATGGCGAACGACGGTGCCCCCGAACAAGAACTCGCCCGCGACCTCGGCTTTTTCGAGGCCTACACCATCGGCGTCGGCACGATGATCGGGGCGGGGATCTTTGTCCTTCCCGGCATCGTCGCCGAGAACGCCGGGCCGGCCGGCATGATTTCCTTTCTCATCGGTGGCGTCGTGTCGCTGCTCACGGCCCTCTCCCTCTCGGAACTCGCCACCGGGATGCCGAAGGCCGGGGGCAGCTACTACTACGTCAACACGGCCCTCGGCAGCTTCTTCGGGAGCGTCGTAGGCTGGAGCATGTGGGCGGGCCTCATGTTCGCGACGGCCTTTTACATGCTGGGCTTCGGGCAGTACCTGACGTATTTCATGCCGCTGGGGGACATGGGGGTGGCCATCGCCGCCCTCGTCATGGCGAGCCTGCTGGTGGGGGTCAACTACCGGGGCGTCAAGGAGGCCGGGTCCCTCCAGAACCTGATCGTGATTTTGCTGATCGGGTTCATTCTCGTCTTCCTCGCCTTCGGGGTCTTCAACATCGACTGGGAGGTCTTCCAGCCGTTCAATCCCAACGGCTGGGGGGCGGTCGCCTCCACGGCCGCCACCGTGTACGTCACGTTCATCGGCTTCGAGGTGATCGCCACCAGCGCCGAGGAGATCAAGAACCCGGGCCGCAACCTGCCGCTTTCGATGATCGCGTCGGTGCTCACGCCCACGGTGTTCTACGTACTGGTGATGCTGGTGTCGACCGGCGTGCTGCCGGTGGCGAAGCTGGCGGAGTCGTACATCCCGGTGGCCGACGTGGCCGGACGATACCTGGGCGTATTCGGGGCGCTTATGATGGTGGTCGGCGCCGTGCTCGCGACCGTGTCGAGCGCGAACGCATCGATCCTGTCGGCCGCCCGCGTCAACTTCGCGATGGGGCGGGACAACATCCTCACGCCCTGGCTCAACAACATCCACCCGGAGTACCGCACGCCCTACCGCGCCATCCTCGTGACCGGCGCCGTCATCCTCGGGCTCATCGCGATCGGGGTCGGGATCGAGACGCTGGCCGACGTGGCGAGCTTCTCGTACCTGGTGACCTACGCGCTGGTGCACGTGGCGGTCTTCGTGATGCGGCGGGCCGAGCCGGAGGCCTACGATCCGGACTTCCGGCTGCCGGGCCTGGCCTACCCGATCGTGCCAATCCTCGGCTTTTTCTCCTGCCTCGTGATCGTTGCGCAGATGCGGCCGCTCGTGCTGGGGATCGGGAGCGGCATTCTCCTCGTCGGGGTGGCCTGGTACCTCGCCTACGCCCGGACGCGGGCCGTGAAGCCGAGCCTGGTCGGCGAGGCGATCGCCGCGGAGGGGCGCCGCACCGCGCCGAGCGGCCAGTATCGCGTCGTCATTCCGGTGGCCAACCCCAGCACCGAGCGCTTCCTGCTGCGCCTCGGGGCGGCGATCGCCTCGGGGCACTCGGTGGTGACGGGAAACGAGGCGGAGCTGATCGCCGTCAGTGTGATCGAGATGCCGCGGCAGACGTCCCTCGAGCAGGGCATCCAGTACGAGGAGGAGCGCGTGGAGCGCCAGCGGGAACTGCTCGAAAACGCCCGGACGATGGCCGAGGACCTGGGCGTGGGCATCCGGACGCGGGCGATCGTGGGACGCAGCGTCGGGGACGCGGTCCTGAACGTCGTCGAGGAGGAGCGGGCCTCCCACGTCGTGCTCGGCTGGAGCGGGCGGCGCAAGCGGTACCAGCACATCCTGGGCACCAACATCGACAAAATCGTCGAGGACACCTCCTGCGAGCTCACGCTCGTGAAGAAGGGGCGGGACGAGAAGGTCGGGGACGTCGTGTCGCTGGTAGGCGAGGGGCCGTACGCGCGCCTCAGTGCGCGACGAGCGGCGGAGTTTTCCGCCAGTGACCCCGAGGCCGACCTCACACTTCTGAACGTGCAGCGCCCCTCGGAGAACGGAGAATACGACCCGGAGGAAGAAGGACGTGCCCTCATCGAGTCGGTCGGCAAGGAGGCGGGGATCGAGCAGGACTACGAGGAAAAAGTGATCGTGACGGACGAGGACATCCGCGAGACCCTGCTCGAGGCGGTCTCGGACTACGACACGATCTGCGTGGGGGCCACCCGCAGCACAGCCGTCGCGCAGGCCCTCTTCGGGTCCATCCCGGAAGAGATCGGCGAGAAGAGCGAGGGCACCGTGGCCCTCGCCCGCGGCGCGATGTACGAGCCCCGCTCGGTCTCGCAGGGACTGGTGGACTGGCTTTCGCGGTAGCGCCGGCGTCCCGCACTCGTGTCTGTCCAAAACAGAAAGGGGCTGTTCCCCGCGGCCGTCCGGTTCAGCGCCGCCCTGCGCTCCGGGAAACTTCTCGGGGAACGCTCGTAGCAAGTCCCGTCTGTCCTCCCGACGGCGACTTTGTCATGCGCATCCTCCGTCCGTATTCCGTGCCCGTGGGCCTCGTTGCGCTGTGGGCGGTCCTGCTCCTGACAGGCGGGGCCGGCCGGCAGGCGCAGGCCCCCGTCGTCACGACGACCGCGCCGCAGCCGACGACCGTGCACGCCCCGACCGACGCGGGGACGCTGGGCATCCCGACGCGGCCGTTCTCTGCCGCGGCCAACGTGCGGCCCTCCGGCAGCGCCGACGGAGAACCACCGGTCGGACCGGCCGCCCTCTCGTCCACCTCGTCCGTCCGGGGGAGCCGCTTGACCGCACGGGTTGTCGATCCGGGCCGTCGGGCGTGCCGTGCGCAGTCGTGCGCCGTGCTCTGTGTCTTTCTGTGCTGATCCTTGCTGCGGGGGCATCGTAGCTGCTGGAGGGCGCACCCGATTGGGGTGAGCCGCCCGTTCCTGGTCCCGCTGAGGACCGGGGGTGTGCGTCCAGAGACGATGCCTCCGATTCCGTGCAATTGTCTTCCGTGCGTGGCGTCGCCGTGCACGGGCCTCTCGCCGTTCGGAATCAAGCAAGGATCCCCCTATGAACACGAATGATTCATCCGCCTCGTCGACCGACGAGGACAAAACCACCCGCTGGGCCTTCAACTTCTTCGTCAGCATGCTGGGGGTCGCCCTGCTGGGCGCCCTCTGGATGCTCGTGCAGATGGCGCTTGCCTAGGCGCCTCGATGCACCTACACGTTCCACACACGGCCCCTGTCCGGCGGGACAGGGGCTTTTATTTTCTGCGACCGGTTCCCGCCCACGACGACACAACCGTGAACCTCCATTCTCCGGGTCGCGGGACCGGCCGACCTCACCTGCCTTGCGCTCGCCAACACGCACCGCGGCGAGTTCGGGGACGGGCCGGGGGGCAACATCCCGAGGGGGGCGGCGCTCCTTGAGATGCTATGACCGAGCGATGCCGATGCCCTCGGCTGCCTTGTCCTGTCGGCGCTTTTCGCGGCGCCAGAAGATGAAGAGCGCCGCGGCCATGAGGCCGGCCACGAGGATGGAGCCGTACTTCATGATCTTGAAGGCGCTGGCGGAGTAGGAATTGGTGCCGGGGACAAACTTGCAGCAGGCCAGAAAGACCCTGTCGGTGATCGATCCGATCTCCCCGTTCGACGCCTCGACGAGGGCCGTGCGCACGTCGCCCGGGGCCGGACTGAGCGTCGTGAAGTACCGGGTAATTTTGCCGGAGCCGCTCACGAACACGAGGGCCGCCGGATGGGCAAACTGCTGCTTGCGGTCCTCCAGCCGCCGGTAGTGAAAGCCCACCGAGTCGGTGAGTGTGTCGATGGCGTCGGCCGAGCCGGTGAGGAAGTGCCAGCCCTCGACCGCCTGATCCGGGTTGTCCAGCGCCGAGCGATACCGCTGCTGGGCCTTCCGGGCCACCTTGGGGCCCTCGTCCGGATTAATGTCGACGGTGAGAATCTCGAACTTCTGTCCCGGCGTCCAGTCCATCGTGCTCACGGTCTCCGCAAACTTTCGGAGCTGGATCCGGCACAGCTGCGGACACCGGTGGTAGTTCAGCGTGAGGAGGACGGGCGTGGAGTCCTCGAAATACCGCCCGAGTGAGACCGGCTCCCCGGCCTCGTTCTGGAACGTCAGGTCCAGCGGAAGGGGTGTCCCAAGCTTTTGGGTGACGTTCACCCCCTTCAGTTTCTCGCGCTGCTGGCCCGAACGCTGGGCGCGGGCCGTGGCGGGCCCCCAGAGAGCCGCCAGTCCGACGAGAAGCACGAGGAGGCGTACAGCCAGGGGACGTCTCCGTTGCGGGCCTGCTTCGAGACGGGTCATGATTGGGGAAGGCGTCGGTTAGGAGTCCTCACTCTTCAACGATTCTTGGGGGCAGAAGTTGGGCGTGGGGCGGCCTGCCGGAGCGTCATGATTCGGGAGAGGGGGTCGTTTCGTCCAGGGGCCCCCTGCTCATGGCCAGGAGGAGCAGCGGCACGCCGACCATGGTGGCGATAACCACGAGGACCATCGCGGTGAAGGATTCTCGGGAGACGGCCCCGAGCTCGAGGCCGCGCTGCATGATGACGAGGGTGATCTCGGAGCGGGGCAGCAGGCTAACGGCGAGCAGGCCGGCACTCGGAAGCGGCATGCGGGTGCAGGCCGGCAGAAAACTACCGGCGCCCTTGCCGACGAGGGCCGCTCCCAGGAGCAGGAGGGCAGGCACGAGCGTGGGGCCCAGCCGCCACAGGTCGAGTGCGAAGCCCACCCCGACGAAGAAGAAGGGGACGGAGAGATGGTAGAGCGACTCGAACGAATTGCCGATAACGACCGAGTGGCGGTCGCGACTGAAGAGAAGCCCGGCAAAGAAGCCCCCGATGGCGACGGGCACGCCGAGAAGCGCCGTCAGGCCGGCCACGAGAAGAGCGAGGCCCAGCACGATGAGCATGACGTTGGAACGCAGGTCGAGGGCGCGAAGCAGGCGCATCATGGGCCGTTCTCCGAACCGGGCGAAGAGCAGGCCGAGGAGCATGAGACCGCCCATCTTGAGCAGAACCAGGCCAACGGTCCAGAACGCGGGCCAGACGAGTGCGGGCCCGATGCCCTTTTCGAGGTAAGGAAGTAGAGCCGTCAGGAGGGCGAGCAGGGCCACGCCGGTAAGGTCGTCGATCTCGGCCACGTCGAGCATCATGGCCCCCTCGCGGGAGTCCAGGGGGCGATATTGGGCCCAGGCGCGGGACGAGACGCCGATGCTCGTCGTCGTGAGGGCCACGGCAATAAAGAGACTGGGAACGAGGGGAAGCCCGATGAGGTCGCGCGCCGCCACGAAGCCCAGCCCTCCGCTCACGACAATGTTGACCGCGGCGATGAGGGTCGCCCCCGGAAGGCGGTAGAACAGGGTCTTCGGATTGCACTGGAGGCCCACCCGAAAGAGCAGGATGATGACGCCGAACTCCGACAGAAAGTCGAGGACATTCGTGCTGGAGGGGGGCACGACCCCCCAGATGTGATCCAGCGTCCGAAGGCCAACGCCAAGCGCGAGGTACCCCAGCAGGTCAGGAAGACCGAGGTGCCTCAGGCCGGCGGCCGACAACAGGGCCAGCACGATGACAGAGCCCACGAGCAGTGCGTGGAGGGCCGATGTTTCCATCACGAGAGACATTCAGCCGCGAAGCGCACATGCACATGGTGTCTCGTATCTGCAGGGGCGCGCGAGGATTCCGGGGCCCCCGTCACGCAGCGGCCTCCCGGCCGAGACAGGCCCGAAGCGGGCGTCTGCGCACGAGGGGGCTCCCAGAGAGGCTGCTCCCGATCGGCCGCCGAGTGCCGCGATTACCGATCCGTGAGTACGTTCCCGGCGTCCGTCCTCTACTTGCGCTCACGGGCGATCCGGGGGCCGGACAGGGGCCGGCCGAGGGGCCGTCTACTCGGCGCCCTCCGCCGTCGCGGTGGCGAGTTCGGCCAGCTCGTCGAGGACCTCGTCCGTGCCCGCCAGGATGAGGGTGTCGGTGCGACGAAGCGTATCATCCGGGTCCGGGGGCACGATCATCTCGTCGACCGTGGTGTCGTGGATGGCCACCACCGACACGTTGTGCTCGGCCCGTACGTTGAGGTCGCGGAGCGTACGGCCACGCCAGTCCTCGGGCACCACCAGCTCCTGTACGCTGAGATTGCGGCCCATGCGCACGTAGTCGAGCACCCCCTTCTCCGAGATGCGACTGGCCAGATTGTGGCCGGACGCCCGCTCCGGAAAGACCGTCTCGGTCACGCCGAACTGCTGCATAATGCGGGCATGGTCGTCGGAGATGACTTTCACGTAGACCCGCTCTACGCCGAGGTCCTTCAGCGCCATCGCCGCCAGGATGCTCGCCGTCATGTCGTCCCCGGTGCTCACCACGGCGGCGTCGGCGGCCTGCGCCCCAATCTCTTCCAACATGGCGGTCTCCCGTCCGTCCCCCACCGCCGCCCGGGAGCAGTGCGGCGCGATGTCGTCGACGGCGGTCTCGTCGGTGTCCACGGCAATCACGTCGTGGCCGTGGCTGTAGAGCGCCTCGGCGACGCTCGACCCAAAATTCCCGAGGCCAACAATGACAAATCGAAGCATAAGGACGACTGCATCGCAAGAAGAACGACGAAGAAAACCGATCCCGCTCCCGGAGTGCGAGAGGGACCGTTCTGTCTGAAGGACGACGAGCCATGGGCGGCGGGCCGCAGCAAACGGGTGTTCTGCGGTCTGGTGCCGACGGCCATCGGCAGAGCATTTTTTAGAGTGCGCCGACTTGCCCCCTCTTCCCGGCCACCATCGGACGAGAGCGGGCACGGGAGTCCCCGATGGACACATCTACCCGATGGACACGTCCTCGTAGGCGTACCGGAAGCCGCCGTTGATGCGCGTCGGCTCGCGGGCCATGGCCGCGACGAACGTGAGCGTCCCTACGCGGCCGATGAACATGAGCACGACGGTGATCAGGCGGCCCGGATTGGATAGATTCCCGGTGGCCCCCATTGACAGGCCGACGGTGTTGAAGGCACTCACGACCTCGAACATGTAGGTGAGGAAGGGCGAGGCCGAGGCCGCAATGCCGTCGGCAAGCTCGGTGACGCTAAAGAGGAAGATGCCGGCCGTGACGATGCCGAAGGCCACGATGAAGAGGCTCATGGCCTTCTGAATCGTCGCCTCCGGGATGGTGCGCCCCGAGATGCTCGTGGTGGGGGTCCCCTGCAGCCGCGACCACGCCAGGAGGCCCAGGAGCGCAAACGTGGTCGTCTTGATGCCCCCCGCCGTCGAGCCGGGCGAGCCCCCGATCATCATGAAGACGATCGTCAAGAAGTTGGTCTCCGTTTCGACCTGGGCGTAGTCGATGGTGTTGAAGCCGGCCGTCCGCGGGGTGATGCTCGCGAAGAGGCCGTTCACGAGGCGCTCGCCGATCGACATTCCCGCCAGTGTGTTGTGCCACTCGAACGCCGTGAAGGCGATCCATCCGCCCATGATCAGGAACGCGGTGGTGCCCAGCACAATCTGCGAGTGCACCGACAAACGGAAGCGGCCCTCCTTTCGGCGCCTGCTCCACCACAGGTTCAATTCCTCGAGGGTCAGGAAGCCGAGGCCGCCCAGCACGATGAGCCCCATCACCACGCACAGCAGGGGCAGGTTGGATTGGAAGGCCGCCAGGGAGGTCGTGAACGTCGAGAATCCGGCGTTGCAGAAGGCGCTCACCGTGTGGAAGACGGAGGGCCACACGGCCCCCGTCCACCCGAAGCGGGGCACCCAACACACGTAGAGCAACACGGCCCCGATCCCCTCCGCGACGACGGTGAACCGAACGATTGCCCAGGTGAGGGCCCGGTAGTCGATGTCGCTGACCACGCTGCTTTCGCCGCCGGCCAGCATTTCCTGCCGGAGGGAGAGGCGCCGACCGAGCGCCGCGATGATGACGGAGGTAAACGAAATGATGCCGAGCCCCCCGAGCTGAATCAGGAGCAGGATGTAGGCCTGCCCCCAGGTGGTGAAGTACTCGGCGGTGTCCACCACGATGAGCCCGGTTACGCAGACCGCGCTCGTCGCGGTGAAGAGGGCGTCGACCCAGTTCAGGGGCGGCCCCGTGTAGAGGCCCGGCAGCACCATGAAGCCGATCGTCCCGAGGAGAATCAGCGTGAGAAACGACCCGACGAACAGCTGCGGCGGCGTGAGCGCCCGCCACCACGACCAGAGGAAGTGCCGAACCCGCGCGGAGACGGAGGGAGGGTCGAGAGGGGGCATCGGACGCCGACAAGCGAGACGGAAACGTAAATTAAACCGTCAATCGTATTGGCCGGGATCTGCTTGTGATCCCCCGAGTCGGAAGACTGTTAAGGACCCGGGTCCTCTTGCCGGAGGCGGCACGCACGCCCGCCCGGTCGTTGGACACGCCCACGGCGAGCGAAATGTCCCTGTCGTCGGCCTGGATCTGGAGGACCTCAAGGACGCTTCCGCACAACAATGAAGACCGGCACCCCCCTCGCTCCACGTCCATCCGGCCGGACTCGATGTTCGACAGGTCCGGCGGGGCCTCGACGGGCGCCTTTGGGCGGTCGGCGTCCTCGTCCCGCGTCCGAGGCACAGGAACCTAAAGAGACATCCGGACTAGAGATATCCTCCAGTCCCTCTCCCAGCACGCGGGATCTATGGCCTCGGGCAGCGACCTGAAGAAGTCCCTTACCCTCTACGACGTCTACGCGATCAGCACGGGGGCGATGTTCAGCTCCGGGTTCTTCCTGCTGCCCGGCATCGCGGCGGCCGAGACGGGGCCCTCCGTGATCCTCGCGTACTTCGTCGCGGGCGTGCTCATTCTGCCGTCGATGTACAGCATGGCGGAGCTGTCCACGGCCATGCCCAAGGCCGGCGGCACCTACTACTTCCTCGACCGCAGCCTCGGCCCCCTCGCCGACACGGTAGGCGGGCTCGGCACGTGGCTGGCCCTGGTGTTCAAGAGCGCGTTCGCCCTCATCGGCATGGGGGCGTACCTGGCCATTTACGCCGACGTACCCATCAAGCCGCTGGCCGCCGCGCTCACCATTGCGTTCGGCGTGCTCAACGTCGTGGGGGCCAAGGAGAGCAGCTGGCTGCAGCGCATCCTCGTGACGGTCCTGGTGGGGGTCCTCGCCTTCTACGGCGTCCAAGGGCTCACCTCGGTACTCGGCGGACAGAGCGCCGAGGGCGGCGCCGTCGGGGAGTTCTCGCCCTTCTTCACGGAGGGGGCGCGCGGCTTCCTGGCCACCGTCGGCATCGTATTCGTCTCGTACGCCGGACTCACGAAGGTGGCCAGCGTCGCCGAGGAGGTGAAAAACCCGGACCGCAACATTCCGCTGGGCATGATTCTGTCCCTGATTACCGCCACGGGAATCTACGTGATCGGCGTGGCGATCATGGTGGCCATCCTGCCCGCCGCGGACCTCCACGCCGACCTCACGCCGGTGTACACCTCCGGGGAGGTCTTCTTCAACTGGCTGCCGTACGCGCTCGGACCGGTCCTCATCGTAGTGGCGGCCATCGCGGCGTTTGCCTCCACCGGCAACGCCGGCATCATGTCGGCCTCGCGCTACCCCCTGGCGATGGCCCGCGACCGGCTGCTGCCCGACGAGTTCGCCGAGATCGGACGCTTCGACACCCCGACCCGTTCGATCGTAGTGACGGTGGGGCTCATGCTGGTCGTCATCTTCGTGCTCTCCGAAGAGGGGGTGGCCAAGCTGGCCAGTGCGTTCCAGCTGCTGATCTTCGCCCTCCTCAACTTCGCGGTCATCGTGATGCGGGAGAGTGAGATCCCGTCCTACGCCCCGGGCTACCGCTCGCCGCTCTACCCGTGGATGCAGGGGGCGGGCATCGTGATTCCGGCGTTCCTAATCTCGGAGATGGGCACGCTGGCGATCGCGTTTACCGGCGTGGTCGTGCTCTTCGGCATCGGGTGGTACTTCTACTACGCCCGCACCGTCCCGCGGGAGGGCGCCATCTTTCACCTGTTTGCGCGCCTCGGCAAGCAGCGCTACGACGGCCTCGACCGCGAGCTGCAGACGATCCTGGAGGAGAAGGGCGTGGGCCACGACACGGCGTTCGACCGCCTCATGGCCGAGTCGGACGTCATTCACCTCGACGCCCCCCGTCCCTACCGGGAGGTGGTCGAGGAGGTGTCGAGTCGCCTCGCGGACGCGTACGGCCTCTCGACGGAGACGCTGCGGCACGGCTTCCTGGAAGGGGCGCCCTACAGCGCCGTCTCCGTCACGCACGGGGCGGCCCTCCCCTACTGCCGGCTCGACGGCATCGACGAGCCGAAGATGGTGATGGTCCACTGCCAGTCCGGCATCTGCGTCGACCTGCAGGACGAGATCGAGGATCTCGACCTCTCGGAGCCGGTCTACGCCTTCTTCTTCCTGGTGAGCCCCAAGGACGACGAGGGCGAGCACCTGCGCACGCTCGCGACGCTGGCCAACCGGGTCGACGAGGAGCAGTTTCTGGTCGAGTGGCGCGCGGCGGCCGACGAGCAGGAGGCGAAGGAGAGCCTGCTGCACCACGAGCGCTACCTCACGCTCCACCTGCTCTCGGGGACCAGCACGGAGGCGTTCATCGACCGCGCCGTGGCCGACCTCAACCTCCCGGCGGGCGTGCTCGTGGCGCTCGTCCGGCGCGACGGGCAGATCACCGTCCCCTCCGGGCCCACGACGCTTGAGGAAGGAGACCGTGTGACAATCATCGGCAATCCGGCGGGCATCGAGCGGCTCTACGAGCTCTACCGGCGCGGCGAGCAGGAGGGGGTCGTGCAGTAGGGACGCGCGTCTTCAGGAATCGTTACGTGCGGCCGGGATCGATCGTCGACGTGGGATTCGTTGGAGGATCGTTCGCAAACATCCCCACACACATCTCCTGAGTCGTCAATGATTTCCCTGTCTCGTTCCCGCGGCTATGCGTTCGTTCTCGCCGTCGCCCTGGTGCTGGGCGGCGGCCTCCCGTCCCCGGCGGCTGCTCAGATCTCGGCCGACCGGCCCGGCTTCGGCGACGGCACCACCACCGTCGCGCCCGGCACGTTCCAGGCCGGGCTCGGCTACGCGGTCAACGGCAACGGCGTCACCAGCCAGGAGCTCGGCCAGTTGTTCCTGCGCTACGGAATAACCGACGCCCTCGAGCTCCGCGGCGGCGTCGGCTCCTACGTCGTCAACGAGTCGCCCCGCGACGACGGCTACGGCGGCTCCAGCGTCGGGACGAAGGTGCGCCTCTTCCAGAACGCGACCTCGGCGCTGAGCGGCGTGGCCACCCTGGGCCTGCCGACCGGCACCGGCGCCTTCGACACGCCCGACGACCGGGCCCGCCAGACCGTGAAGCTGGCCTTCGACGGGGCCCTCGGCGACGGGCTTACTCTTTCCGTGAATGGGGGCGCGAGCTTCTTCTACACCGACGACAGCGCGGTCGAGTGGCTGTTGATCCCGACGCTCTCGTTCGGCCTCACCGAGACGACCGGCGCGTACGTCGGCTACGCCGGCTTCTACGACGACGGCCCCAACGCCAACTGGGTGGAGGGCGGCGTCACGCTTCTCACCACCCCCGACACGCAGCTCGACGTGAACACGGGCCTTCGCGTCGACGACAACGCCAACGACTTCTTCGTCGGCGTCGGGGTGGCCCACCGGTTCTAGCGGATGCGCACCCCCACCTTGCCGATTCCTCGATGTCGGCGCCTCAGGGAACGATCGCCGTGCGGCGCCGCGCCCGGGGAAAACGCCGCCGGACGCTCGAGAGAGCAACGTCGGTCCCGTGTCGAGGGCGGCGAGACCTAGCAAATGAGGGGGCAAATCCATGAGCGACGGGGCGGCAGGACCGTCGACCGCCGTCGGGGCCCTCCGCCGAACGACAACCCGCCCTGCACCGGACGGGGGCGCCCGTCTTGACTCTCGGCCCCGTGAGCCCCACGTTGCTGACTGCGGCGTCCCCCCTTCCGGGCGGCCGGGGCGACACCGCCGGAAACAGAAGCCGCCCCCCCACGCCGGTACGCCGTTGCCCCGCGCCCACTCCTGTCGCCGATGTCCCCGACGCGCCCCTCCGACGACCCTTCTGGCCTCGCCCCGGCAGCCGCAGAACCGGCCGCGCGGCGGCCCGGGCCGCTCCCGGTTCTCCTGTGGCTCGTGGCGGGCGGGCTCCTGGCCGGGGGCCTCCTCACGGGATGTGTGCGGAGCGACGTGATGCGGGTCGGCAGCCCGCCGCCGAGTCTGCCTCCGATCGACACGGCGCAGGTGTCGGTCTACACCGAAATCGATTCGATCGAGTGCCCCTTCACGCGGGTCGCCTACATCCGCACCACAGGGCCGGTGTGGGGGGCTTCCGACGATCAAATTCTCCGCCACACCCGGCAAAAGGCAGGGGAGGTGGGGGCGAACGCGGTCGTCGTCCCGGGGCTTGGAAGAGACCGTCTGGGCTTCTTTGCCCGGCGGGGCGACAGTCGCCGGGGCCGGTCCCTGGCCGTGTTTGAACGACGGCCCTGCGAGTAGCGACGGCCCCGCCCGGAGGCCATGCCCGGCGGGGGGCGAGCGACACGTCTCCCCCGAACGCGCCTCGCCGCCGGACGTAGGGGGAGGCGATCCGACCGCAACATCTCCCACAGCCGCCTTCCCAGCGCGTGCCCATTGACGCCGAGACGCAGGTCGTACCCCTGATCGGCCACCCGGTCGGGCACTCCCGCTCGCCCCGCATCCACAATACCGCGTTCCGGGCGCAGGACGTGAACGCCGTCTACGTGGCCACGCCGGTGCGGCCCGACGCCCTTGCGGCCGGGGTCGAGGGGCTCCGCGCGCTCCAGTTTCTGGGGGCCAACGTGACGGTGCCCCACAAGGAGGCGGTGCGCCCGCTGATGGACGAGGTCACCGAGCGGGCCGCGGCCGTCGGGGCCGTCAACACGATCGTGCGCACCGGCGACACGCTCCGGGGCGACAACACGGACGTGGCGGGCTTCCTGACGCCGCTCGTGGCGGCGGTCGGCGACGCGCTCGGGGGCACGGAGATGCTTGTGTTCGGGGCGGGCGGCGCGGCGCGGGCCGTCGTCTACGGCCTGCTCGACCGCTACGCCCCGAGCCGCCTCACGCTTGTGGCCCGGCGCCCCGAGCAGGCCGAGGCCCTGGCGGCCGACCTCGGGGGCTACGACCCGCAGGACGCCCTCCGCGCCACGACGTTCGACGCGGCGGCGTCGGCCGTCCGGTCGAGCCGGCTCCTCGTGAACGCGACGCCGCTGGGCATGGCCCCCGAGACGGACGGCACCCCCTGGCCCGAGGCCGACGACTTCCGTGCCGGACAGGTGGCCTACGATCTCGTCTACGCCCCGGAAGAGACGCGCTTCCTGACGGAGGCCGCCGAGCGGGGCGCCAGGACGATCGGCGGGCTCGCCATGCTGGTCGAGCAGGCGGCCGCGGCCTACCGGCAATGGACCGGCCGCGCGATGCCGACCGACGCCGTCTACGAGGCCCTCCAATAACGAGGCAGTGACGCGTCGCACGTTGGACTGTTGGTAGCGCGTTCCACGTTCGACGCAGAATCAGAACACGTAGCGCTCGACGAGGCGGCGAATCGGGGTGTTCTGGCGCGGCCGCTGCGGGCGGACCAGCAGCACGTCGCAGGGCAGGGCGCTCCGGAGGTCGGTAGTGCGGTCCGAGAAGAGCAGGGTGCTGAGCCGGGAGCGGGCCAGTGTGCCGACGACGGCGAGGTCGGCACTGCCGGTGGCCTCCACGAGGCCGGCCGTGACGTCGTCGGTCCGGACGATCTGGCTGGACGTCGGGCTCTCGCAGTGCTCGGCGAGTCGGTCGTGGAAGGCCTGTACGGGGGCGGCCTCGTCGTCGGCCGCCGTCGCCGTGAGGAACCGGAGGCGGGCTCCGTGCGCCTGGGCGAGGGCGTCGGCCACGTAGGCCTTCAGCGGGCCGTAGGGGGCACGGGCGAGGAGGACGGCAATCTCCTCCGGCGCCTCGACGCGCCCGTCGGCGCCGTCGCCGGCGGCGAGGAATGCAACCTCGCAGGGGGCCTTCCGCACGAACCAGTCGGTGTCCACGCCGAGCAACGTGTGCCGCCAGCGGCCCGGCATGGCGGCGCCCAGCAGGAGACACACGTCCTGCGTCCGCACGAAATTGAGGGCCGCGCGGCCGGCGTCGTGGCAGACGATCTCGTGGGCCTCGGTGGGCAGGTCGTGCACCGCCTCCAGGTCGTGCACGCGCTCCTCGAAGTGCCGATCGGACTCCGTCACGTGCGTCTCAGCGTCCGAGAGGGACACCTGCTCAGGCACCGTTTCGAACCGGGCCGCCAGCACGCGACTTCCCCACCGGCGGGCCACGGCGGTCCCCATCGAGAGCAGGGCTCGTTCGTCGGCGGGCGTCGCGTCGTCGGAGACGACCACCATCACCGGCCCGGTCTCCATCGAGAAGGAGTCCTGCATGCGGGCAAACACCGGCGCGCGCACACTGCGCCGGAGGGCGTCCAGTGCCACCCCCTCCCGTTCGGTGCGCGCCCGCCCGTAGAACCGGTACCACAGCACCCCGCCCGTGATGATGCCCACGGCCCCCAGGATGGGAAGCCAGCCCATCTGCGTGAGCAACACAATGCCCCCTACGATGCCGCCGATCTGCACCCACGGATACCCGGGGCTCACGAAGGCGGGATCGTACGCGTCCACGTCCCCCTCCCGGAAGGCGATCAGGGCCACGTTGCTGAGCGCAAAGATGAGAATCTTGAAGGCGCTCGCCAGCTTGGCCAGCTCAAGCACCGGTACGACGGCGATCAGGAGCAGCAGGAGCCCCCCGGTCACGAGGATCGAGCGGCCGGGCGTCCGGAACCGCTCGTTGACGATCCGAAAGCTCTCTGGGGCCAGTTGGTCGCGGCTCATCGCCAGCGGGAACCGGGACGAAGACAAGACGCCCGCGTTGGCCATGCTCGTGAGGGCCAGCACCGCGACGATCGAGATGCCAATCTTGGCGGGGAGCCCCAGCAGCTGCTCCGTGGCGTCGGCCATCGGCGTGAGGCTCGAGTGCAGGATCTCGGGCGGCGTGACGCCGACAATCACGAACACGATAATGACGTAGAGGGGAATCATCACCCCAACCGAGATGAGGATGCCGAGCGGGAGATTGCGGCTGGGCTGTTCCACCTCCTCCGCGATGCTCGCGATCTTGGTCACGCCCGCGTAGGAGACGAAGACGAACCCGGCGGCCGCCAGAAAGCCCCCCGTGCCGCCTTCGAAGAAGGGGTGGTACTGTTCGGCCTGCACGAACGTGAGGCCCTCGGCCCCGAACGTGAACAGGACCAGCAGCACGAAGGAGACGAGCAGGGCCTGGAGGTGGCCCGACTGCTTTACCCCCACCAGGTTGACGCCGATGATGAGCACCCCGAGGGCGAGACTCACGAGTTTGAGCTCCGCGGCGGGGAGGGGGAGCACCACGACGAGGTACGCCCCCAGCCCGACCAGCGCGAACGCACTCTTGAACACGAGCGAAAACCACGCCCCGAGCCCCGAGATCGTGCCCATCAGCGGGCCCATCGCCCGGTCGATGTAGAGGTAGGTGCCGCCCGACTCCGGCATGGCCGTGGCCATTTCGGCCTTCGACAGGGCGGCCGGCAGCACGATGAGGCCCGCCAGGAGGTACGCGAGGATTACGGAGGGTCCGGCCTTCGCCGCGGCGAGCCCCGGCAGCACGAACAGGCCGCTGCCGATCATGGCCCCGATGCTCACGGTGATGGTCGTGTAGAGACCGAGGTCGCGCTCGAGGTGTTTGGACACGGGGCGGCCGGGTCGAATTTGAAAACTGACGCACGGGGCCCAACGGAACGGCCGTGGGGGGGATGATCCCCGCGATGGGGGGCGCCGACGGGAATCCTTCTTCCGCCGACACCCGGAAGAGTTCGGGACGGAACCCCCTCGGGCGTTATGTTTCCTTGAATCCCCGCCGCGGCGAGGGGACAGGCCACGGCGAGGGCATAGAAGGCGGAAACGAAGCATCGGGAGTGCGAGAGGGCGCCCCTACGACCGAGCCCCCGTACTGACGAGCCGATGGAGGTCCCTGCCCGACGGACTCCGGGCCGAGGTCGACCGCCCCGGCACGCTCGCGGGCGTCCTCCCGCAGCCGCCGTGAACGCTGGCCTGTATCACGCCTTCCCCAGCAGCGCGCGGGCCTCGTCGGCCCGGTCGGCCAGCACCTTCACCTGCACCCCGCTCCGCGACGGGTCGAACATCATCGTGAGGCCGGCCTGATCGGCGTTGGCCAGCATGCAGGAAATGCCCGCGTCCTCGAGCCGCGCCCTCGCGAGTTGGGCGTCGCCCTGGGTGTCGTAGCGGGCCACAGTGACGAGACGGTCGGACGGGGGCACGGGAGGGGGCGTGTGGACGTGGGAGAGAGCAGGGGGGCATACCGAATCCTGTAGCAGGACTCCCTTCGTCGGTCGGCCGTCGGCCTTCTGCAGGGCGATGAGGACGTGTGGAGAGAGGGAGGCAGAGCACGTGCATACATCTCCTCTTCCGGCCCTCCATCCCCCGAACGGAGCATGCCGTTCGTATCAGTCCGCCATCCAGGCCTCCGCCAGCGCGTCGGGATCGGGCGTCTCGCCGCCGGCCGTGAGGCTGCGGGCCACGTACTTGCCGATGAGGTCGAACTCCAGGTTCACCGCCGCCCCCTCCGTCCAGGCCGACGAGACGTTGGTGACCTCGTAGGTGTGGGGAATGATGGCGACGGTGAGCGTATCGTCGTCCAGGCGGGCCACCGTCATGCTGATGCCGTCGATGGAGACCGACCCGACAGGGATCAGGTACGATGCGTACTGTGGGTCGAAGCGGACCGTGTAGAGCCTGTCGGTCTCCTCCCGTTCCACGCTCACGACGGTGCCGGTGGTGTCGACGTGTCCCTGCACAAAGTGGCCGTCGAGCCGGTCGCCGGCCTGCAGGGCGCGCTCCAGGTTCACGGAGGCGCCCGCCGCGAGGCCGCCGAACGTCGTCTTGCGGAGGGTCTCCTCGATGGAGTCGACGGCGAACGTTGAGGCGTCGGCGTCAACCGCGACGACGGTCTGGCACGCGCCGTTGATGGAGACGCTCTGGTCGACGCGCAGCTCGGGGGCCATCTCCGCCTCGATTGTAAGCCGCTTGCCGGCCTGGTCGCTGCCGAGCGGCTCCACCTGAGCGACGACGCCGACTTCTTCGATGATGCCGGTGAACATGAAAGACGAGGGGGTGGGGATGGGAGAGCGGGAAGATGAGGCATGCGGCCTTCGGGAATCGGAGGCTACTCCGCGGCCGCGAACGGGGGGAGGGTCTGCCGGAGGGACCGCCAGCGCTGCTGGAGGCGATCGAGGCGGCCGCGCAGCGTCTCGAAGCGGGCGACGGCGTCCGAGCCGAGCGGCTGGTCCGCCGAGCTCGTCATCCAGGCGAGGTAGTTGAGTTGGTCGAGCAGCATGGGCGGCGGGTAGCTGCCCGTCTCCGCCGTTACGAGCGCGCCGTGCAGGGCGTCGAGGCGCTTGAGGAGGGACTCGGCCGCGGCGTCCGCCATCTCGCCGGCCTTCCGGGCGTCCTGCACCTGCGTCCGGACCGAGTCGACGGCATGGGCGAGGGCCTCGGCGTCCGCAATCGCGTCCTGGAGCTTCGTGTTGAAGGTGAACTGCTCCCGGAGGTCCGCGCGGGTAACCCCGGCGTCCCGCACCCGCGGGTCCATTTTGAGGGCAAAGGAACGGGTCTGCTGCGCGTCGCCGACCGACAGGCGCACCTGGTAGGTCCCGGGAACGGCAAGGGGGCCCTCTCCGTCGGCGGGCGGCCGAGGGCCGGGGTAGCGGAGGTCCCACCTGACCCGGTTGTGCCCGGCGTGCACGCGGACCGTGTCGACGCTGCTGGCAGGGACCGGCGGCGCCTCCCCGGAGACGGCGGCCCCGTCCCCCGTCGTCCCGATGTACCGGCGCACCACCGACCCCTCGTCGTCCAGGATGTCGAGCGTCACGGGGGCCATCGTCGTGTCGGCCAGCGTGAAGTCGACGACGGCGCCGGGGTCAGGGTACTCGGGCCCGCTGGGGCCGCGCTGCCCGCCCCAGTACCGCATCCGGAGGGCGTCGGTCGGCGCGAAGAGGTGCCAGTCGGCCCGGGCCGACTGTGCGTCCAGCTGATAGAGCGGCGACAGGTTGTCGAGCACCCAGAAGCTGCGCCCCATCGTGGAAAGCACCAGGTCCTTCCGGTGAATTCGGATGTCGGTGACCGGCGTGACCGGCAGGTTGCGCTGGAGGGGCTGCCAGTGCTGCCCGGCGTCGAGCGACACGAAGAGGCCGAAGTCGGTGCCGGCGTAGAGCAGGCCCTCGCGGTTCGGGTCGGCGCGGACGGTGCGCACCGGATAATCCGACGGGAGACCGTTCGTGATGCGCGTCCAGGTCTCCCCGTAGTCGGTGGTGCGGTAGAGGTAGGGCGCAAAGTCCTTCAGCAGGCGCCGCTGGATCGCGACGACGGCGGTGCCGGGGGCGTGCGGCGAGGGCGCGATGGCGTCGACCCGGCCGTTGGGCGGCACGCTGGGCGGCGTCACGTGGGTCCAGGTGTCTCCGCCGTCGCGCGTCACGTGGACCGGGCCGTCGTTGGCGCCCGCCCAGATCACGTCCGGGTCGTGGGGCGAGACCTGCACGGCGTAGAGGGTGCTAAAGTGCTCCTCGCCGGTGATGTCGTTGGTGATGGGCCCGCCGGAGCGCATCTGGTACTGCGGCTTGTTGGCCGTGAGGTCCGGGCTGATCCGCTCCCAGTCCTGGCCGCCGTTCGTGGTGCGGTGGACGTACTGCGAGGCGTTGTAGACGACGCTGGAGTCGTGCGGCGAGACCTCGATGGGGACCACCCGCTGGAAGCGCCACTCCAGCTTGGCCGGGTTGCGGCCGTACATGTACTGCGCGCCCACCCAGTACTGCCGGGCCCGGCCGGTCTCCTGGCTGTAGCGGGCGAAGCGGCCCTTGCAGTTGGCGAACACGATCGGGGTGTTCGGCTGCGGCACGGCGGGACCGGTCTCGCAGCCCCCCACGGCCTTCCACCACGCCTCCGGGCCGGCGGGGGCGCTCTCGGCGGGCGGGCGGCTGGGCACCGCGATCGTCGAGTTGTCCTGCTGCCCCGCGTAGAGCCAGTAGGGCGTCCGCTCGTCGACGTTCACCTGGTAGAGCTCCGCGGTCGGCTGGTTGTGCTGCGTCGACCACGACCGGCCCCCGTCCAGCGACACGGTGGCGCCGCCGTCGTTGCCCTGAATGCGGAGCCGCGGTCGCTCCGGGTTGATCCACAGGTCGTGCACGTCGACGTGGGGCACGTCCTTCGTCTCGAACGTCTCGCCGCCGTCCGAGGACGCCCAGTAGCGCACGTTCCCCACGAAGATCTGGTCCGGGTCCGTGGGGTGCGCGAAAAGGTGCGTGAAGTAGAAGGGCCGGCTCATGATCTCGTCCCTGTCGCTCACCTGCCGCCAGCTCCGGCCCGCGTCGTCCGAGCGGTAGAGGCCCTGCCGGTCGCCGGGCGCCTCCACGAGGGCGTAGACGCGGCCCGGCGCGGCGGGGGTCACGGCCACGTCGATCTTGCCGACGAGCCCACTCGGCAGCCCGTTGGTGAGCTTCGTCCACGTGTCGCCCCCGTCGGTCGACTTGTAGAGACCGTCGCCGCCGTCGGTGCCGCTGATGATGGTCCACGGCTTGCGCTCGGCCCGCCACATCGCGGCGTAGACCACGTCGGGATTCTCGGGGTGGAGGGCCAGGTCGACGGCGCCGGTCGAGTCGGAGGCGTAGAGCACCTTCTCCCACGTCGCCCCGCCGTTCACGGAGCGGAAGACGCCCCGCTGCTCGTTTTTGCCGAAGGGGTGGCCCAGGGCGGCGACGAACACGCGGTCCGGGTTCTGGGGGTGCGCCGTGATCGCCCCGATCTGCCCGGCGTTCGGGAGCCCCACGAACTGCCAGGAGTCCCCGGCGTCGGTCGACTTGTAGACGCCGCGGCCGGTGGTCACGTTGGCCCGGATGCTCTCCGACCCGGTCCCGGCGTAGACGATGCTCGTGTCGGACGCGGGCACCTCGAGCGCCCCGATCGCCGTGCTCTTCAGGCCCGCGCCGTCCGTGAGATTGTGCCAGGTCTCGCCGTGGTCGGTCGTCTTCCATACCCCGCCCCCGCCCGCGGCGCCCATGTAGAAGGTCTGGGGGTGGGCCGGGTGTCCCTCGACGGCCGTCACGCGCCCGCCGCGGGTGGGGCCCACCATTCGGTACTCGAGGTCGCGGACGAGGGCCGTGTCGATGGGCACCGGCTGGGCCGCGGCGGCCGGAGGCAGTCCGAGGCCGAGGCACAGAAGACCGACGAGGGCGCGCAGGGGGCGGAGTGAGTGGGGGAGCATAGGGGGGACGAAGGCGAAGCAGAAGAACCACTCCACGGCACCAGGGGCGGGCGGCGTCTGTTCCGGGGAGGGCGATGCATCCCACGGCGCGTCCTACGTGGAAAAGAGGTCGGCGAGGTCGACGGCACATCCGTCCAGTAACGCGGACGCGCACAGCACATCGGGCTGCCCCACGGGGTCGTCAGGGGGACACGACGAGGTGGCCACGGACAAGCTCGTGGGGCGCGCCCTCGGGCAGTCGCCGATGGTCCTCGTGGGTGTGCCGGTCCGTTCCGGAGAGGTCCACTTCGGGCCGGTCCGTCGCGGGCGTCGGCATCGGTCGGCGACATCGGGAAAAAGAGTCGAGAAGGCTGAACAGGGCAACGCCCATTCCCGGTTCCGTACGGGGCGTCGGGGAACTACACCGCGCGGCAGTACCCCCGCAGCAGCACGTCGTCCCCCACCGTGTCCCACGTCCGCTCCGCGAACGTGAGGGCGTTTTCCATCTCGGTGATGCCGAGGTCGCCGACCGCCGGGCGACCCTCGCCGACCACCTTCGGCGCCACGAAGCAGAAGAAGCGGTCCACGAGGTCCTGCCGGAAGAGCGCCGTGGCGAGACCGGGGCCCGCCTCCACCAGCAGCGACTGCATCGGCTCGGCGTCGCGCCCCCCGTCGGTGCCGAGGCGGCGGAGAAGGGCGCGGAGGTCGAGGTGGGCGTCCTCGGTCTCGGGGACGCGGAGGACGTGCCCCCCGGCCTCGGTGAGCGCGTCGGCGTAGGCCGGCTGGGGCCGCCCCTCACCGAGCACGGCGATCGTGCGACCGGCGTGGTCGTCGGTGAAGAGGGTTCGGTCCGGCGGGAGGGCGCCGGTGCGGTCGAGGACGAGGCGAACGGGCTGGCGGCCCTCCACGTGGCGTACCGTGAGGCGCGGGTCGTCACTTCGGGCCGTGCCGGTGCCCACGAGCACGCCGTCGAGGGCGGCGCGCCACTCATGGACGAGCGTCCGGGCGGCCTCGCCCGAGATCCATCGACTGTCGCCGGTGCGGGTGGCGACGCGTCCGTCGAGGGTCTGGGCCACCTTCAGCGTCAGGAGTGGCCGGCCGGTGTCGACGTGGTGGAAGAAGGCCTCGTTGAAGCGGCGGCAGGCGTGTTCGCAGACCCCGACCTCCACGTCGACCCCCTGCTCGCGGAGGCGCCGGATGCCCCGCCCCTGTGCCTGCGGGAAGGGGTCGATGGGGCCTACCACGACGCGCGGCACGCCCTTCTCGACGATGAGGTTCGTGCAGGGCGGGGTCTTGCCGTGGTGGCTGCACGGCTCGAGGTTCACGTAGAGGGTGGCCTCGCAGAGGGCCTCGGCGCCGTGCCGCTCCTCGGCGGCGCGCAGGGCCTGCACCTCGGCGTGGGGCCCGCCGTAAACCTCGTGGGCGCCCTCCCCCAGCACGGCACCGTCCGGCCCGACGACGACGGCCCCGACCATCGGGTTCGGGCTTACCGTGCCGGCCCCCGCCTCCGCGAGGGTCAGGCACCGCTCCATCCACGGCTCGTGGCCGGCGTCGGTCGCGGGCGTCACACTTCCTCGATGTAGTCCGGAAGCGGCGACCCGGTCAGCTGCCATTTGTCGAAGTAGAATTTGGATTCGGAGCGCGCGTGCTGGTAGGGAAGGACGAACCGGCGGACCGCGTCGGTGGGGCGCTCGCGGAAGGCCGCGACGAGCCGGTCGCGCATCGGCGACGCCGAGAAGAGGCTCCAGTCGTGGCCGTCGTGGGCCGGCTCGGGGAAGAAGACGACGTGGGCCGTCTCGAGGAGGGCCCGGAGGGCCGGAAGCGCGCGACGGCGTGCCCTACCTGCGACCGCGGCCATCCGTTCCGCGTCCACCGGCGCGTCGGCCGCGACGAGGACGGCGGTGTTGTGCGGGGCCCGGAGGACCCGCCGTGCCCCCTCGTCGTCGAGGGGCGCGACCTGGTCGTCCGGCGTGCAGCGCCCCCACCAGGCCCGGCCGAGGGCCCCCGCGAGAGGCTCGGTGTACGTCGCCGGCGTGCGGAGCGTCGTGAGGCCCACCTGCTCGTCGGCCCGGTTGGTGCCGGCGAGGTAGCCGCGGTAGGCGTCCCGCGTGTCGAGCAGCTCTCCCAGCGGCACGGACACGTTCTCCGGTAGGTCCGACCGGTCCGCACGCCGGCGGGCGTCGGGATCGGCGTCCGGCGTAACCGGCTCGAGAAGCGCAGGCTCCTCGTGGAAGTACTTGAGGACGTCGGGGGCGGCGGACACAGGTCAGAGAGCGGCTTGGGAGGCCGGAGGAAGAGAGCAAAACGAATTGTCGCGGCCGCAAAAGGATCGTCCCTACGCAGACGGGCACGGACCGATGCCGGGACTGGTGCGGATTTACGAAAATCTTCCGCCTCTCCCCCGGCCGATCCTGTCTCCGAGGGCCCCCAGCGCCCACGTCGGCCCTCCGCGCGGGCCGTCCGAACCAAATGCCCCGCCCGGGGCATAGGCTGAAGTGCGACGCGACTTCCCTCAGCCGCCGCCGCTCCCATGCGCACGGTGCTTCTGTCTCTCTGGGTCTGGTTTGCCATCGGGGTGCTGCTCCTGCTGTGGCTCCCCATTATGGTCGTGGCTCGGGTCCTAGACCGCGACCCGGCCCGCTACCACGCCGGGCTCACCCTGCGCTGGCTCGGCCGCTCGATGACCTACGTGAACCCGTTCTGGGACATCGAGATGGAGGGCCCGTTCCCGGAAACGCCCCGCGCCCCGTACGTCGTGGTGAGCAACCACTTCTCGCAGGCGGATCCGCCCATCATTGCTCGGGTGCCGTGGGAGATGAAGTGGGTGGCCAAAAAGGCGCTCTTCGACCTTCCGGTGGCCGGTTGGCTGCTGCGCCTGAGCGGCGACATTCCGGTCGACCGCGGTGACAAGCGGAGCCGGGCCCGCGTGCTCGAACAATCCACCTTCTACCTCAAGCGGGCGTGCAGCGTCATGTTTTTCCCCGAGGGCACCCGCTCCCGGGACGGCCGAGTGCGCCGCTTCTCCGACGGGCCGTTCCGGCTGGCCATCAAGCAGGACGTGCCGGTGTTGCCCATCGCCGTCGACGGCACCCACGAGGCGCTGCCCAAGCACTCGATCTGGTTTGCCCCCGATGTCGAGACGATCCGGGTCAAGGTGCTCGACCCGGTCGAGACGGCGCCCTACGAGCTCGGCCAGACCCGTGAGTTGCAACGGCACGTGCGGGCCCGCATTATCGACCAAATCGCGACCTGGCGGGACGCGTCCCTCACCGAGGTCGACGCGCTCGACGGCACGGCCGCTGCCGCGACGCACTGGCTCAGGGAGGAGCCGCCACCGGGCGCGCCGATGCCCGACGGTGAAGCATCCGTCAAACCGCCGGTGGCGGACGGCTCCTCGGAACCGGGCGGCTAGCGGAATCATTTCTGTGGTTCCGCCTTCCATTCCCCTCGCCGGCTCGATTCGTTTGCCCAGTAGCTCAATCGGCAGAGCGTCCGGCTCTGGACCGGGAGGCTGATGGTTCGAATCCATCCTGGGCAGCATCGCGCCCCGTGGCCCTGTGCCGCGGGGCGTTTCGTGTTTCTGCGCCCCGGTCTCGCCCCCTCCTCTGTGGAGAAGCACGGGACGCGAGCGTCGTCCAGGATCCGGCCGTCCGCCCAATCGCCCACCCGTGCCCGCCATAGAAGTAGGACGCAGAGGGCCCCGGACGGCCGCGGCGTCCGTCTCCACGCTCCTGCACACGACTGCCAGCCATGGCCTTTACCCTCGACGACCTGCACGAGCTCCTCGACCTCGAGTGCATCGAGCACAACATCTTTCGGGCCCGGAGCGTGGACATCGGGTCCGGCACGGTGTTCGGGGGCCAGGCCCTCGCCCAGTCGCTCGTTGCGGCCCGGCGCACCGTCGATGCCGACCGCGCGGCCCACTCGATGCACGGGTACTTCATTCTTCCCGGCGACGTGGACGCCCCGATCGTCTACGAGGTCGATCGCCTGCGCGACGGCTCCAGTTTCACGACGCGCCGCATCGTGGCCATCCAGCACGGGCGGGCGATCTTCAACATGGCGGCCTCCTTCCAGGCCGCCGAGACCGGGGCGGAGCACCAGGCCGACATGCCGGATGTGCCGGGCCCGGAGGATCTGCCCCGCGAACTCGAGCTCGTTCGGACCATGGAGGACCAGATCCCCGAGGCGGTCCGCACCCTCTACACGCGGGAGCGCCCGATCGAATTCCGGCCGGTCGACCCCGTCGATCCGTTCGCCCCCGAGCCCAAGCCGCCGGCCCACCACGTGTGGTTCCGGGCACGCGGGGCCCTGCCCGACGACCGGTTCGCGCACCGAAGCGTGCTGGCGTACGCATCGGACTACGGGCTCCTCAGCACGGCGCTGCGCCCGCACGGCCTCTCGTTCGTGCAGCCGGACCTGCAGCTCGCCACCCTCGACCACGCCCTCTGGGTGCACCGACCGGTGCGGACGGACGAGTGGCTGCTCTACGCCATGGACAGCCCCAGCGCCGCCGGCGCCCGGGGCCTTGCGCGCGGCCAGATCTTTGCCGAGGACGGCACCCTCGTCGCCTCGGTCGCACAGGAGGGCCTGATGCGGGTGTGGGCGTAGCCCCCTTTCGACAAACGAATCCGGTCAGGCGGAGGGGCGGTGCCGGTCGTCCGCCCAGGAGGCCGGGTTCTGGTGGATGTACCGGCGGACCGCCGTCCATGCGCGGCGGGTGCGGACGATCCGGTCGTAATACCGGGATTGCCACCCAAAATCGGGCCGACACGCCGCCCGGATGCGTTTGGTGCACACCGATTTGTATTGGCCCACGATGGCCCCCAACGAATGGGCATGCAATCGGAATTCGTTGGTTGCGTCGGCGTTTTCATCCGTACGGGGATTCCGTTCCGTGCCCGCCGTAGATGCGTCCCGCCGGGACGCATCTACGGCATCGGGATTGCCCCCATCACCCGCGGTATGTGACCCATCACGATCGGGGGCATCCGTACCGGTGATGTCGTCGTGCCCCGGGGATTCGGGGGTAATGCCGATCAATCCGTGCACGTGGTTCGGCATGACGATCCATGCGCCCAACCGCACGTACGGCCGCACCTCCGGCGTACGCCGCCATTCCTGCGCCGCAATGCACCCGGCGGGCGACAAACCGACAATGCCGCCGCGCACCCGACCGAAATACGGGCGACGCTCCGCCGTACAAATCGTGACGAAACACCACGCCGGCCGGCGGTAATCCCATTCGTCGAGGCGGAGGGTGTCCGAACGATAGCCGTTGTATCGACGATCAGACGGGGAGGACATGGGGGCGCCGCGGGTTTTCGGAACGTCGGGGCCTTGCAGACACACGCCCGTCCGGGGGTCTAACGTCACGTCCCGCGGCGAATTCGCGGCAAGCGATCCCGAGGAACATGGCCGCAGGGACAACCCCGGCCGCGCCGGCCCGCTACGCCTCGCTCGGGGAGACCTCGCCCGACGAGGCGTCCGGTGCGGCGCTGTTCTCCGAGCCCTCGAGCCCGCGGTGGCGGATGTCGCGGCCCTCGACCATGAAGACGATGCCCTGGGCGATGTTCTTGGCGTGGTCGGAGATGCGCTCCAGGGCCTTGCTTACAGTGAGCAGGTGGGAGAGGGCCTCGGCCTGCGGGTGCCCCTCCTCCAGCATCCCCACGAGCGACGCGAAGGTTTCGTCGTGGAGGCGGTTCACCTGCAGGTCGCGGGCGATGACCTTGCGTGCCTTCAGGCGGTCGTTCTCGAGAAAGGCGTCCTCGGCCTCCCGCAGCATCGTACGGGCCATGTCGGCCATCTTGGGGAGGCGGGTCTGGGCCAGCAACCCGGGGGTCTCGGCCAGGTGACGTGCGTTGCGGGAGAGGTTGCGGCAGTGGTCGCCGATGCGCTCCAGGTCGGTGTTAATCTTGACGGCCATGATGAGCATGCGCAGGTCCACCGCCACCGGGGAGTGCAGGGCCAGGATGCGCTCGCACTGCTCGTCGATGCGGAGCTCGAGGGCGTCGACGGCGTCGTCCCCGTCCACCACCTGCTCGGCGAGTTCGGTGTCGCCCCGCAGCAGGGCGTTCATGGCGTCGGCGAACTGGGCGTCGACGTGGTTCGCCATCTCGGCGATCAGGCCGCGAAGGAGAGCCAACTCCTGGTCGAGAGAAGATCGGTTCGGCATGGCCTCGCGGGAAAAAGCAGGGGAAGCAGAAGAAGCGGGTTCGTACGCCGAATCGGGACGCGTGGGGTCGAGGACCGCGCCTAGCCGAACCGGCCGGTGACGTACGCCTCGGTGCGGTCCTTTTCGGGCCGGGTGAAGAGCTGGTCGGTCGGGTTCATCTCGATGAGGCGGCCCATGTACAGGAAGGCCGTCTCGTCGCTGATCCGCGAGGCCTGCTGCATGTTGTGCGTGACGATGACGATCGTGTAGTCCTGCTTCAGCTCCGTGATCGTCTCCTCGACCTTCGAGGTCGCGATGGGGTCGAGGGCGCTGGCCGGCTCGTCCATGAGCACCACGTCGGGCTGCACCGCGAGGGTGCGGGCGATGCAGAGGCGCTGCTGCTGGCCGCCGCTGAGGTCGTAGGCGCTGGTGTGGAGGCGGTCCTTGACCTCGTCCCAGAGGGCTGCCTGCCGTAGGGCCCGCTCCACGAGGGCGTCGAGGTCGCCGGTGTAGCCGTTGATCTCGGCGCCCCAGGCGACGTTCTTGTAGATCGTCTTGGGGAAGGGATTGGGCTTCTGGAAGACCATGCCCACGCGGCGCCGCACCATCACCGGGTCGGTGTCCGGCGCGTAGATGTCCTGCCCGTCGACGTGGACGTCGCCCTCGAGCGTGGTGCCCTGAATCAGCTCGTTCATTCGGTTGAGGCACCGGAGCAGGGTCGACTTTCCACAGCCCGACGGGCCGATGAGGGCGGTCACCTGATTGGGGTGGACGTCCATGGAGATGCCCTGCAGGGCATGGTTGTCGCCGTACCAGAAGTCGAGGTCCGTGATCTCGATTTTCGGCTGCCCGGCGGGGGGCGAGGGAGTGGACGGGGCCCTCCGAGCCGCCTCCTCGTCCGGGCCGCCGTCGGGGCGGCCGTTGGGGCTCGGGTCGTCCACGGACGCCGGCGAGGAGCGCGCGTCGTCGGAGGGCGTGTCGGTCGGCATGGCGGGCGGGGGCTCGTGTGGAGGAGGCGAGACGGGCGGCCGGCGGCGCTAGGTGCCGGCCCGGCGCTCTTCGAAGTAGTTGCGCAGCAGGATGGCCGAGAGGTTCATGGTGAAGAGCAGAATCATAAGCACCACGATTGCGGCGGCCGCCAGCCCGCGGAATTCATCCTGGGGACGGGCCGTCCAGTTAAAAATCTGAATCGGCAGCGCGGTAAACTGATCCATCGCGCCCCGGGGGAGGAAGGGGACAAACGTGAGGGCCCCGATGAGGATGAGAGGAGCGGTCTCCCCGATGGCGCGGCTGAGGGCGAGGATGACGCCGGTAAAGATGCCGGGGGCGGCCATCGGCAGCACGTGACTGTAGATGACCTGCCAGCGGGTGGCCCCCAGCGCGTAGGCGCTCTCGCGGATGCCGCTCGGAATGCTCCGGAGCGCCTCCTGCGTGCTGATGATGATGATGGGCAGGATGAGGAGGCTCAGCGTCAGGGCCCCGGCCAGCAGGCTCCGGCCCAGCGCCGCGAAGCGGACGAAAAGCGCGAGGCCCAGAATGCCGTACACCACCGACGGCACGCCGGCGAGGTTGGCGATGTTGACCTGAATGAGCCGCAGGAACCAGCCGTCCTGGGCGTACTCCTCCAGGTACAGGGCCGAGGCCACGCCGAGCGGCACGGAGATGAGGGCCGTCAGCCCCATCAGCCACAGCGACCCGACGAGCGCCGACACGATGCCGGCCTGCTCGGGCGTGCGGGACGGAAAGCTGCGGACGAACTGCCCGTCGAGCCAGGGGGCGGCCGTCGTGGCCACGTCCACGAGCAGCGTCACGAGCACGATGATCCCGAAGATCGTGGCCAGAAACAGCACGCCGGCCAGGATCATGCCGAGGCGCTTGCGGCGCGTCCGTCGAAGGTCAAACGACCCATTGGGGGAAGGGTCCATGGGCATTCGGGTTAAGGGTTAGGCGGTTAAAGGTTAGAAGGTTTACGGTTGGATGTTGCTGGAGACGGTGGTTCCCATCCCCTTCAACGCTCAACCTGCCAACCTTCAACCGTTTCAGTATTTTTCCTGGTAACGCAGCGTGATGCGGTTGGCGAGGATGTTCATCGCGAGGGTGATGAGGAAGAGCACCAGCCCGACGGCGAAGATGCTCTGGTAGACGATCGTGCCCTGGGGCGTGTCTCCCTTGCTCACCTGCACGATGAAGGCGGTCATGGTCTGGATGCTCTGCAGCGGGTTGAGCGTGGTCTTGGCCGTGGCCCCCGCCGCGAGGGTGACGATCATCGTCTCCCCGATCGCCCGGCTCACGCCCAGGATGAAGCTGGCCATGATGCCGCTGAAGGCGGCGGGCACGTTTACGCGGAGCACGGTCTCGAATTTCGTGGCGCCGAGCGCGTAGGCGGCCTCCTCCAGGCTGTCGGGCACGGCCTGCAGGGCGTCCTCGCTCAGGGAGGCCACCATTGGGATGATCATGATGCCGACGACGATCCCGGCGCTGAGGGCGTTGTAGACGCCCAGGCCCGGGATGACGGCCTGCAGCAGCGGCGTCACGAAGGTGAGCGCGAAGTAGCCGTACACGACCGTCGGCACCCCGGCCAGCAGCTCGAGGCCCGGCTTGAGGGTCTTGCGCACCCACTCGGAGGCGTACTCCGAGATGAAGATGGCGCTGGCCAGCCCGATGGGAAGCGCCACTACGGCCGAGATGACCGTCACCAGCACTGTGCCGCTCAGCAGTGCCCAGATGCCGAAGTGCTTGTTGGCGAACTGGGGGGTCCAGCGCGTGTCGCCGAAAAACTCCGTGAGGGCGACCGTCTGAAAGAAGGGGATCGACTCGAGGACCAGCACCGCCGCGATGCCGAGCGTCGTGAGCACGCTCACCAGCGCGCACGCCCCGAGGGCGTACTTGATGGCCCGCTCCTTGGGGCTGTTGTAGACCTGTTGCCGCAGGTCGTCGGCCGGGCGGGACGCCGGCGGTCGCTCCTCCGTGTCGGCGGCGGGGGCCGGCGGGGACTCCGTGCTCATGGGCGGGGCGCGGGGCGGTGCGAGGGGCGGCGGATGGGCACGTTACCGGGCGGTCGTGTCGGGCGTGGCGGTGGTGGTGTCCATCGCCGAGCGGAGGATCTCCTCGACCCGGGTGCCGGTCACGTCGACGCCCTCGGCGCCGAAGACGGTGCCGGTCGTGCGGTTCTCGAAGCGCTGGAGGGCCAGGTCGTAGGCGTCCTTCGGCATGCCCACGTAGCCGACGTCCGCGGCGAGTTCGCCCGCGTTCCGGAGGTAGAACCGCACGAACGACGCGACGGTCGGGGTCACCTTCGCCGGGTTCACGTAGATGAAGAGGGGCCGGGAGAGGGGGCGGTACGTGCCGTTCCGTACCGTCTCGGCGCTGGGGGTTACGCAGGACGCGCCGCCGTCCATGCTGTCGGGGTCGACGGCGAGCGCCTTGAGGTCCTGCGCGTTGTTTTCGTAGTAGGCGAGCCCGAAGTATCCGAGCGACGTCTCCGTTCCCGAGATCCCCTGGGCGAGAACGTTGTCGTCCTCACTGGCCGTAAAGTCGGAGCGGCTGGCGCCGCTCTCCCCCACGATCGCCTCGGTAAAGTAGTCGTACGTGCCGCTGGCCGTGCCCGGGCCGTACAGGTCGATCGGACGATCCGGAAATCCGCTGCGGAGCTGGTTCCAGCGGTCGATCGAGCTGCCCGGCTCCCAGAGCCGCTCGAGTTCCTGGGCCGAGATGCAGTCAATCCAGTCGTTGCTCGGGTGGACGACCACGCTGAGTCCGTCGTAGGCCACCGGAAGCTCAATGTACTCGATGCCGTTGGCCTCGGCCTTCTCGATCTCCTCGGGGGAGATGGGCCGGGAGGCGTCGTTGATGGCGGTCACGCCCCGCAGGAACTTCGCGAACCCGCCGCCGGTGCCGCTTACGCCGACGTTGACACGGGCGCTGGAATTCTCTTCCATAAACTCCTCGGCAACCGCCTCGGTGAGGGGAAAGACCGTGCTGGAGCCGTCGATGCTCACCGAGTTGACCGAGCCGCCGCCGCACCCGGCAAGCGCTAGGGCAAGCACCGACGCGAGGGCGACACCGATCCACCCCGACAGACGAAGGGGGATCACATCCACCGGAGAGACGGAAGGGAGCATGGACATTGCGGAACCTCAAACAGTGGCGGGAGTCGTCGCGGAGAGGCTGAATCTTAACGCTTACGTCGAACAAGGGAAACCGCTTTCCGGCAATTGCATCTTCGGGGCCGCGCCGTTGTCCCCCAGAAGTCTGTCAGTTCTCGCACGCAGGCTCGCTTTCCCTCGGGCCCCCCTGACGCCGGCCCGCGCTACTCCTTCATGCGGTAGCCGACCCCCTTTACGGTTTCGATGTACTCGCTTCCGATTTTCTGCCGGATCTTCCGCACGTGAACGTCCACCGTCCGGTCCACAACGTAGACGTCGCGCCCCCACACCTCATCGAGAATCTCCTGGCGGGAGAACACCTTCCCGGGATGGGAGGCCAGGAAGTAGAGGAGCTCAAACTCCTTCCGGGGCATCCGGAGCTCGTCCTCCTCTTCGTCCTCGCCCTCCCCGTTTTTCTGGTACACCAGGTAGCGGTCGCGGTCGATGCGCAGATTGTGTACCTTGATCTGGTCCGGCGGGTCGGCGTGGCGCCGGGCACTGCGGAGGAGGGCCTTCGTCTGACTCACGATGACGGAGACCGAGACAGGCTTGCCGAGGTAGATGTCGGCCCCCACATCGAGGCCCTCCACCTTGTCCTCTTCCTCGGTCCGCGCGGTGAGCATCATGATGGGGATGGTGCGGAGGTGGGCGTCCTTGCGCAGGCGCTCACACACCTCGATGCCGTCCATCTTCGGCATCATGACGTCGAGGACGATGAGGTCCGGCTCGTGCGCCCGGGTCTGCTCGATGGCCTCCACGCCGTCTCGCGCCAGCACGACTTCGAAGCCCTCCTGCTCGAGGTTGTACTCCAGCAGGCTGAGCAGGTCCTCCTCGTCGTCCACGACGAGGACCGTCGGTCCTGTCTCCCCGAGTTCTGGTGGACTCATAACGCTAGCGGTTGGTGCCGGAAAACACGTATCTCACAGTTCTACCCTGCGCCCTCGCCGGCTGTTGTTATCGAACCATTATCATCGGTCCACTCGGCGCGAAATCGGCGGATCTTCGTCCCGAATTTGTCGGCGGCGGCCGGGCCGCGCGGCTGGGGGACATCCGCGGGCTGCGTCCGGCGGTCGGGATGCGTCCGGCGGTCGGGACAGGACGCGCGCCTTCTTTCATTCGACGCGTCTTATCCCTTTCTTTACATCTTCGGGGGAATCGCGTCGCCTCTCCGGCCCGGGCCACCCCCTCGGCTTCTCGCTCCCGACCGCCACTGCGATGCGTTCATTCTGGTACAACGTGCTTCGTGGGGCCGTCCTGTTCCTTCTCGTCGGTGTAGGCGCGGCAGGCTGCTCGTCGGACGCGCCGTCCGGGGCGTCGGCGGATGAGGAGGACACGACGGCGACGCAGGGAGCCTCGGGGGGCGCATCGCCCGCCGGGCACCGGGCGGCCGTGTCGGTCCCGGACTCGGCCCGCTACGTCGGGGACGCGCCCTGCGCGTCGTGCCACCCCGACGTCGCCGCGTCCTACCAGAAGACCGGGCACGCCCAGTCGGTGTCCGCTTTCGACCCGAGCACGGCCCCGGAGTCGTTCGCGGGTGACCCGGCGGTCCACCACGAGAAAAGCACCCTTACCTACGAGCCGTTCGTGCGGGGCAGTGCCCTCTACCAGCGAGAGGTCCGGCGCGGGCCCGAGGGGGACACGGTGCACCAGCGCGTCCATCGGGTCGATCTCGTCATCGGGTCGGGCAACGCCACCCGCTCCTACATGATGGCGGTAAACGGCTACTACACCGAGATGCCGCTCACCTGGTACGCCGACCAGCAGACGTGGGACATGAGCCCCGGATACGAGGAGGAGAACGGCCGGTTTGGCCGGCCCATCAACCGCGAGTGCATGACGTGCCACACGGGTCGCCCGGAGCGGTCCCGGTTCACGCAGAATCACTACCCCGAGGTGCCGGGGCCCATCACCTGCGAGCGCTGCCACGGGCCGGGCGAGACCCACGTCCAGCGCCAGCGCGCACGACAGTCGGGACCGGCGACGGACTCGTCGACGGCGGACGAGCGCCTCGCAATCGTGACGCCGACCGACCTGCCCCGCGAGGAGCAGTTGTCGGTCTGCCAGCAGTGCCACCTCGCGGGCGTCACCGTGTTCAAGCCCGGCGAAACCCCGAGTACCTTCCGGCCGGGCGAGCCCCTGCGCGCCAACCGGACGGTCTACGTGCCCAAGAAGCAGCTGGAAACCCCGAACTGGGTGGGCATCGACTCCCACCCCATCCGGCTGGCGCGCAGCGCCTGCTTCAAGAACAGCGACATGACGTGTGCCACCTGCCACGACGCCCACGAGCCCGCCTCCGCCACGACGACAGCGGAGTACAACACCACCTGCAAGTCGTGCCACGGCGGCGAGCGGTCCGCCGAGCCGGTGTGCGCCCGGCCCGGGACCTCCTCGGGGCGCCCGGTGTCCCGCAAGAAGGCCATGACCGGCAACTGCGTCGACTGTCATATGCAGAAGGGCGGCACGAGCAACGTGCCCCACGTCACGTTCACCGACCACTGGATCCGGCGGCGGCCCGAGCCCCGCGACTCCTCGAGCCGCGTCTCGGCGCTCAGCAGCGACGCGCCCCTCGACCTGGTGCCGCTGCGCCGCATGGTGGCCCTCGACGGGTCGAACCCGCCCCCGGGGGGACGGGCCGACATCGAGGCCACCATCGCCTACTTCCGCTTCTACGAGCGCATGCACCGCCACCCGGAGTACATCGATCGGGCCATTGCCCGCGGCCGGAAGAGCCGGTTCCCCGCCGGCGACGCCGACGGACGGATCGCGCTGGCCCGGGCCCTGGCCGAGACCGACTCCGTGGGGGCGGCCGCCGCGGTGATGCGCACGGCCGTCCGGTCGACCGACGACGCGTGGGCCCACTACTGGTACGGCGCGATGAACGAGGAGCGGGGCCGGACCCGGGCCGCCATCGCGTCCTACCGCAAGGCCCTCCGTCTCCAGCCCCGCATGCTGGAGGCACAGGTCCAGCTCGCCGGCGCCCTCTTCCGGGCCGGACGGCTCGGGGCCGCCGAGGCGCAGCTGCGGACCGTCGTCGACTACAACCCCGTCTACTCCGCGCGGTCCTGGTTCAACCTCGGCGTGATCCGGCTCAAGGACGGCCGGCCGGCGTCGGCCCGAGACGCTTTCGCCGAGGCCATTCGGGTCGACCCCGACCTGGTGCAGGGGCACATGCAGCTCGGGCGCCTCGCGTCCAAGAACAACCGGTACACGGCGGCCGTCGACCATTTCCGTCGGGCCCTCGCGGTCGACTCGACGCACGCGAAGGCGTACGGGAGCCTCGGGATCGTTTACCTGCAGACGAACCGGCCCGCCCAGGCCCGCCGCATGTTTCGGAAGGTGCTGGAACTCGACCCCAACAACCGGGCCGCCCGCCGCATCCTCCGGAAGCTCTCACGCTGAGCGCGATCGGTCCCTCCGCTTGCGATGCATGGTCTGTGTGAGACGTCCGACCGGGCGGAAGCCGAACGCGCAGGGCCCGGTGAAGCACGCTATTTCCGAACAGAACCCCAAGGCGCATGACGCAGGCCTCCGAATGTCCCCCATGCATCCCGCTCGTTCTCGTCCTGGTCCTGCTTCCGCTCGGCCTCCTCGCCTGCGCCTCCGGCGGCGACCCCTCCGGGGGCGCCGCACCGCGTCTGGAGGGGGACGCTGTTGCGGGCCCCCTCGTTCTCGTCACGTCGAACGGCGCGTGGTGCTGGTACCAAAACGAACGGGTACTCGTCGACACGGCGGCGGGCAAACTCTATCTCGGCTCCGTCGCACACGGAAACGGTGTCGGCGGCGCCGCACGCAACGGCGACGTCGACATCAGCAGCTTCGATCTGCGGACCGGAGCACGCCGGCACGCAACCCTCGAAGACAGCCTCCTCGCCCCCAACGACCGGGGGGACGACCACATGACCCCGGCTCTCTGGCAGCGTCCGGACGGTCGGATTTTCGCAATGTACGCCGGCCACAACAACGATTTCCGGAGCCGATACCGCCGGTCCCGTGCACCCCACGACATTACAGAGTGGGAACCGAAACGGACGTTCGACTGGAACGAGCGGATCCCGGGGGGCAGTGACATGCCGGTCACCTACTCCAACCTCCTCTACCTATCCGAGGAAGACCGGCTGTACAACTTTGCCCGGACGGACAACCGCAGCCCCAACGTCATGGTCTCCGACGACGGCGGGCAGACCTGGACGTACGGCGGCAAGCTGACGTACACGGAGGAGGAGGTCGGTTATGTCAACGGCTATTTCACGTACGCGACCAACGGCGTCGACCGGATCCACTTCGTCGCCACCGAGCACCACCCCCGCGACTACAGCAACAGCATCTACCACGGGTACGTCGAGGACAGCGCGAGCTACGCCTCCGACGGGACGCTCGTCGACGCGAACATCTTCGACCAGGATGCGCCCCCGCCCGACGCCTTCACGGAGGTGTTCGGGGCCGGGACGGTCGTCGCGGGCGACACGATGACCCACGGCTGGACGATCGACCTTCACCTGGGCCCGGACGGACGCCCCTACACGGTCTTCCAGACCCGCGCCAACGGCTCGACCCGCGACCACCGCTTCTTCTACGCCCGGTACGACGGCACCGAGTGGCGGGCCTACCACCTCGGACAGGCCGGGCCCGGACTGGACGATCGGGAGCAGGACTACACCGGACTGATCGCCCTCGACCCGAACGCGCTGAACACCGTCTACGCCTCGATGCCCATCCACCCTCGCACCGGAGACTCGCTGGGCACGCGCGAGATCTTCCGGGGCGTGACCCCCGACCAGGGGACGACCTGGACGTGGACGGCCCTCACCAAACACTCCGAGGCCCAGAACCTACGGCCGGTGGTCCCGGACTGGGACACCAGCCGTACGGCTGTCTTCTGGTACCGTGGGCGCTACCAATGGCAGCACGACTACGACGCCGCCCTCGTCGGGCTCATCGACCGCCCCGGCGTTCGGCGCGGCCCCGTCCGCTACCGCGACGCCGCGCCGCGCAACACGCGCCTCGCCGGGGGCGGGGCGCCGCGGCTCACCGGTCCCACCTCCGAGCCCGGCCCGAGCGACGGCCGCTGGCACGAGCGGTCCGGCCCCGGCAATGGGGGCAGGGTCCTGACGGCCGGGGAGCAGGGGGCGGAGGATGCCCCCACCCTGCGGACCACGGTCGCTCCTCCCCGGCCCGGCACCTACGACGTCTGGGCATACTTCTGGGCCGACCCGAGCGCGGACTGGCGCCTGCAGGCGGGCCTCGCCGGGCACGATCCGGTGCTCGCCCGCCAGATCAGCGCCCAGCGCGTGGCGCCGGGGGCGGTGAAGGGCGCCGTCGTCGAGGGAGCGGACAGCACCTTCCTCTACCAGACGTACGTGGGGCGGGCGACGGTGCGGCAGGCCGGCGACTCGATTGCCGTCCACGTCGACGACCATGCCCCGGTCGCAGGCAGGGCCGGCGCGGTCGGGGCCCACCGCACCTGGTACGACGGCCTCGGTATCGCCCGCGTCCGACGGAGCTCGACGCCATCCCTCGACTGAACGGGGCCCTCCCCCTGTGCCAGCGTTCGGCCCGCCCCGGGCAGACCGCTTCCTGACGGACGCGCGTGTCCTCCTCCGCGGTGGCGTGGGCCGACGAGCGAGGGGGGACAACGTACACCACCCCCTCCGGCCTCGACGGCCGAAGGGGGCGGATGACCGGGAACGCGGGGCGCCCGGGCCGGGCCCGCTTCTGGGGCGTCCGGCCGCTCCCCGACGCGTGCTAGGGCATCGTCGCGGTGCGGTCGGCCGCGTGCTGGGCAAGAGCGTTCTTCGTCACCCTCGTGACCCGATCCGAATTGAGGGCGTCGACCTGCGCCTGCAGGCCCCGCATCGCCGGATCGGTGCCGATGGAGTAGAGGGCCGAGACCGCCATGATGCGGAGCGGCTCGGTCCGTCCGTTTGCCACGAGGTACTGCAGCGGCGTCACCATGAGGCGATGGAAGTCCTCGCCGTACTGGTCGGTGTGCGCGTAGTGGCCGATGAGGCGCACGGCCCGTTCCTGCTTCTCGAGCGAACCGGAGTTTAGAAGACGGAGGACCTCCGCCTTCGCGGCGGCCTCCTCCGGGGTGTCGCTCGTGTCGGCGGGAACGGCGGCGGCGCTCATCGGAAGGAGCGCGCATGCCAGGACGAGGGCCGAGAACGTACGCTGAAGTCGAGCCATGATCGGGGTTGAGTTGTATGGAAAAAGGCGTGTAAACGCAACGGCGAGCGAGGGCGCCGACGACCGGCGGGACAGCGGACGCTGCCCAACCCCACCCGATGCTTCGTTCCGCCCTACGAGCGGCCCCCGGAGATGTGGCAGAATTCTGTCGGGAAAACGTGCATTTCCTATATGTAGAATTTGAAGGAAGCGATTCCACAAACCCGGAATCGCTTTTGGTAACATTCCCATCAAACGACGCTCAGAGCCGATTTCTAGGAAAAGCGCTTTCGGAAAGTCCTTAGTTAGTGCATTTATTTGTGACAAAATATGTGTCGCACGTTCGGACGAAGGCCCGGGGGGGGAAGAGAGTGTAGCGCTTCGGTGAAATCCGGGGTACGCCCCTGGGAAGGGCGGACGGCGGCGAATCTCTCGCGGTCGGGTGCCGTGCAGGAGGGCCCGCACTGTTCATGCCGACCGGCCGCGCCCCGTGCTCCGCTCCCTCGTCCCCTCCCGCGACCGCGAGATCCTGCGACTGGCCGTGCCGGCCCTGGCCGGCCTGGCGGCCGACCCGCTGGTGTCGCTCATCGATACCGCCTTCGTGGGGCAGCTGGGCCGCGTGCCGCTGGCGGCCCTCGGGGTCAACACGTCGATCTTCTCGATGACGTTTGTGGTCTTCAATTTCCTCGCCTACGGCACGACGCCGCGGGTGGGGCGGGCCGTGGGCGACGGCGACCGGGCCGAGGCGGGGCGGGCCGTGGTGCGGGCCCTCACGCTGGCGGTCCTGTCGGGGACGGGGGCCCTCGTCGCGCTGCAGCTCCTGGCCGGTCCGATCCTGCGGCTCATGGGGGCGGGCCCCGAGCTCATGGGGCCGGCCCTCGCCTATCTGCGCATCCGGGCGCTGGCCGGGCCCGCCCTGCTCCTCATCATGGCCAGTCATGGGGCCTTCCGCGGGTACCAGGACACCCGCACGCCGATGGTCGTCACCATCGGCTTCAACGTCGTCAATGCGAGTCTCGACCCCCTCTTCATTTTTGGGTTTGACTGGGGCCTCGCCGGGGCGGCCGCCGCCACGGCCCTCGCCCAGTGGGTGGGGGCGCTCGTCTTTCTGGGGCTGCTGCTGGGCACGCGGCGGGAGCCCCTCGGCGTTCCGCTGGCGTGGCCGTCCCTCCGCTCGCTGGTGCCGTTCCTAAAGGTGGGACGCGACCTGCTGCTGCGCACCGGCTCGCTGGTGGGCACCATGACGCTCGCGACCGCCGTGGCCGCCCGCGTCGGCACAGCGGCCGTGGCGGCCCACCAGGTGGCCCACCAGCTCTGGCTCTTCCTGGCGCTGGTGGTCGACGCGCTGGCCGTGGCCGCCCAGGCCCTGGTGTCGAAGCATCTGGGGGCCGAGGCCCCTGGCGCCGCCCGGGCCGTCTCCGACCGCCTCCTCCAGTGGGGGCTGGCCGTGGGGGGAGTCCTCGGGGTTGGGTTCTTCCTGCTCCGCTCCGTGCTCCCGGGGTTCTTCACCGACGACCCGGCCACGGTCGCGGCGCTGCTCGACGTATACCTGTTCGTGGCCCTCCTGCAGCCGCTCAACGGCCTCGTGTTCGTGGGCGACGGCATCTACATGGGCGCCGAGGAATTTCCGTACCTCGCGAAGGCAATGATCGGGGCGGCCCTCGCCGCCGCGGCGGTGCTCGGCCTCGTGGTGCCGATGGGATGGGGCCTCACGGGCGTCTGGTGGGGCATCGCCACGCTCATGGCCGGGCGGCTGCTCACCCTTGGGGGGCCGTACCTGCGCGGTCGGCTGTTTGAGACGGCCGCCTGACACGAGCCCCGACACACGCCGATCCTCGGGGAACGCGTGTGAACGATCGTCCGCGACGGCTGCGGACCGCGCACGGCCGCAGGCAGAGAACGGACCTCAGGAACGCATTCACGCATCGGCACTGTCGCCATCCGGGGCGGACTCGGCCCCT
>JBDGQP010000080.1:0-423 GCA_042218975.1 Salinibacter sp.
AGAGGTACTGACCAATCTGTCAGTTGTATAAGATTATACACCTTTCTATGTCAAATTTATTTGCCACCAAAAATGTAACTATGATGGCAAATAGATGCGAATTCTTGTCAGCATCAGAGCGGACAACCGCTATGCCGTCCTTGGCTTTCCAGTCGCCCCGTCGCCGAACGTAGCGCCGCCTGTGTACGTCTGGTCGGCGTACTGCAGGTCGTAGAGCTTGCGGTAGAGGCCGTCGAGGGCCAGCAGCTCCTGGTGCGTGCCGCGCTCGCGGATCTCGCCCTTGTGCATCACCAGGATTTTGTCCGCGTCCTGGATCGTAGAGAGGCGGTGGGCGATGGCGAGGGTGGTGCGCCCCTCGGTGAGCCGCTCGAGGGCCTGCTGGATGAGGGTCTCCGTCTCGGTGTCGACGCTGGAGGTGGCCTC
>JBDGQP010000080.1:433-1057 GCA_042218975.1 Salinibacter sp.
GTCGGGGTCGTACAGCAGCGCCCGCACGAAGGCCAGCAGCTGCCGCTGGCCGTGCGAGAGCGAGGAGCCGCGCTCCTTCACGTCCTGCTGGTAGCCCTCCGGCAGCCGCTCGATAAACTGGTCGGCCTGGACCACCTCCGCGGCCCGCTTCATGTCGGCCGGGTCGATCGACGGGTCGCCCAGCGTGAGGTTGCGCTCCACGGACCCGGAGAAGAGGAACACGTCCTGCAGCACGAGCCCAATGTGGCGCCGCAGGTCGTGCAGGCGCAGGTCGCGGATGTTGACGCCATCGACGAAGATGTCCCCCCGCTGGATGTCGTAGAAGCGGAGCAAGAGGTTCATCACCGTCGACTTCCCGGCGCCCGTCGCCCCCACCAGCGCCGCCGTCTCCCCCGGCTCCACCGTAAAGGATACGTCCTTGAGCACCCAGTCGGGATTGCCCTCGTTGTCGTCCTCGTAGGCAAACCACACGTTCCGGAACTCAATCTTGCCCTCCACCGCGTCGAGCTCTACCGGCTCGTCCGGCTCCGGCAGGCGGTGGTCCTCGTCGAGCACGCCGAAGATGCGCTCGGCCCCGGCCATCGCCCGCTGGAGCGTGTCGTACTGGTTGGAGAGGTCCCGGAT
>JBDGQP010000080.1:1067-11384 GCA_042218975.1 Salinibacter sp.
CGCGCGTACTGGATGAAGGCCACCAGCACCCCGAGCGTGAGGGCCGAGCCCGCCATGGCCCGCAGCCCGCCGAACCAGAGCACCGCCGCCAGCGCCACGTTCGCGATGATCTCGACCGACGGCCAAAAGATGGCGTAGTAGAAGATCGTCTGGAGGTGGGCCGCCCGGTGGTCGTCGTTGATCCCCTCGAACCGGTCCATCTCCTCGGTCTCCCGGTTGAAGAGCTGGACGATGTGCATGCCCGTCACGTGCTCCTGGATGAAGGAGTTGAGGCGGGAGACCTGCTTGCGCGTCTCGCGGTACTGCTCGCGGACGTTGTTGCGGAACCAGAACGTGACCCACACCATCAGCGGCATCACCATGAGCGTCACCACCGCCAGCACCCAGTTGAGGGTGAACATGAAGTAGGCGATGAACACGAGCTTGAAGAGGTCCCCCAGCGCCACGATGAGGCCGGAGGACAGGACGTCGCTGAGGGCTTCAACGTCGCTGGTGGTGCGCGTGATGAGGCGCCCGATCGGCGTGCGGTCGAAAAACGCCAGCGGCTGGTCCTGGACGTGGCGGAAGACGGTGGTGCGCAGGTCGTAGATGGCCCGCTGCCCGATGTACTGCGTCAGGTAGTTTTCCACGAACGACAGCAGCCCTTCGCCCAGCAGCGCCAGGGCCAGGTACAGGATGATACGCTGCAGGCCCTCCAGATCGCCGACGACGATGTAGTTGTCGATGCCGCGCTGGACGAGCCACGGCCGCAGCGGCCCCAGGAAGGCACCGATCAGCGTGACGAGGAGTGCCAGGACGACCCAGCCGAGATACGGCCTCAGATAGTGGGCGATGCGGCGGAGCAACTGCCCGTCGAACGAATGAATGCCCTGCTCGCCCTCTTCTTCTTCGATGTGCTCGTCGGTGTCGGCGGCCAAGTGGAGATCGGGCAGTGACGGAAGGGACTGTGAGTCTGTGCGGCGAACATGGAGATGCCCGCCAGTGTTGCGGCTCGCCGCGCGCCCGATTCACGGGTTTTTCCGGCCTTTCACGTTCGGCCCGGCTCGGGGGCCGGCCGGGGAGGCCTCGTTCTCGTCGGTCCGGAGACGGGCACGGGCCTCGGCCCAGCGTCCCGGATTCCGGTCAATGCGGGGGCGCCGGGTCCGCCATTCCCGTTCATTCGGGAGGATGCGGTCGTGGTCGCGGGCCTGCCAGCCCGGGACCTCGGGCGTGACTCGCTACTCGTCGAGGACCATGCGTCTTTGCCGCGGCGCCCCGAAGAGTCGCCGCCGCTCGTGCCTACTCGGCGCACCGTATCGGAAGACCACGTGTGGTCGACGGCGACGACGGACTCGGGGGCGCTCACGACGGAGGGGACCCGGGGGCCTTCTCGCGCGGGTCGAGGACGTAGCGCCGCAGTTCCTCCGCGACCTCGGCCTCGGAGAAGACGGCCGCGGCCTCGGCCGCGAGCGGCGCGGGGTCGTCGTAGCGGGCGCTGAGGTGCCCGAGGAGCAGCCGGTTCGCGCCGGCGTCGCGGGCCACCTCGGCGGCCTCGCGGGCAGTGCTGTGGCCGGTCTCGACGGCCCGGGCGTGCAGGCCGTCGGTGAAGGTGGCGTCGTGGTAGAGCAGGTCCACGTCTTCGGCCAGGGCGTGTCCCCCGCCGCAGGGCCGCGTGTCGGTCACGTACGCCAGGGCCACGCCCGGGCGCGGCGGGCCCAGGACCTGCTCGGGCCGGATCGTCGTGCCGCCCGCGACCGTCACGGGGGTGCCCGACTGCAGCCGTGCAAACGCCGGGCCCTCCGGCACCCCCAGGTCGCGGGCCCGCTCCGGGTGGAAGCGGCCCGGCCGCGTCCGCTCCTGCAGCCGAAAGCCCATCGTGAAGGCGCGATGCTCGAGCGGGCGGGCCGTCACGGTCAGCTCATCGGTCTCGTACACCGGCGCGGTCGTGAGCCCCTCCCCGATCTCCGTAATTCGGACGGGGAACGAGAGGTCGGCGGGCGCGGCCCCCGGAATGGCTTCGAGCATCGCGCCGAGCCCCTGCGGCCCCACGAGCGTGACCGGAGCGGTGCGCTGCTGGAGGGCGAGGGTCGAGAGCAGGCCGGGCAGGCCGTAGCAGTGGTCGCCGTGGAGGTGCGTCACGAAGATCGCGTCGATCCGGGCCCGGCTCAGGTCTGCGTGCAGGAGGCGGTACTGCGTCCCCTCCCCGCAGTCGAAGAGCAGGATCCGTCCCTTTCGTTCCACGGCCAGGGCCGAGAGGTGCCGCTTGCGGGTCGGCACCGCCGAGGCCGTTCCCAGTGGGATCACATCCGTTGTCATGAGGGGTCGCACGTCCGAACGTTCGACATTGAATGTCTTCGTCCTCAACGCTACATCGCCTGGATCTTCTCCTCCAGCAGCTGCTTCTCGTAGAGGTCGGCGTAGAGGCCCGGCTCGTCGACGAGCGCATCGTGGGGGCCGCGCTGCACGATCTCGCCGTGCTCCATCACGAGAATGAGGTCGGCGTCCTGGACGGCGCTGAGGCGGTGGCTGACGATGACGAGCGTGTGGCGGCCCTGCCGGTCCCGCAGCGAGCGGAGGATGTTGCGCTCCGTGGCCGTGTCGACCGCCGAGAGGGCGTCGTCGAAGATCAGGATGCGGGGGTCGCGGATGAGGGCCCGCGCGATGGAGGTACGCTGCTTCTGTCCCCCGGACAGGGTGATGCCGCGCTCGCCGACGTACGTGTCGAAGCCGTCGGGAAAGCCCTCGACGTTGTCCAGCAGGTCGGCCTCGTCGGCCGCGGCGCGGATGGCCTCCTGCTCGGCGCCGAGGTCGCCGAAGGCGATGTTGTTGGCCACCGTATCGCTGAAGAGGAAGACGTCCTGCGGCACGTACCCGATGTGCTCGCGCAGCGTCTCCAGCGGCACGGTGGTCGCGTCGTGGCCGTCGATGAGTACCCGCCCGCGGTCCGGGTCCAGCAGGCGCGGAATCATGCGCACGAGGGTGCTCTTGCCCGAGCCCGTGCGGCCCACAATGGCGAGGGTATGGTCGGCCGGCAGGTCGAAGCTCACCCCGCGCAGGGCCGGCTCGTCTTCCCCCGCGTACTGGTACCAGACGTCCTCGAACGTGATGTGCCCCTCGATCGACCGGAGGGCCGGCACAGTGTCGGGGCCGTCGGCAATGTCCGGCTCGGTGTCCATGATCTTCTGCAGCCGGATTACGGAGGCGGAGGCCCGCTGGATCATAGTGATGACGAACCCGAGCGACGCCACCGGCCACGTCATCATGTTGATGTAGATGATGTACTCGGCGATGTTGCCGATCGTAATGACGCCCTCGGCCACCAGGCGCCCCCCCATCCAGACGACGATGATCGTGGAGACGCCCACCAGCAGCAGGAACAAGGGCCGCCAGGCCGATTCCACGAGCGCGAGGTCGAGATTACGCCACTTGTAGTGCTCGCTCTCCTCCTCGAAGGTCTCGGCCTCGGCCTCCTCCCGCGTATAGGCCTTGAGCACGCGGATCCCGGACAGGGCTTCCTGCACCCGGCTGGTGAGGGTCGAGTACTGCTCCTGCAGCTTTTCGCTTCGGTGGTGAACCATCTGGGCCATGAAGAAGACCGAGATCGCCAGCAGCGGCATCGGCAGCAGCGCATAGAGCGTGAGCCGCGGCGAGATGAAGAACATGGCCCCCATGGCCACCAGCACCATCACCAGCGAGCGCGTCACGTACATGATGGCGGGCCCGATGTAGCGCCGCACCTTCTCGATGTCGTCGGTGGCGCGGGTGATGACGTCGCCCGTCGAGTATTCGTGGTAAAAGGTGGCCGAGAGGCGCTGCAGGTGATCGTAGAGGGCGTTGCGCAGGTCGTACTCGATGTGGCGGGAGGCGACCACCATGGTCTGCCGCATCAGGAACATAAACAGCCCGCTCGTGGCCGAGAGCCCGATGATGCCCCCGGCGAAAAGCAGCAGCGCGACGAAGAAGAACGCGTAGAGCTCGGCCTGCGCGGCGGTGCCGTCGTAGAGCGTAAAGAGCCGCACGAAGCGCGGGATGCTGTCTACCGCCTGCCGCACCACCATCGGCACGGTGATCTGGAAGGCCGCCGAGATCATCGTGAACAGCAGGCCCGGGATGAACAGGTACTTGTACCGCCAGAAGAAGTGATTTAGGCGTGAGAGGGGGCCCATGAGGCGTCGCGTTGAACCGGGAAAACGTGGAGGGGGGCGTCTCGGGGACGGGCCGGGACGTGGCTGGAGGATTCCCCAGGACGACGAGATGAACGGGGGAGCCCGATTGGCTGATCCGAACGGACCCGCCCGGCGATGCAACGAATCCATCAATCCCCCCTGGTGGTGTACGGCCGAAACGGAGACTCGCGCCTCCCCGAATCGGGCCCGCCGCGGGCTACGACAGCGGCGACGACTCGGCCTCGACGCGGCTCGCGGCCTGCGTGTAGGTGTCGAGGGCGGCGTCCCGTCCCTCGCGCTCCTCCAGCAGCCGCACGGCCTCGACGTGCTGGGCCGCCACCCGGCGCGCGAGGGCCATCACAATCTCGGCGCCCGCCTTCGGGTTCCGCCGCATCACGTTTTTGAGGTCGGGGCGGAAAAACCCCAGCACACGCGCCTCGGTGATCGTCTCGGCGGTCTCGAGGCGGTTGAAGTCGCCCAGGATCGAGAGCTCCCCGAACATGCTGCTCGCCTCCAGCTCCCGGAGCTCGCGGGAGCGGTTGGGGCCGGCGTCGCTGATGAGCCGCACGCAGCCCGACTCGACGACGTAGAGGCCGAGGCCCGGGTCCCCTTCGTAGTAGAGCGACTCCCCTCGCCGGTAGGTGCGCCGGTGCGTGGCCGACGCCATCGCGTAGAGGGCCCGGGAGGAGAGCCGCTCGAAGGCCGGAACGGACTGAAGAACGGTGGCAACTTCCCGGGTGTGCGTGTCGAGGCGGCGCCGGAAGAGTCGGCGGTACAGCCGCCCCCCCGCCCGGAGGAGACGTCGAAGGGTGGACATGTGCGGAGTCCCAGCCAACCGAAAGAGGGAGTACGTCCCGCAACGTAACGATCGGGCTCCCGAATCGAAACGGTCCCTAGAGACTGTTTTGATTTCACACGTTGGGGGGGCAAAGCGTCACGTGACGATTGCAGACCGGTCGATCGCAAGCGTTCCGTTCGGCCTTACACCTCGCGCCCTCCTCAGACGGAAGGACGGGAGCGGCGCTGTCTATGACCGACCGAAAAATCAAAACAGTCTCTTAGAAGGCCTGCCCGATGCCGAAGTGCAGGAGCGGCCCCCCGAAGTCGTCGGAGAAGACGTCGTCGTTCTGGGGCGAGGGGTCGTGGAGGCGGTACGCAAGGTCGAACCGAACCACGAGGTACTCCCACTCAATGCGGAGGCCGACCCCGGCCCCCACTCCGACCTCGGTGAGGGCCTCCAGCCCACGGAACTTCCCGTCGGGGCCCTCCCCCGCGGGCGGCGGATTCGGGTCGGTGCCGATTCCGTCCCCGCCGGAGCCCGCCGCCGAGAAGCCCTGGTTGCGGGGGCCGAACCACACGTTCCCCACGTCGAGAAAGGGGGCCCCCACCCAGTCGGCCGCCAGGAGGTCGCGCAGCATCGTTGTCCGAAGTTCGACACTCGACTCGAGCTTCACGTCGCCCCCCAGGAAGTCGATGCGCTGCCCCGCCCCGCCGGGCCCGAGTTCGCGGAGGCGCCACCCCCGCACGCTGCTGGCCCCGCCGCTGAAGAATCGCCGGTCGAAGGGCACGAGCGTCGGCCGGCCGGTCGGGTGCGCCATGCCCCCGAACAGCTTCATGGCGAGGGTCGTGCCCTGGCTGAGCCGCACGTAGCGGCGGAGGTCGACGGTCCCGCGCAGATAGGGCCGGTACACGAGCTGGCCCCCGGGGCCCCGCCCGGCACTTCCGCTCAGGCCCGGCACCGAGTACTCGAGCGTTCCAGGAACAAAGATGAATCGATCAAACAGCAGCGGCAGCGTATTCCCGACCTCCCCCGACAGCTCGTAGTCGTGCCCACGGCGGCGGCGCAGCGGGTTCACCGTGGACGACCGGAAGGTGTACCGGAACGCCGTATTGATCTGCGGCTGCGTAAAGTCCTGCAGGATCTGGGCCCGCTGCACCGGGTCCTGAATGCGGACGAACAGGCTGTCGAGGAACCGATTCCCGAAGCCCGACAGGGTGTCCGGGTTGCTCACGCTGAGGTCGAGCACGTCCACGAGGGAGGTCCGCGAGGGCGTGTGGTTCATTTCCAGCCGCAGGCGGGCGCTGCTGCGACTGCGGATGCGGAGCCCCAGGTCGTTGCGGCGGGCCGTGAGGACGGACACCGAAATTTGGGTCCGGGCGTTCGAGAGGTCGAACAGGTTCTCGAACCGACCAAACGGGCGGATGAGATAGGGAAGCGTGAGAGAGACCGTCCCCTCCAGTTGACGGGAGGTGATCAGGGTCGAATCGAGACTCGTGGCCACCGACCCGGAGGTGCGCAGCCGGAAGGTTTCTCCTCCGCCCAGTGCGTTGACATTCTCGTAGACCCCGCCCAGCCCGACGCCAAACTCACTCGTCCCAAAGCTCACACCGGCCCGCTGAAGCCCAAAGGTCTCCATCCGCAGTCGGTGTCGCTGCCGCGTCTGGCCCTCGATGCGGATGGGCAGGTAGCGGACCGAGTCGACGACGGTGCTCTCGTCGAACTGTGGGGACAGGCTCGTGAGCGTAAAGACGCCGGTCCCCTCCAGCCGCTGTTTCGTCGCGAGCACGCTGGACCGGCGGTAGACCGTGCCCGGCGTAAACTGAAGGGCCCGACGCAGCAGACCGAGGTCGAGCTGCGTCTCGTCCTCGATGCGGCTCGTGACGATCGGGGCCCGGCCGGTCGGCGCGTCGACCGGCACGTCGATCGTGTCCCGACGGGCCGGGGCCCGCTCAGGACCCTGAATGCGGTAGTGCACGTCGCCGAAGCGGTACTGTGGTCCCGTCTGCACGCGGAACGTCACGTCCAGGGAGCCGGGCGGGGCCCGGTTCTCGAAGACAATCGCCCGGATGGAGTCGCGGCTCACGGCGGCGTAGCCGGCATTCTGCAGGAAGGAGAGCACGCGCCGCCGCTCCTTCAGGAGAAGCGGCTGCCGGAACCGCTGATCGACCACCGAGAACGTGAGGGGGGTCCTGGCGTCGTGCCGCGCGGCGTTGAGGACCGTTCCGCGGGCCAGTTCGCGCTTCTCCCTGGCGCTGAGGGCCTTGAGGCCGTCGTACTCCACCCGGTGCAGATAGGTGGCCGGGCCCGGCTCGACCCGAAAGGTGACGGTGGCCCGATCGCCCGAGTCGCTCCGTCGGATCGACGAGGAGACCGACGCCTCCCGAAATCCCTGCTGCCGGTAGAACAGGCGCAGTCGCTCGACGTCCCCGTCGACGATCGTCGTGTCGAGGTAGGCCGGCGCCTCGCCCCCCGAGCGCAGGGCCTGCCCGAGCCGGCTCCACATCCAGTCGGTGCTCCCCAACTGATAGATCCACCGCCACCAGGTAAACCCGGGGATTCCGAGCACACGCCGATTCGGCGCCGTTCGAATTTGCTGCTTGAGCCGCCGCTCCGAAAAGTGACGGTGGCCCCGCACGCGGACCTCCCGGACCACCGGGCGGGTCGTGTCGGGCGCTGCCCGCGGCGGATGGGCCGCACCCGCAACGGGGTGGACACCCGCCAGTGCCAGAAGAATGAGAAGCCCCCATGCACGGATCACGCCCCTTCGGGAGCGCCCCCCGGAGTGCGTCCGCACGTGCACGTTACGTGTTCCTGCCACAACGCCGTACCGAAGCTGGGATGAACGACCGCCCTCCCCGCACAGCGGATAAGAGGTTTCGTTTCCTGAAGGGGCGGTCGTCGGGACCTGCCCAGTCCCCTCGACCAGGCCAATCGTTCCGCATTACACCGGTCCCCGCGTCTGCGCACACGGGACCGGCGCGTGCATCACCGGGCGGCCCCCGCCGAGGGGGCGTCGGAGTCCTGCTGCGTGTCGGCGAGCCGCGACCGGTACGCCTTGGTACGCTCCTCGAGCTCGTGGTACTGCTTCGGGGACATGTCCGGCACGAAGAAGCGCATCGGATCCAGGGTCTGCCCGGACTGGTTGTGGACCTCGTAGTGCAGATGGGGGCCGGTCGAGCGTCCCGTGTTGCCGCTGTACCCGATCGTGTCGCCCCGCTCGACCTCGACGCCGCGTCGAATGTCGTCCGGAATCTCGGAGAGGTGGGCGTAGCGCGTGAAGTAGTCTGCCTCCGGATGGCGCACCTCGACGAAGTTGCCGTACGCCGGGCTGTTGGTCGCCCGTCGGATCACTCCGTCCCCGGTGGACATCACGGGCGTCCCTGGACGGACGAGGAAGTCGACGCCTGCGTGCATCTTCCGCACCTTCAAGACCGGGTGCTGCCGCATGCCGTAACCGGACACGATGGGACCGTTGGTCGGCCGGATGGCGGGGAGCTGCGTGAGCCGCTCGCTCCGATTCTCGGCCACCTCCGAGAGCTCCTGGTAACTGGTGCCCTGCAGGCTCATTTGCCGCTCAAGCTTGTCGAGCTTCCGGGCGGTCTGCTTCAGCAGGGCCGAGACGTCCTTCCCCATGTCGTCGAGTCGCTTGTAGGGGTCGGCCCCGCCGACGCCCACCTGTCTGACGTCCTCGGAGATCGGCGCCATCTGGAAGAGACGACGGTAAAGCGTCTTGTCCCGCTTTTCCAACGTGTCGAGCTGGGCGGAGAGGGTGCTCATCCGTCCGTTCACGCGGGACAGCTGCTGCTCAAGGGCCTTGTTCTCGACCTTGAGGGACTGCTCCTGGGGCGTGGTCACCCAGTAGACATCGAGGCCCCATACGGCCAGTCCCGCCATGATGACGGCGAGCCCCATGATCCGGCCGTAGTGCGCGGCGTAGTCCCTCCAGGTGTAGTCAACCTCCTCGAAGGAGCAACTTTCCGGATCGTAGTAGTACTTCTGACCCTGACTCATTGGGCGCTAACGTGCATGTCCGAAGGAGGAACGAGGTCGCAAAGACCTGATCCTGCGGAAAGTGCGGGACCGCTTCTCGTCGTCCGTCCCGCGAGGGGTGCGCCCGGCGCAGTGGGACGGCCAGGACGATCAGTCGGACGACAGGGATGGTCCGCAGGCGGGTGCGGCAACGCCTCCTGCGCAATTGAGCCGCAATATAGATCCGAGAATCAGGCATTTCAACCATCTCTGGTACCCTAGGCCCTCATCCAACGGCCCATGGGGCCTGTGGCCACGTTTGGCACACTCTGCACGGCCGATGGACGCCAGCCGGCCGTACTAGCTATTTCACAAGTTCCGTACCACTTCCGCCCAGTTTTACCCTAGCGGGCCGGGACCAACGCCCGACTCGGTATGGCAAGTCGTAATCGCCTAGAAATCAAGGCTCTTTGGAGGTCGGAGTGCGCCTATTCTCTCGTCTCGCCGCTGTGCCCCCCGACACGGACGGGTACCATTTACTCGTAGTCCTGCTCAAAGTACTCGATGCTACGACGAGGCGTGGGCGGGCCCTCCTGCTGGAGACGCTGGCGCAGGCGCTCGGTGAAGACCTCTGCCGGGTCGTAGCCGTAGTGTCGAAGGAGGTAGTTCATGGCGATGACCTCACAGATGACGGTGATGTTCTTGCCGGGCGTGATGGGCACCTGGACCATCGGCAGGTCGACACCGAGAATCTCGTGGGTGTCCTCCACCATGTTGATCCGGGTGTATTCCTTATCGTCGTCCCAGAGCTGCATGTTTACCACCACCTCGATCCGCTTCTGGAACCGGATGGCCCGAATGCCGAACATCGACCGGATGTCCACGAGCCCCAGCCCCCGCACCTCCATGAAGTGCTGCACGAGCTCGGTGCCGGCGCCCATAAGCAGGGCCTCCTCCCGTTTCGTGGCGATCACCACGTCGTCGGCCACGAGGCGGTGGCCCCGCTCGACGAGGTCGAGGGCCACCTCGCTCTTGCCGATGCCGGACTTTCCGACGAGCAGCAGGCCGATGCCGTAGACGTCGACCAGCGACCCGTGCACGGCCCGCTGTGGGGCAAACTGGTCGGACAAGAATCCCCGGAGCCGCGACATGAACCGGACGGTAGACAGGGGCGTGTGGTACACCGGAATGCCCTCGTCGGTGGCCATCGACACGAGGCGGTCGCCCAGCTCGTTGCCGTCGGTGACGACGATGCACGGCACCGGAAACTGAATGAGGTGCCCGAACGCCTCGCGTCGCTCGGGGCCGTCGAGGTGCTCGAGGTACTGCGTCTCGGTGTTGCCGAGAATCTGGATGCGCTGGTGGGTGAAGAGGTCGACATACCCGGCGAGGGCCAGGCCGGGCCGGTGGAGGTTGCTCTCC
>JBDGQP010000081.1:0-6263 GCA_042218975.1 Salinibacter sp.
TCAGGAACGCATTCACGCATCGGCACTGTCGCCATCCGGGGCGGACTCGGCCCCTTTGAGCGACCGGAGCCGTGCCGCGAAGGGGGAGCGTTCGACCGCTGAGCGTTGGTGGAGGGCGAGGAGGAGGGGCCCACGGAAGCAGCTCCGCCCTCGTCGGAGGACGCCCTCCGGACGCGGGCACGGGATGGGTCGGGGCGCCGCTAGGGGGCCCCGAGGGGCACGGTGAGGGTGAGGCTCGCCATGATGACGTCGTGCCGCAGCGGCGGAGGCGTGTCGGTAAGCGGGGGCGGGTCGGACCGGGTCGTGCCGCGCTCGGCCGTTGATCGCTGCGCCTCGGTGAAGACCGAGCGGACGCCGGCGTTATACCGCAGCTCCAGGGCCATCGTCGCCCGGTCCCCGATCGGGTACCCGAGCCCCGTGCCGAGCAGCAGGCCCGCGTCCCAGCGCTTCACGAGGCCGTGCTTCAGAAGCGGAATCCGCTGGTCGAGGGCGACCGTTCGGCCGCGGAGGGTGCGCCGAACCACCCCGCCGGTTGCGACGGCGACCGTGGGGCCGGCGAGGAAGCGGAGCGAGAGGGGCCCCGGCAGGGCCACGTCGCGCCGACCCAGAAGGTGGACCTGAAAGTACGAGAGCTGATACCGCTCCGAGGCGTAGAGGTCCTGGCCGACCCGCGAGAGGTGTCCGCCCTTCCGTACGAAGAGCAGCTCGGGCTGCACGGCGAACGAGCCGTCGAGGGGAAGCACCGCGTGGATGCCGGCGTGCACGTCGATTCGGACGTTGGTGCGGGCCGCCGTCACCCCTTTCTCGCTCACGAACGGAACCGGGCTGTCGTTGAGGAACCCGAACGAGGGACCCACGCGGCCCCCCACCTGAAGGCCCTGTGCCGGAGCCCGGAGCGGCGCCAGCAGCGTCAACGCGAGGCCCACTGCCACCAGCACAGACGGCAGCGAACAGGGCGCTTTGGGGAAGATCGCCGCCAGGCGAGAACGGACACGAGCCGACATTCCGGATGCGAAGTACGAGAAAAAGATCTAGGACACGGCTCTTTACGCGGCCCGGCCGCAGATGGTGCGGGTCCGAACCTCACCGGGCGGCGTTCTTTCATGGAAGGGCCGTTCGACGGCCGTCGACGAATCGCCACGGTCGGGGACCAGCCGGGGCCGTGTGCCCGGAGCTCGGCCCGTTTCGTCATGCCCGCCTTTGCTCGTTTCCACCGCCACATGCTCTTTGCGCGGCCCACCGTTCTTCTCGCCCAGGCGGCCCCCGTCTTCACGACCGACATGCTCGTGGTGCTCGGGCTCATCGCCGCGGTGCTGGTCCTCTTCGTCTCGGAGGCCCTCCCCATCGACATCACGGCCCTCGGGACGATGGTGGCGGTCATCCTGCTGGAGCCCTGGACCGGCGTGGGGCCGGCCGACGGCGTCTCCGGCTTTGCGAGCAGGGCCACCGTCACGGTCCTGGCCATGTTCATCCTCAGCGAGGGCATCCGGCGCACGGGGGTGCTGCGGCGCGTGGGCAACCGCATTGTGGAGTGGGCGCAGGGAAGCTTCTACAAGCAGTACGGGGCGCTCATCGGCCTCTCGGGCACGACGGCGGGGATCATCAACAACACCCCGGTGGTGGCCATGATGATTCCGATGGCCGCGAACCTAGCCCAGAAGGCGCGGCTCTCGCCCTCGAAGCTGTTGATGCCGATCTCGTTCGCCTCGATGCTGGGGGGCATGCTCACGCTCATCGGGACCTCCACCTCCATCCTGGCGAGCGACGTCAGCGCGCGCCTGCTGGGGCACCCGTTCTCGATGTTCGAGTTCACGGCACTGGGAGCGATCGTGCTCGTGGTGGGGTGGGTCTACCTGCTGGCCGTGGGGCACCGGCTCCTCCCCGAGCGCATCAAGCCCCGGGAGGACCTGACCGAAGAGTTCGCGATGAGCGGGTACCTCACGCAGGTCATCGTGGCCGAGGACTCCCCGCTGGTGGGCTACACGGTGCGGCAGGCGCTCGAACTGCTCGAGCTGGACGTCGACATCGTGCGCATGGAGCGGGACGGCAAAGCCTTCGCCGCGCCGCTCGGCAGCAAGCAGTTTCGGCCCGGCGACGAGCTGCTGCTGCGCACCAACCGGGACACGCTGGTGCGGCTCATGGAAACTCAGAAGCTGGAGCCGGAGGCCCACAGCAAAACGCTCACCGAGGAGGACTTCGAGATCGAGCGGAAGGGGGAGGCGCTCGCCGAGATCGTGCTCCTGTCCGACAACCCGATCGTGGGGGAGACGCTCCGCTCCCTCGCCTTCGCCCAGCGGTTCGACGCGCTCGTCCTGGCCATTCGCCGGAAAGGAGAGCTCCTCTACGACAACATCGACGCGGTGCCCCTCCAGGGCGGGGACACGCTGCTGGTGCAGGCCTCGGCCCAGGCCCTCAAGCAGTTCGAGCGCGGCCGGTCGTTCGTCGTCATCCAGGCCGACGAGGAGGCGTCCTTCCGGATGGAAAAGCTGCCGGTGGCCCTCGGCATCGTCGGCCTCGTGGTGGGGCTGGCGGCCCTCGAGGTGGTGCCGATCATGGTGTCGGCCCTCGGCGGCGTTGTGGCCATGGTGGCCACCGGCTGCGTGCGGCCGAACGAGATCTACGAGGCGGTGGACTGGAGCGTGATCGTGCTGCTGGCCGGGCTCATCCCGCTGGGCATGGCGATGGAGCGGTCCGGCACGGCGGCGTACCTCGCGCAGGCCCTCACCGGGGTGGCAGAGAGGGTCCCGGCCTTCGTGCTGCTGCTGTTGTTTTACGTCTTCACCAGCCTCGTCACGCAGGTGATCAGCAACAACGCCAGCGTCATTCTCATGCTGCCGATGGCCGTGGAAACCGCCCAGCGGGCCGGTGCGAACCCGTTCTCGTTCGTCCTGGCCGTAACCTTTGCCGCGAGCTGTGCCCTCCTCACGCCCATCGGGTACCAGACCAATCTCATGGTCTACGGCCCGGGCGGCTACCGGTTTACCGACTTTCTACGGATGGGGGCGCCCCTGCAGCTCCTGCTCGCGATCGCCACCTGCGGCGGCATCTGGCTGATCTGGGGCGTGTAGGCAATGGGGAGTTCGGAATTACCGATCCGTGAACAATTGTCCAACGTCCGTCTTCTGCTTGCGGCGATGCACGGTCCGCAGCGACCGCGGAAGATCGCCCTACGTACGTTCTCACGGATCGGTACGAACGGCGAGTGAGGAGCAGCGAATGGCGCGTGGGAACGTTGCGCGCCGTGTGTCTCCGCGTTGAACGTTGCCCGTTCGTGGAACGGGAAAGGCTATCGCTCGCGCCTGGAGTGGACGTGGAGGCGGCCGTCCGCGCCGGCCTCGACGTCGAGGGCCCCGATCTCGCGCACCACAGCGTCGGCCGCCGAGAGGGCCTCGGGCGGGCTGGCGGTGGCGACGCCGACGACGGCGGCCCCGGCCCGGCGCCCCGCCTCGACCCCCGCCGGGGCGTCCTCGAGCACGACGCAGTCCTCGGGCGCCACGCCCAGCCGCTCGGCGGCGAGGCGGTACGGCTGCGGGTGGGGCTTGCCGTGCTCAACGTCGTCGGCCGTCACCAGCGTGTCGGGGAGGGGGAGCCCGACGTGCGCGAGCCGGTTGGTGGCCGTGCGGCGGCGGCCGCTCGTGGCGATGGTCCACCGCCCGTCCGGCAGGCCGTCGAGGAGCGCCCGGGCCCCCTCGAACGTGCGGAGCTTGCCGGGCGCGGCGGCGACGGTGTCGCTCATCCGGTCGGTCTCGGCGTCGGCGTCGAGATGGGGCGCCACCTCCCGGATGACCTCGAACGCCGGGCGGCCGTGGTAGACGGCCTCGACCTCCTCGAACGGCACACCGCGGAGCTTCGCCCACTGCCGCCACCGCTGCTCAACGGCGGCCTCGGAGTCGACGAGCACCCCATCGAGGTCGAGGAGCAGGGCGCGGCAGGAAAGTGGCATGGGCGCGGTCGAGTCGAGGAAGATACAGGATCAAGAGACACTACGGAACGAGAACGCGCGAGGTCCGCCGGCTCCGCACGACGGTGGAGAAACGAGAGCGGGGGACCGGAAGCCCTTTTGCGCAGTCGCGGGACGGCTTCGCACGCTGCATCGACTAGTTCGCCCGGACGGCTCGGGGTCGGGCGTGCGGTCTCGTCGAATCGGTCCCCGCTGTATTCTCGTCGTGCCGACCGCACACCGCCGTCTCCCGATCCGGGCCGGCACGTGTGCCGGTTCAGTAGCCGGAGCCGCCGCTATCGGTTTCGACGGTGCCCTCCATGGACGGGTGAAGGGTGCACCGGTACGTCTCCGTCGCGTTGTCCAGCGACTGCGTGTAGGTGAAGGTCACCCCGTCCGCGTCTTCCTGATAGTTGATGTCCGCGTCGTCTTCGAGGCTTCCCGACTTGTCGGACTCCTGGCGCAGGAGGTATTCGTCGCTTGCATTCTGGAGGGCGAACGGGTGGGCGCCCCTTCCGCCGTTGTTGTCGATCCGGTAGCGCGTACCTACCTCCAGCGTAAGCGTCGGGTTTTCCGTGCCCGTCTGGGCGACCCCGCTGGCCCCCTGTACGTCGGTAACCTTCCAGGCCGAGGCGCCTTGGTTGTCGATGGTGATCGTGACGTCGGCCGAAGAGCCACTGGTTCCCGCACTGGCGCCGATGTTGCCCTGAGCGAAGACGTACTGCGCGTTCGCGTTGCTCTGGTGGACGTTAACGTGGCCCTTGTAGCTCGTCAGTTCGTCGTAGGAGGCGTTCAGGATCCGGCTGCTCCGAGCCGCCGAGTCGGTCGGGGCGATGGAGCCGAGGTACCCCGAAAACGGTCCGCTCACGATACTGCCTCCCGCCGAGACCGTGTTCTCGTGGATGTGTGCGATCTGGGCCACGTCGACGCTGGACCCGTTGGCGTTCTCGACGGAGCCGTTCGTGTCGAGCGCGTAGGTAACCAGTGTCTTCGAGCCGGTGAGTTCTTCGACCCGCACCGTGCCCGTTACGCCTTCGGAAAGGACGCTCCCGTCGGTCGAGTCGGCGGCAAGCGGGTACGTGGTGGACCGCGGGTTGTCGACCAAGGAAAGGCCGGACCCATCGGTGCCCTCCGCGTTGGCGCCGATGTTGCCCTGCGCGACAACATTGCCGAGTTTGGCCGGGCTCTCGTGGACGTTGACGTGCCCGTCGAAACGGGCGAGATCCTCGATCGGACGTCCGATCTTGCGGGCGCTCGTGCCGGTCGGGCTGCTGCCGTTGACGGCACTCAGGTAAATCGCAATCTTGCCCCCCTCCGACGCGCTCCCGGAGTGGATGTGCGCCGGGTGCGACACGCTGTTGACTGTTGCGTCCTCGTCCAAATCGAGGGTGACGAGCGAGGAGTCGGGGCCGGCCCGCCAGAACGTGACGGTGCCCCCAATCCCGTTCGGAGCCGCGCCGTCGTTGGACTGCGCCGCCAGGTCGTACGTGATTTGATCCGGCACGGTACTGGAGCGTTCGCCATCGATCTGGACGGTGCCCTCCATGGACGGGTGGACGGTGCATATGTACGTCTCCGTCGCGTCGGCCAACGACTGCGTGTAGGTGAACGCGACCCGGTCCGTGCTCTCCTGGTAGTTCACGTCCGAATCGTCTTCGAAGCTTCCTGCCCGACCGGACTCCTGACGCAGAAGGTACTCTCCGTTCGCGTTCTGGAGGGCAAACGGGTGGTTGCTCCCCCCGTTGTTGTCGATCCGGTATCGCGTGCCCACCTTGAGCGTGAGCGTTGGGTTGTCGGTGCCCGTCTGGGCGACGCCGCTGGCCCCCTGTACGTCCGTGACCTCCCAGGCGGAGGTGCCCTGGTTGGTGATCGTGATCGTGACGTCGGCCGAGGCGCCAATGGTGGAGGGGTCCTCCGTGCCGTTGTCCATACTACTGTCGTTGCTGTCACAGCCGGTGGCCAATAGGACCAGTGGGACCAGTAGCAGAGCGGCACACAGGCGCAGCGGAGAGGTGGGAAGAACGTTCGTCGTCGTGGTCGCGTTCGTCATATTCGAGGTTCAGTTGTCACAGTGTGTAGAGAAAAAAGCCCGCGACGCTCGGCCGGGCGGAGCCCCGCGGGGTAAGGGCCCGGCCCGAAGGCGCGCGCTCCGACCTCGCAGGCAGTCGGTGCGCCTGGTGTCTCGCCGCCCCCCCCCTCTTGTCGCCATCATCCACACGTATGGCAGACGAGCGCCCCGCAGTAACCATCGCCTCTCGTAACGGGCCTGTTATCGTCGCGTGCCTCGGGCGCCCAAATGGAGACCGCCGTCGGACGACCCCTC
>JBDGQP010000081.1:6273-25663 GCA_042218975.1 Salinibacter sp.
ACCCCGATCTCGGAGGCCCGGCCGGTCAGCCCCTCGACGCCCTCGACGGCGTCCTCGACGATGGCGTCGACGGCGGCCGTCTGCGACCGCGACCCGTCGGACGACCCCTCGGTGGGAACCACGAGTCTCTGCGTCCTGCGTTCTCGCCCGGGCTCATCGGGTCGGGTCGAGAGAGCACGCCGAGGCCCAGAAGCCGCCTCCGCCACAGTGGGGCGGTTCCTCTGGTCAGAAGCGCAGGTTGAGGGCGGTGACGATCCGTCGCCCGGGGAGCGTCCGTGCCCGTCGGACGAGCGACGGCCCCTTCGGACGGAGGGACGCGTCAAACGGGTTGGCGCGATCGAGGACGTTGACGAGGCTGACCTCGGCTGTCGCGGTCACGCCCTGCCAGGTCAGCGCTCCCCGAAGGCCCAGGTCGAGGCGGTGGTAGGGGGCGAGCTTGTCGGCCCCGGGGGCATCGAGGGAAACGCCGGACAGGCTCGGGGGCGCGCCCGAAGGACCCACGTAGTCGTAGTAGATGGGGCGGAGGGCCCAGGACCGTCCCCAGATGCTCTCCCACCGGGCGCGAGCCCTCAGGCCGTCGGCGAGACGGATCCCGGTGCGGGCGGCGAGGCGGACCGGCTTCTCCCAGGGGGCGGCGACCCAGCTTCCGGCAAATCGGTCCTCGTACCGTCGCCGAGCCGTGTGCCACCCGGCGGTCAGCTCCCCGGTCACGCGCGCCTGCGTCCGACGAAGGGTCAGATCGACCCCGTAGGAGCGGCCCTGTCCGGCCCCCAGGAACGACGACTGTTCGGTGAGTGGGCGCGGGCTGCTCGCCATCCGATCCGGTCGTGCGCGGCGCAGGAGGCGCGTGTAGTGCACGTGGTGGGTCCGGGGGTGCCACTTGTAGTACCCTTCCAGCTGCACCGACCACCTCTTGCCTGGCGTGAGAAGGAGGCTCGCGGCCCCGTGGTAGGCGCGGGGCGGGGCAACGCTCGCGTCGACCGGGAGCCAGAACCGGAGCGACGGGAGGGCGGACGTCGGCTGGGCGCTGCTAATCTGCGCCTGCGTAACGTACTGCCGATACAGTCCTCCCGCGATTCGGGCCGCGAACGCCCCGATTGGACTTGACGGCCGGTCGTATCGCAGGGATAGGCGCGGCTCAGCGTACACGCGATTCCGAGAGGGAACGAAGCTGAGCCGGGTCCCGCCTTCCAGCGTCGTCTGCAGGCCGAGGGAGGCCTGCGCCCTCACGTGGCCGCTCCACTGCCAGGCGCTGGTGGCGTGGGCTACGGATCCGACAAACCGGTTCCGCAGCTGGAAGCGCCCGTCGAGGTACTGCCCGCCGACAGAGGCCTCGGTCTGAAGGTATGAGCGAGGACTGTAGCCGAAGGACGCCTCGACCCCGCCCTCGGCGACCCGGTTCGTCTCGCGGGGCGACTCCGGAAGGGAGAGGCTGGACAAACGCCGTGGCAAGGCGGGGCTGGCCAGGCTAGCGTTTCGGATTCTGTAGGCGTACCGCGAATTGTGCCAGCTTCCGTAGGCCTGGACGGTGGTGGTGAGGCGCGAGCTTGCAACCCACGTGTGGCGGGCCTGAACGGCGGTGTTCCCCCAGACATATTCGTCCCGGGCTTCGAGCAGGAGCGGGCCGTCCTCTCCGGTCAGTACGCTGGCGAGGGAGGCGTCGAGCTGGTTGTCCGCCCGGTAGGCCGAGACGTACAGTTCGTGGAAGGCGCCGATGGGCTGGCGCACCGCTGCGTGTAGGTCGGAAAAGGACGCCGTCGTGCTGTGCCGTTGCGCGCCCACCGTGACGGGCCCCGTGGCCCCGGGCAGCCACAGGGGCGTGAGCGTCGGGTCGGGCGCCGTCCAGGTCCGAAGCAAATGCTGCAGGGAGCGCGACCGGTGAACGGGCCACACGCTCGATCGCAGAGCGACCATGGCCGCTCCGCTCCGTCCGCGGCCCGTTTTCCACTGGAGGTCTGCTCGCCCGTTGGCACTGATCGGATTTGCGGCCACCTCCAGATGGCTACCGGCATCGGCCAGGTCGTGCGTCGCCGACAGCACCCCCGACGTGTAGCTCCCATGCTCGGTGCCAAACCCGGTTTTATGAACAGTGAGCCGGTCGAGGGCCAGGGGACTGAACGCGCCGAGAAACCCGCCGAGACTGACGGGGTTCCGCACCGGCACTCCGTCGAGGTGCAGGACATGCTCTCCGGTGCTTCCGCCCTGGACGTGAAGCTGCGCCAGCGGTCGGCTCCTGGACACGCCGGGCTGGCTGCTGGCGCTACGGAGAACGTCCGCCCCGCCCCCTTCCGGGAGGCGCTCCGAGGGATCCGCTTCGACGATCGACCTCCCCAGCGAGTCGGACGGAAGCCGCCGCTGGATCCCGTTGACGACGACCTGGTCCGCGGATACCGGTTGCGGCTCAAGGGCGATTCGAACGCGGCGCCGACCATCGGGGGACACGGCGACGCTGTCGACTTGCGTCTCGTACCCGACGTAGGTGACGACGATGCGATGCGTGCCGGACAGGACGCGGCCGAAATGGAAGTGGCCCGACGCGTTTGTCGTCGTGCCGGTGGAGGCATCCGCCAAAAGCACGTTCGCCCGCGGCAGGGGCTCTCCCGTCGTCGCGTCGACCACCGTGCCTATGACACGGCCATGCCTCGAGGAGCGGCGAAGCGTCTCGAACAACACGTAGGTCGCCCCCGAGCTGCGGACGTAATCGACGCCCGTCCCCTTCAACACACAGCTTAGAAGCACCTCCGGGTCGGCGCTTCGCACACGGCAGAACGCGCGTCGTCCCTCGGTAAGACCGGACGGGTAGGCGAGGTCGATGCCCGTCAGTCCGGCCAGGCGGGGAAGGGCCTCGCTGAGGGGGACCCCGCGGAACGCGATCGTCTGGGCGCCGGAGGCAGAGTCGCTGGGGACCTGGCCGGCTGCGAGTTGCAGGGGCCCCGCGGCGAGCAGGGCAAGAGCCAGCACGGCTCCGCCGACGCTGGCGCCTCGGCGAAGAAGCTGGCCCGCGGGGTCCCCCAGTCGCCAGGGGCCCGGTACGCGGGCAATGGACCGGCGAATACAGGCGAGTAATACGAGCACGCTGCTTCTCATGGGTTGGTCAGCACGTATCCCTGACTCGTCGGCCGGTAGGAGAGACCCTGCACGATACAAATGTCGGCGAGCACCTCCTCCAGATTTGCGTCCTGCGCGTAAAGCAGGGTCATCGGGCGGGACTCAAGGGGGGCGGCGCGGAGCCGAATCGAGGTTCCGAACTGGCGTTCGAGCCTGCGCAGCGTGACGGAAAGGGACGCGTCCTGGACCGCGAAGCCGCCCCGGCGCCAGGCCTCCGCGTAGCTGAGATCGATCTGCTCCGGGGCGGTGGGGGCCCCGGAGACGCCGGTCAGTTGGCTTCGGGCTCCCTTCCGGGACAGCGTCACGGGACGCTCCGGGCGATCCGCCGGGGCGAAGCGCACCTGGCCCGACCGCAGAGTGACCTGCGTCATCTTCGAGGATGTCCCCCCGAAGGCCTCGACGGTAAACTTGGTCCCCAGCGCCGTCACTCGGGCATTCGGGGTTTCGACGACAAATGGACGGCTCCCTGGCTGAACAGAGAAAAAGGCCTCGCCATCCAGGCGAACGCGGCGCTCGTCGAGCTCAACGAACGGAAAGTCCCCAAATCCCCGCCGATAGGAGAGGCGGCTGCGTCCGTTGAGTTCAACCGTGGAGCCGTCGGGGAGGGTGGCGGTGACTCGGTTCCCCCCGCTGGCCTCCACCGTCACGGGCCGAGTCCAGAGCCATATCCCGGCGGCGCAAAGCACAAGCGCCGCGGTGAGCGCCAGCGCGCCGAAGCCGAGGGTGCGGAGCCGGTAGCGACCACGGCCCTGTGTCTCCCGCCGGTGACGAGCAGGACGGTCATCTTCCGGGTCGGAAACAGCACACGCGTCGTCGGGTCCAAGATCGAACTGGTCCTCCAGCTCGGCCCAGGTTCGGTCGGCCTCAAATGCCTCGGCACGCGCCTCTCCTTCGGCGTCGAACAGGGCCCACACAGAGGCCATTTCTCGGCGCCGCTCTGTCGAGGCGTCCTCAAAAAGCTTCTGAATGTCGGGTGGCACTGAATCGTCCATACGTGCGAGACTACGTTCGTTGTCGAAAGACGGGTCCCCCACTCCTCCGGAGTCAGGCTTCGAGGAACCCGCTACAGCAGATCGGGGCGATACTGGTCTACACGGTCGCGCAGCGTGGCCATGGCCTTGACGATGTGATTGTTCACGGTGTTGGGGGAAATGTCCATCACCTGGGCGATCTCTTCGTGGCTCATTCCCTGCTCTCGGGACAGGAGGAGCGCCTCCCGCTGTCGCTCAGGGAGATCTTCGATCCATTCCCGAAACTTAGCGTGGAGGGCGCGGGCGCGTACCTCTCCGTCGGGCCTCTCCGGGGGTCCCGCCGAGAGCTCCTTGCTGCGCTCGGCACGTCGGCTGCGTCGCCGCCGCTCCGCTCGCCGGTGGTCGTACACGCGATTGCGGGCGATCCGAAAGATGTATGCCTGCAGAGAGTCGACATCGTTGACCCTATCGCGCCCCTCCCACAGCTGGGCAAATGTCTCCTGCGTCAAGTCGTGGGCCAGGGGGGTGTCGCCGACCATCCCACTGATGAAGCGGAAAATGGGCGTCCCGAACCGGTCGAAGAGGGCCTCGAACGCATCCTCGTCCGAGGCGCCAAGGCGGCTTTGAAGTCCTTCGAGGCTTTCGGTCACTGAGACCTCGGACATGCAGTTTCAATGCCCTGTGCTGGAAGCGATCGAGAAGGGGCCGTGCTGGAGGCTGGCGTCGGAACTGCGCGAACCGATTCATCCCCGAGACCAATCCTGTAGGCGTGCGAGAGAGGGGGAATAACTACCCGGTAGGTCTTAAAATATGCGTAATACGAGAGGGGCGGTGAGGCCTCTTCGAGGATGGTACCCCGTCTGGCGCGGGCTCCTGTCGGCGACTTTGGCGGGACGGTTGTAGCTGTAGGCCGTCGGACAACTGGGTCGGCAAACACCGATCTCCCAGTAGGAGCTCCATCATGGGAGACTGTAGGGGGCTTCCGTAAAGTGAGCAGGGCATTGCATGAATGTAACACTTGCCGGTTAGTTATTCGCTCCTTCCGAGACGCCACGCTACCCGGAGAATGGTCAAGGGGAACTTAGGGGATAGACAAGGGACCCTTGGGGTTTCTCTCCATCGGGGCATCGTGTCCCCACCGTTCACACTCTCACCCTAATCGGCACAACCACACCGGCTCATGATGACAATGTCCTCGCGATCGACGAGCGTGCTCACGACGCTTCTCGTTGTAGGTCTGCTCGGGCTCACTGGCTGCGACTCCAGCGGATCCCTCCGCCCCGATCAGACCGGCGCCGCCGGCACCGACGGAGAGGTCACCACGAACGACCGGGCGGGCCCTCCCGACGCCGCGAGCGGGCAGGCGAGCACCGTGTACCGCGCCTCTCTCAACTCTCTGAACGGCTCCGACGTGGAGGGCGTCGCGAAGATCCGGGTCCAGGGCGGCCGTCTTACCGTGCAGGTTAACGCCCGGGGCCACGTGCCCGGGAAGGTGCATCCCCAGCACATCCACGCCAGGAAGAGCGGCAGCGAAAGCACCTGCCCGTCCGCCTCGGCCGACTCGGACGGCGACGGGCTCGTGAGCGTCGGGGAGGGCATCCCGGCGTACGGCTCGGTTTTCGTTCCGCTCGACGGCTCGCTCGGGACGGCCGAGGGACTGGGGGAGATCGCCACGTTCCCGACCCCTGGCAACCAGGGCGGCGCGATCACCTACCGGCAGACGATCGGTCTCGAGTCGGTCGGGACGAACTTCGACGCGCCGCTCGACCTGGAGAAGCGGGCCATCGTGCTCCACGGAGAGAACGTGAAGGGAACGTACGTGCCCACGCTGCCGGTGGCCTGCGGCACCATCGAACAGGTAAACTAGAGCAGTCTCTACAGACCGGCTGAACGGGCCCCCGGGTCTGTTGCCCGGTCGCCCGCACCTCGACCCGAAGCCCTGCGTCGCCCCCGTCCTCTCCGGCGGCCGGATCGACCCGCTCGACCGAAATGTCGTCGGCGGGGCGGTCCCGCACCCCGAGCCAGGTGAGCGCCTGGGTCGACCCGAAGCTTACTACGATCGCGGCCAGGAGATAGCGGCTCGGGTTCATCAGCAGCATCGGCCCGGTCCCCAGATACCGGCGCACCGCCGGGCCGGGGCGGAGGGTCAGGGCCCTCAGCGTGGCCCAAAGGCCCCCCTGCACGTCGACCAGCTCCCGGAAAAAAGTGCTGGCCACTCCCAAGATCGACTGAGGGCGCCCGGTCGGCACGCCACAGTCGGGACAGTGGGTGCCGACGAACCGACGCCCACAGCGCAGGCACAGCGTCGTCCGAACCAAGCCCCGAGACTCGGCCTCGGAAGGCGCCTCGTCGTCGAGCGCCCCTTCCTCGGCCCGGCTGTTCCCTGCGTTGCGTTCCGGGCGACTCATGGCGTGATCGACGATGCGTGGAGTCACTCGTGCGCCCCCTGGCCCGGCTGCGATTCCCCGCCCCCCTCACCATCGCCGTCCGGCCCGCCGCTGGGGGCCGTGCCGTCCCCGTCCACTTGCGCTCGGAGTTCCCCACGCACCGTCTTCCAGGCCTCCGGGCCGATCGCGTACCGCGCAAACCCCAGGATGTCGCGGATGACCGGCCCCGGATCCCCCTCCTCGGGCCAGCACCGCCGTACGACCTCCTCGCCGGCGCTGCTGGCGATCTTGTCGGCAACCAGGGCCGCCAGGGCAACGTCATCGACGTACCCGCACGGCCCCACCATCTCCTCGGGCATCGCGTCCCGAGGGACGGTAAAGTAGGCCCTGACCACGGCGATCTGCGCCTTGTGGCGGGCCGGGACCTCCTCTTCGAGGGCCAGGTTCTCCAGCAGCCGAAGGAGGCTTGGGGCCTTCGGAATGTGCTTCGCGTACCCCTGGTCGACGCCGATGTCGCGGGCCCACTCGTCGAGCACCTCCCGAATATCGCGGTAGAATCGATCCCGCGCCTCCGCGATCTGCACCTCCGCAAACGTGGAGCGACGTCCGGTGTCGTCGCATCCGTCCGTGGAGGAGGCCGACGTACCGGACCGGCCCGCGAAGCCACGGGGCCCGTCCTCGCCCGAGCCACCGATGCCCTCGGGACCGCCACGATCCTGTGAGTCACTCATGTTTACCTCGTCGGGGAAGTGTGAAGGGAACGACGAACCGGGATGTGAGGGGAGACTCGGCGCCGCCGCTGCCGTTGTCACGCCTTAAATCCGTCCGATGCCAACAGCTTCCCCCGACGGCGGTGTTCCTCACGTCCCCGGTTGGCGGGGCGCAGGCACGTCCGCTGGGCGGCACGTGTGCACCGGACCCCGAACGGTGAACCGATCCGCCTCCCGTGCCGCGCCCTGCACGTGGGGGCGGACCCACGGCCGAGGTCGGCCCACACCGCACGGGAGGCGACTATTCGTCGAACGGATCGCCCCACTCGAAGTCGTCGAGGTCCTCCCAGACCTCACGGTCCTCGTCTTCGGCGTCGGGGTTCCGGGAGGCGTCCGCGTCGGCCGCCGCGTCGCGGGTCTTGGGCGCCTCGGGACCGGAGGAAACGGCCGAGTCGTCGGGCGCGGTGTAGTCCGTCGCGGCGACGATGTCGGCGAGCACGGCGTCGCGAACGTCGTCCACGTGCGTCTCTGCCGCCTTCAGCGCGGCGAGCGGCCAGTCGTTTCGGCCCTCGGTGGCGTCGTCCCGGCCCACCGCGGCGTTGACGCGACGGTGGAGTCGGCGGATCACGACCTCCACGTTGCTTTCCTCCTCGCCCTTCCCGACGGCCTCAACGAGGTCGGTGCCCTCCGGAATGTCGAGCCGGTGCAGAATCGTGCCGGCGGCGCGGCGGACGGCGTGGTTCAGAATTTTGCGGTAGGCCTGCCGCTCGCGGGCCGGCCGGTTGGGCGGGGGCGGGAGGTCCTCATCGCCGAGGGGCTGGTTGAGTGCGGCGATTTCTCGCTTGAAGTCGTCGGCGTCCGGCACGTCGAGGCCCTTCTCCTTCAGGGCGTCGAGCGCGTCCTCCACGTCCCGGAGATGCTCCCTGGCCTCCTGGGCGTCGGCCCCCTCCACCGGCAGGTACGCGTCGACGTCGAATCCCTCGATTTCCTCGTCGGTCACCTTGGCCTGATCGGCGGTGTCGCGGGGCTGCGCGGCGGCCTCCTCGTCCCCGGAGGACGGGCCGTCCTCGTCGGGGGCCGGGCCCGACAGCTGCCGGGCGTCGAGGTCGGCCTCCACCTGCGCCTCCTCGGTCTCGCGCTTGAAGTATTGCCAGTGCTCCTCCTGGTTGAGGCCGGCGTGAGCCACGACGTGCGCGAGATTGTCGGTGTCGGTGCCGTCGGGCAGGGCGCGGAGGGCCCGGCCTACGAACTGGGTGTAGGGCGCCAGCGAGCGGAACGGGCGGAAGAGGGCGGCGACCGAGATGTTTTTGTTGTCGTAGCCCTCCCCCAGGAGGCCGACGTGCACCATCGCGTCGAGGGCCCCGCGGTCGTAGGCCCGAAGGCGGCGCTCCCGCTCCTCGGGCGTCATGCCCTCGCTGGCCACGAACGCGGCCTCGACGCCCCGCCCGCGGTAGAGGGCCGCCACCTGCTCGGCGTGCCGGATCGAGCAGGCCGCGCCCAGGATCTGGTGTCGCTCGGTGCCGCGGCGCTGCTTGGCCTGCAGGAGCTGCACGCTCCGGTCCACGATCGTTTCGTTGCAGACATCCGAGAGCGCCACGCCCCGGGAGAACCACGTCTCTTCCCGCAGGTCCATGATCTCCTCGCGGGTGTAGGACCGCTCCTGGCCCTCTACGGTGAAGGTCATCTCCGAGGCCACCGCGTCGACGCGCACGACGTTCTTGACGTACCCGGCGGCGATGGCGTCGGCCAGCCGGTAGCTGTAGACCGGCTCGGCCCGGATCGGCTTCTCGTCGCTCCGGAAGGGCGTGGCCGTGCAGTAGATCTTCTTGGCGTCGGGGAAGGCCCGGTTGATGTTCTGCCAGGAATCGGCGGGCGCGTGGTGGGCCTCGTCCACGACGATGAGGTCGAAAAAGTCGGAGGGAAACAGGGGCAGCCAGCCCTGCATCTGCTGCACGTTGGTGACGATCACGTCGGCCCGGCGGCAGTCCTCCTCGTTGACGCGGCCCCGCTCGAGGGCCACCACGCGGGGCAGGCGCGCCCGCTCCGGCAGCACGTCGCAGAAGTGGTAGAAGGTGCCGGTGCCGCTGAAGGTGCCCTCGGCCAGGCCGTCCTTGATCGTGAGGTTGGGGGCTACGACCAGCACGCGCCCTTCCGCGATCCCGAACGGCGCGCAGGCGATGAGGCCGGACTTCCCGCAGCCGGTGGGCAGCGTCACGATGGCGGGGAGAGAGGGGGGGGCCGCCTCGGCGAAGTGGTCGCGCAGGGCCACGTAGCCCTCCTCCTGGGGCACGCGCAGCTGGTCGTTGCCCACGATGCGGGCGTCGGTCTCCTGGAAGTAGCGACGGATCTCGACGTCCTGCCGATCGTGGCGGGCCATCAACCGCGCGGTGCGGTCCGTATCGCCGGCCCCCTTCGCCCGATTGCACTCGTGGCAGAGCGGGTCCAGGTTGAAGGCGGCGTGCTCCCCGCCCTCGCTGAAGGGCTCGCGGTGGTCGAGGTGGCGAAGCAGCTCGTTGCCGTCGATCGGGCGCCCACACTCCTGGCACGACTGCCCGTCGAAGTACTCGACGCGGCGGCGCACGGCCTCGGGGATGTGACGGCTGCGGGACATGGCAGTGCGTTGAGGGTTGGGGTGTTGTGGGTTGAGCGCCAAGTCTGGGCTCGCTCTTATCATCAGTGTTGCTGCATGGGGACACCTGGAGGAAGGCGTCGCCCCTTCACTCTAACGGGGCAGAGCAGCGCAGTATCTCCACGCTGGGTGCACCCCGCTCCCCTTCTCCCCCACCCCCTCTCTCCCATACCCCCACGCAGTCCCGGCGCCGCCAACGCCCTCGGCAGCGGCGCCGCCCCCGATCGCTACGGCGATACGTTCATCGCTACGGCGACACGTTCAACGGCCCCCTCAGTTCACCCGCTCGACGTCGTACCCGCCGTCCTCGATGGCGTCGACGGTGTTGACGGCCTGTCCGCGGCCGCTGGTGACGACCTCAAAGACGAGGTAGGCCTCCCCCACGTCGAGGTCGTCGACGGCCCGCTCGTGCCGGACGTGGCGGATGTTGGCCCCCTGCGTGGCGATGCGCCGGGAGATGTCGGCCATCGTGCCGGGGCGGTCCTGGATCCGCACCCGCAGGCGCAGGAGCTGGGCGCGGTCGGTCATCGCGTGGTCGAGGATCTCCTGGAGCCGGGGCATGTCGATGTTGCCGCCGCAGAGCACGGGCACGACCGTCTCGCCGGAGACGTCGAGGTCGTCGGACAGGAGCGCGGCGACGGAGGCGGCCCCGGCCGCCTCCACCAGCTGCTTCGCCCGCTCGAGGAGGAGCAGCAGGGCCCCCGCGATGGCCCCGTCGTCCACAAGGACGATCTCGTCGACGTGCGCCTCGATGAGTCCGAGCGTGAGGGCGGAGACCCCGCCCGTAGCGATGCCGTCGGCGATGGTGTCGGGGTCGTCGATGGGCACGGGCGCCCCCTTCTCCAGGCTCGCGGGCACGGTGGCCGCCCCCGCCGCCTGCACCCCCACCACGCGCACGTCGGGAGCAACCCCGGCCAGGGCGGCCCCGACGCCGGCGATGAGGCCCCCGCCGCCGATCGGGACAATCACGGTGTCGACCGCCGGCACCTGCTCGGCAATCTCGAGGCCGAGGGTGCCCTGCCCGGCCACAATGTCCGGATCGTCGTAGGCGTGAACGAAGAGGATGTCCTCCGCCGCGGAGAGGCGCTCGGCCGCGGTCGTCGCCGCCTGGAACCCGTCGCCCTCCAGGGTCACCTCCGCCCCGTAGCTCCGCGTGGCGTCGACCTTCGCCTGCGGCGCGTTGCGGGGCATCACGATGGTGGAGGGGAGCCCCACCGTCGTCGCCGCGAGGGCCACACCCTGCGCGTGGTTGCCCGCGCTCGCAGCGACGACGCGCTCGACTCCGCGGGGCGAGACCTGTGACAGCTTGTTGTAGGCCCCGCGGGGCTTGAACGAGCCGGTTCGCTGAAGGTGCTCCATCTTGAGCACCACGGTGGCGTCGGCCATCGCCGAGAGTGATCGGCTCGTGTCCACCGTCGTGCGGCGGGTGACCGACGAGTCGGCCAGTCGCCGCCGGGCGGCGCGGACATCCTCGGGCGTGACCGACATGGGACGAACGGGGTTGTGCACGCAGGCGAGCGGCGACGGGTCTACCGCCACTGGTCCGTACGGAAGGCGCCGCCGACCTTTCCCGGGCCGCTACAGCCTCCGAAGGAGGCCGCCCAGCAGCGCAACCAGGGCGGTGGAGGCGAGGGACTCCGCCCCCACCGCGACCGGCCCCACCGCCGGGCCGGGGATGTCGCGCAGGTGGGCCTGAACATAGTCGAAAAAGAGAAATGTCCGCAGCGCGAAGCCGACAAAGAAAAGGATCAGGCAGACGCTGAAGAGGAGCTGTACGTAGCCAGTTCGGGCCACAACGTACGTGCCCGCCGCGGACGGGAGCGCGGGCAGGCCCGACAGCCCCGCACAGACAGCGGCCCGCAACGCGAGGGCCGAGGCGAACGACACGGGGTCCCCCCGACGCCACAACTGCGGGGCCTCTACCAGGACCCCGACGAGGGTCATGGACAGGGTGATGCCGACCATGAGCACCCCCATCAGTCGGATGCGCCGCCGCAGCGGCGCGTCCGAGGGCGGGAAGAGCATCCTCCAGAGTTGATCTATGGCAGACCGTAGATTGTCCTGGGGAGGGCCTATGCTGGGAGTCGGCATGGCCCGTGGGATCGGGAATGGACTCGGGGGGACCGCCCATCGACGCGGCGTCGATCCCCGAGTGGCATCAGCGCCCCACGTCCTGCGACTCGGCATCCCGTGACCCCGCGTCCTGGCGCTCCTGATCCCTGGGGACCCGTCCCCGGTCGGCCTCGGACGAGCCGAACGGAGGGAAGATGGCGCGGACGAAGAAGAAAAGGCCGCAACCGGCGAGGACGACGAGGAGGACCCCTCCGATGAACGCGAGGAAGCTGAAAATGCCGAGGACCATTCTGGAAGAGGGCTATTGAAGGAACAGTGGGACGCACAGAAAGAGATTACCTTTTCCTCCGCTCCTACGCCGGCCCCTCCAGGAAGTGTCCCGAGTCGTCGGGAAGACGATGAAATGACACTGAAGCCTGCGGAAACGGCCCCGATGGCGGGCCGGGACCGCCGCCGCGCCGCGACAGCGCGGCCTCGAGGGGAACGCGGTGTTGGTGGTGTGTACGCCCACGCTCCGTGCTCCGCCCGCCGGTCCGCGGGAAGAAAGGCCTGCTTGTTGTGACCTCGGTCCGGCGGCCCGCGACGGCCCCTCCTGCAGGAGGCCTTCCCGCGCCGACCGGCGTTCCGTTACGCACCGACCGGTGCCGCCGTGTGGGGGTACATGTTCGGCGTCGGGGGGGCAAAGAGGCCGACCTCGTTGAAGGGGCGGATCGCGGCCTCGATGAACGACGCATAGTCCGCCGGGGTCTCCCCGTCGCCCGGCAGTTGGGACTGGGCCTTCCGGGCCGCCGTCCGCAGCCGGTCCTCCTCGGCGCAGAGAAACGACGGAGGCGTGTCGGGCACGCCGTCCGCGTCGGCACGCCGCCGCTCGTAGGTCGTAGCGGCGGCAAAGTAGAGCATGGTGCTGGCGGTCCAGGCCCGGAACGAAGGAAGTGCGTCGTAGCAGACCCGGACCAGGTCGTCGATGAACCGGAGTTCGCGGCGCACGGCGGTGCTGTAGGCGTTGAGGGCGTCCGCCGGCGGCGCGGCGCCGTGGCGCTCGAAGAGACGAGCCAGCCGCTCCACCCCGCTCAGCGTGTGGGCGACGCCGGTGCTGTGGAGCGGATCGACGAAGCCGGCCGTCGAGGGCAGCAGGGCCCATCCCGGGCCGGCGGCCCGGTCGACCCGGCGCTGCAGGCGCCCAGTGCGCACAATCTCGCCCGGTGGGTCGACGGCCTCGGCGTCCGCGAAGCGCCGGGCGAGCGTGGGGTACTCCTGCAGGTGCGCCCGCCACTCCTCGCGGGGGGACCCGCCGCCGGGCGGCGGATGGGCCTCGGCGTCCAGGACGAGACCCGCACTCACGCGGTCGTCGTCGAAGCGAAACTCCCACATCCAGCCGTCGTCGAGGACGTGGTGAACGGCCGCCTCGTCGCAGGGAAACGGATGGTCCGCCACGCGGCCGCCGCGGTCGGCCACCGCGTCGCGCCAGCGCGGCACGCCCCGAAGATGCGAGAAGAGGGCGCGCGACCGGGTGGCGAGCGACGGGGCCGATCCCGCGTAGCCGAGTGAGGGGAGCAGCCCGGCCCCGCCGGTGGCGTCGACGACGAAGTCGGCGCTACACCGCAGGGAGGTGTCCGGGCGCCGGGCCCGAATCTGCCACCGGTCGCCGCGCTCGACGTCGGTAACCGCCGTGTTCTCCAGCAGCGGAATGCCGGTCGCCCGCACCTCGTCGGCGAGGAACGCGTCGACGTCGGCCCGGAGCCACTGCGTGTCGGAGTGGTACGGGTCACTGCTCGCGGCCACCAGCAGCTCGTTGGCGTGGTCGGGCCGGGGGGAAAAGGGCTCGCCCCGACGGTGGCGGAAGTAGCTGAACCCGCGCTTGCGGCCGCCGGTCACCTCCGGGTAGGTCTCCCGCCAGGGGCCGTGTGCGGACAGGGGGCGCAGGCGGGGACGGTCGTAGCGATCCGCCAGGGCGCGCAGAATCATATTGGCGGTGGGCGAGGAGGACTCCCCGATCGCGAAGCGGGGGTGCTCGGCCCGGTCGAGCACGACGGCCTCGAGGCCGATGGCCTCCAGCGTGAGGGCTATGATCGAGCCCCCGAACCCGGACCCCAGAATGGCAACGTCGGCGTCGAACTCCGTCATGGCGTACAGGCTCGAATTGAAGGGGGGTGGTTCCGACACCGAGACCGCGGTCGGCCGACGGCGGTCTGCGGTCAGGGAATCGAACGGGAGGCGGTCAGGACGAGGAATCCCCCTGCCGATCCTCACAGTCGCAGGACACCGGTGGCGGCACCGTCTGCGTGTGGTTCATGTGCCGGAGGCGGGCGCGCCGCTCCGGGCCGCAGGTCTCGCACTCGTAGAACCGCTCCAGGTCCCAGAGGTCCATAAATACGCGCCCCCCGCCCAGACGGAGCCCCTCTTCCAGGACCGTCTCGATCGAGGCCATCGAGGGGGGCTCGAAGTGGCCGTCGCGCTCCAGGCGCTGCATGATGCCGTTGCCGCTACGGGTGGGCACGACCGAGGCACACTGCACGCCGGCGTCGAACGCGAACGCGAGGGAGCGGAGCGCCCACTCCACCCCCTCGTCCTCGCTCAGGAACGGGGGGCGCAGCAGGATGAAGGTCCTCACGTCGATGTCGCGCTCACGCAGGTAGCCGACGGCCCGCCGGAAGTCGTCCCGCGTCATGCGCTTGTTGAGGCGGTCCAGGACCGTCGGGTGGGCGGTCTCGAGCCCCAGGGCAATCTCGAGGCGGCCGCCGAGCCGGTCGCGGAAGTCGACGCACACGTCCCGGCACAGCTTCGGGTGGTTCTCGACGATCACCGTGTCGAAGCCGCGCACCCGCTCGGCGACGGCGGGCCGGTCGGACGGCGGGAAGGCCTGCTGGTCGAAGAAGTTGCCGCTGTTGTAGAGCTTGACGTGCCGGGCGTCGGGGAGCCGCTCGAGCGCGTAGTCGATCTGGGCGGGCACCGCGCCCTCGGGCACCGTCTCGTCGGTGGTGTGCTTCCAGAGGTCGCACATGAGGCACCGGAACGGGCACTCCCGGTTTGTCAGGAGGAGGGTGGCCACCGGGTCCACCGTGCCGGCCGCCGACCGTTCTTCTTCGACGTGGTAGGCGTACGGCCGCCACGGATCGACCTCGGCCTTCTCGGGCCGGGCCGCGACGATGTCCGAATCCGTGTACTCCGGAGGATTAGAGCTTTTCATGGCGCAATGGGCATCAGCCGAACCGGTGGTGGGGGAGCGCGGGAGCGGGGGCGTGTGGGAGACGCCGCCGGACTGTGGTGTGGTTCTCAGACCGGTGTGGCTCCGCGCTCTGTTCGGTCGCTGTGTGGTGTCTCCCCGAATGGAGACTGATCCGTGGGAGTCCCCCATTCTCCCTTTCCCCCACACCCCCACGCTCATGACTCGTGCATCTCGGCGAAGGCGCGGCGGTAGGCCTGCTCCCGCTCGGGGAAAAGGTCGTCGAACCCGCCGTCCTCGACGGCCCCGTGCTGGAAGCGCGTCTTCTCGAAGGTGGGCATCGTCTGCCCGGTGACGGCCTCGACGCCGCGCCGCACGACCTCCCCCTTCAGCTCGTAGAGCGCGTCCGGGTCCCAGTCGGTCAGTTCGACGAACGGGATGTTCTCGGCCACCTCGATCACATTCGGAAGCGTGAAGGGGCTGAACGACTCGAACCCGAAATGGCGCGCCGGCGCGTGGCTGCGGACGTGCCCCCGGCTCTGGCCGCCGGAGTAGGTGAGGGAGTGTTTGACGGCGTCGACGCCCCAGCCTTCCTGGTAGAGCATCTGGTTGCCGAGCACGCTCCGGATCGTGAGCTCCGGGTTGTCGTCGATCGGGTAGTCCTTCAGGTTCTCGTCCCCCCCGTCGCCGTCGACGAGGTAGGTCCAGTCCGGGTACCGCTCGCGGATGCCACGGCAGAGGGCGAGGGTCATCGTGGCGGCCTGCACGTCGAGCGGCTTGTAGTCCTCCGTCACGCGGATGGCCTCGCGGAAGTCGACCTGCTCCTTCTGGGTCTCCACCACCTCCAAGAACATCGAGAGCCCCATCTCGTCGAGGAAGGCGTGGGCCTGCTCGACGTCCGACCCCCCCTCGACCGAGAGGGTGAACGCCTTCAGGCGCGTCGGCGCCTCGCCCCGTTCCAGCAGCAGGTGGCGCAGGACGAGGAAGATCGACCCGCTGTCGATACCGCCGGAGAAGAGGACCCCGATCGGGGCCTCGTCGTCGATCCGGTCGAGCCACCGGGTACATTCGTCGGCCAGGGTGCCAATGTAGGCTTCGCCGATGGCGTCGAGGTCGGCCGGCAGCGTGCCCTGGTCCGGGTCGAAGTAGCGGGTGTAGGTCGGCTTCGGGTCGGGGCAGCCCACGAGCTCCAGTTCGGTGACGTGGTGGGCCGGCACCATGCGCGTGTAGGAGGGGTGGAACTGGTCGGCCAGGCCCTCGCTCTCCAGGAACTCCTGGATCTCGTCGATCCGCTCGGCGACCACGAGGCAGGGGCCCTCCGCCCGCTTCGCAAGGAAATAGCGCATCGGGCGGCCGATCGAGCGGGCCATGCGCACGGTCTGCCCCTCCTTGTGGACGATGGCAAACTGCCCGTCGATGGCGCGAACCCGCTCGGGGTCGCCGGACGCGAGGGCAGCCTCCGCGTCCTCGGCCGTGCCGTTCAGAAACACGTTTTGCTCAGGGTCCAAGAGGGTAACGAGGCGTTCGACGTAGGCGTCCGGAGGCATGGGGGTACTGTGTGAAAGAAGAAGATTGTCTGTCGATCTGCCAGTTAAACCCTACATGACCGTGCGGGTTGCGGTTTTGGTAAGACACAAAACGTATCAGGATCTAAAACTGCGGCCTTTACCCGCCGCGCCGGGGCCGCCAACCTTGCGGCGCGGTATTAGACAGTAGGACATTAGACAGTAGGACGTGGGGAAGCATCTCGTAACTTTAATTTTACAAAACGGTAATCACCGACCCCCTGAAACCTGATATGTTACCAAACCATTAAGAGAGAATCCGGCGTTATTTCACCCGGTGCTGTTCCCATTTGCTTACCAGCCCCGGATGTCATCCTCGTTCTGAGCCTGAACCGTGATGGCATCGGGCCCCCGACGGACGGGCGGACATCCCGTCCCTGACGGGAGGCATGATGTCGGAGGACACGCAGCATGGCCTGGATCCGCAACGCCACCCGATCGGTCGTTCACAGCGTACAGGGCCTCGCGGCCGGCGTCTGGGCCGCCGTGGCCACGCCGCTGGTGCACAGACCGCTTCGTCCCCTCACCAAACAGGCGCTGAAGGGCGGGCTCTGGCTCGCCCACGGCGCCCAGTCCCTGCTGGAGACCACGAGGGAGGAGTGGGACGACCTCATCACGGAGGCGCGGACCGAGATCCAGTCCGGAGACGCCCCGCTACGGCTGGGGACCGAGACCTCCACGGCGGGCGATGCTCAGCACACCAACGGAAAACCCACCGTGGAGGACGCGGCGTCGCGGACGGACGACGAGGCCGCCGGGACGCCGGCCCGCCCTGCCCTCACGGCAGTGAAGGGGATCGGGGAAGACTATGCTCATCTCCTGCGGGCCGCGGGCGTCTCCTCCGTCGAGCAACTGGCGGACCACGACGCAGGGGCCCTGCGCGAGGCGCTTCGTGAGGCCAACGACCGTGAGGCCCTCGTCGGGCGCGTGCCCTCGACCGACCGCGTCCAGGGCTGGATTGAGCGGGCCGCCGGGCAGGTCGGCTGACCCGTCTGCCCGGTCCGAGGGGGGCGAACCGCCCCGGGATTCCGCGTCCGACCGCCGCACACGAACACTGCCCTTTCGAACTCAACTTTGCACACCCAGCTATGCTTGAGCGCATTGGTGAAGCCATCGGTCAGAGCGTCGGCGGACTCACAGTCGGCATCGCAGGGGCCCTCGCGGCGCCGTTCGTGCTGCCGGCCCTGCGTCCCGTTGCGAAGCAGCTCCTGAAGGCCGGAATTGTCGCCGGCGACAGGGCCCAGGTCTGGATTGCCGAGACCACCGAGCAGTGGCAGGACCTCGTCGCCGAGGCGCGGGCCGAGGTCGAGGCCGGCACGGTTACCGTCGAGTCGGCCGAGTAGGGGGCCACCGAGGTGTGCCACGCCGGGGGCGGTCCTGGAGACGCGACGGTCCCTCGGCCGTCCCCGCTCCCGCTCTCGCTCAACGCTGCGCAATCTCCGCATGCCGCTGACCGGAAGCGACTCCCTCTCCCTCGCCGACGAACTGGACTGGACGGCCGTCCGGGTGGCCTCGTTCGTTCCGGGCCGCGTCCGTCTGAAAAGCCGCCAGCTCCGCGACGACGAGCCCCTTGGCACCCGCATTGCCGAGGCCCTCGAGGAGGTGGACGCCATCACGGAGGCCGCCGTGAATGCCCGCACCGGCAGCGTGCTCGTTTGCTACGACGCGGACCGGCTCGAGGACCTTCCGTCCCTCATCGACCGCGCCGATGCCTTCGGCCTGCTGCCGGACGACGTGGACCCGGAAGAGCTGAAGGCGATGATCGAGGCTCAGGCCGACGGGACGGTCCCGAATCGGGACTTCGGCGGCGAGGTGCGGTCGGTCTTTGACGTGATGGACACGTCGGTGAAAGACGCGACTGGTGGGGCGATGGATCTGAAGGGGCTCGTTCCCCTCTCCCTGGTGGGCATGGGCACCTACCGCCTTCTCAGTGGCGCGGCCACCCAGTCGCTGCCCTGGTTCAACTACTTCTGGTTTGCCTTCAGCATCTTCGTGGCGACGGGGGCAGGCGCCTCCCCCGACGCGGCCGCCGACGACGGGGAGCCCGGCGGGCCCCCGACCTCCGCGTCCAACGGCGAGCCGGCCGCCGCGGCCTGACCGGCCTCGATTGATCGGCCCCGTGCGGATTGCGGCCCATCGTCCCCGGAGGAGCGGGCGAGAGCCGGACGGCGCCGGCCCGGTGGTGAGGACCCTGCTCGGTTCCTGTGACTCCCCGACTCTGCGCCCTCGTCCATGCCCCTCGACTGCACGATTGCACACGCCGTTCCCGGCCGCGCTCGACTCCGGGTGCCCGCTACGAAGGCGGACGACGCCGTGGCCGGCGCCCTCGAGCGCGCCCTCAACCAGCGAGACGGCGTCGAGACGGTCCGCGTAAATCGGACCTGCGCCAGCGTCATCGTGCGGTACGACACGGGGCAGACGGCGGCCGAGGCCCTGCGGACGTTCGTAGAGGGGCAGGCCCCCGACACGCTCGTCGCGACTCACGGCGAGGACCCGCCGCCCCGCCTCTCCTACGACCGCTCGGGCCTCGACTTCGGCCTCTCGAGCGCGGCGGTGGCCACGGGGCTTTTCTTCTCGCACTGGACCGTGCCCCTCGTGCCGCTTCTGCTGGCGCCGAGCGTCCAGGCGATGTTCGGACGGGCGTACGACGCCCTGACGCGGCGCCAGACCCTGAACGTGGACGTGCTCGACTCGGCCGCCACGACGCTCATGCTGGGGCAGGGCCAGTTCTTCTCCGCCGCCTTCATGGTGTGGCTCGTGGACCTGGGCGACTACATCCGCTAC
>JBDGQP010000081.1:25673-32234 GCA_042218975.1 Salinibacter sp.
ATCCGCTACCGCACCATGGAGCGCTCGAAGCGGGCCATCGGCGAGATGCTGGAGGTGGAGGAGCAGCAGGCCTGGGTCGTCCGGAACGGGACCAAGAGGCGCGTCCCGGTTGACGCCCTGGAAGCGGGCGACGAGGTGGTCGTCTACACCGGCGAGCGGATTCCCGCCGACGGCACGGTCGTCCGCGGGGAGGCCGCCGTCGACGAGCAGGCCCTCACCGGCGAGTCGCGCCCCGTCGAGAAGACCGAGGGCGACACGGTCTACGCCGCGACCGTCGTCCGCGAGGGAAAGATCTACGTCGCCGCCGAGCGGGTGGGGACCGACACCGAGGCCGCCCAGATCGTGCGCCTGATCCAGGAGGCCCCCGGCAGCGACACGCGCATGCAGGACGCCGCCGAGAAGCGGGCCGACCGGCTCGTGCCGGTCAGCCTGGGGGGCGCCGGGGCCCTTCTCGTTCTGACGGGGAATGCCTCGCGGGCCGCCTCGTTTCTCATTATCGACTACGGCACCGGCATTCGGGTGGCCGCGCCCACCACGGTCCTCGCGTCGATGACGAAGGCCGCACGCCAGGGCCTCCTCATCAAGAGCGGCCGTGCCCTCGAGACGCTGGCGGAGCTCGACGCCGTGGTCTTCGACAAGACCGGGACGCTCACCACCGGCAATCAGCAGGTCGAGCGCGTCTTTGGCTACGGGCTGGACGAGGCCGAGGTGCTTCGCCTCGCGGCCGGGGCCGAACAGCGCCTCAGCCACCCCATCGCGGAGGCGGTCGTGCGGGAGGCCACCGCCCGCGGTCTCGACGTGCCGAACCGGCCCGATTCGAGTTACGAGGTGGGGAAGGGCGTCGTGGCCACCGTCGAGGGCCGGAGGATACACGTGGGCAACCGGACGCTCCTGTCGGAAGCAGGCGTTGAGGTGCCCGACGCCGCGGCGGCGGACGTAGACCGCATCGAGCAGGAGGCCGCCTCGCCCCTCTATGTCGCCGTGGAGGAACGGCTCGTGGGCCTGCTCAGCCTCACGGCCCCGACCCGCGAGGAGGCCCCCGCGGTGCTCGGCGCGCTCCGGGAGCGGGGCGTCGACACGATGGTGATGCTCACCGGCGATCGCGAACCGGTGGCCCACCGCGTGGCCGATCGGCTCGGGATCGACACGGTGGTGGCGGAGGTCTTCCCGGACGAGAAGGTGGAGGTCGTCGAAACCCTCCAGGACCGGGGCTTCACCGTGGGGGTCGTCGGCGACGGGGTCAACGACTCGCCCGCCCTTTCCCGCGCCGACGTGGGCATCGCCGTCAACGGCGGCACCGACGTCGCCCAGGAGGCCTCCGACGTGGTCCTGCTCCGCGGCAACCTGGAGATGATCCCCGCGGCGATCGACACTGCCCGCGAGGCCGTCGCCCTCGTCGACCAGAACTGGCGCCTCATCGCTACGCCGAACACAGCGGCACTGGGCCTGACGGCCCTCGGCGTCATCGGGCCGGTGGCCGCCACCGTCATCAGCAACGGCGCCGCCATCGTGGCGGGGGCCAACGCCCTGCGTCCCCTCTTCGACCGTCCCCATCCCGACGAGGAGGAGTCCGCCTCCGCGGCCTTGCTTCCGGTCGAGGGGGCCGGCCCCGAGGACGTCCCGGGAGACGGCGTCGGGGAGAGGGCCCCGGCGGGGCCGAAAGACACGGCGGTGGGGCCGGAGACGAGCACGTCCTGACGCGGCCCCCTCCGGTCCCTGAACGGCGAACCCCCACCCGGACCGCCTCGCCGAGGGGGGCGCTCGGGTCGAGCAGGACGATGCTGCCGAGGGAAAGGCGGAATCTCGGCGGCCCCGCCCGGAGATGAGAAACGCTAAGCAAGAACCGCGAGCAGGAGACGCTCGGCGGCGAACTCGACCATCTTCTCGGCCACGACATCCTGGACCTTCGGCGACGCCTCCGCGGAGACCGCACCGAGAAGAGAAGACTGTCCCTGCCCAGACGAGTCGGGGGGCTCGACGCCCAGTGCATCTAAAATCTCGCTCCTCGAAAGACGCTCGTCGTCGTACTCAACGAGAAGACTCCCCGTGAGCGGATTGACGTTCGCGGTCGCGACGCCGGGAAGGGTCCGCGCCGTCCGGCGCAGACGGGCCGCGGCTCGACGGTCGCCGCGGAGCGCAGGGAGTCGAACTCGGAGGCGACCGTCGATGGCGTGCAGGTAAGTGGCCATGCGCTACAATCCGTGGGGAGACTGGGAGGAAGGGTGCTTGCTCATCAGCCAACGTACAAACCGAAAGTAATCTCAGGATTGCCCCGCCATTACCAAACGATTATTTGCCCGTGGAGCGGGTGTGAAGGGGTGTCCCGCCCGGGGAAGGTCTACGGGAAGGGGCTCCCGCTCCTCTTCCGACAGCTCGGTTCGGAACCGCCCGTCATGGGGGCGCCGGTGGTCGACTTGCGGCGGGGGCCGGTGCTCTCGAGCTGCTGCCGGCCGCGCGATCCAGTTGGTCGCGCTGAATTCGGCGGAGTTGAGGCCGTTGACGACGGTGGCGCTCACAGCGGGCCGAACGGGGCCTCGTCCTGCAATCAGCGCAGGGATACAGGGGGCGCTCCGAACCCGGTTCACTGCGAGCGATTCGAAGGGAGGCGTACTCCCCAAAACGCATCCACACACCGATGATCGATCAACGAACGGCCCTCGTCACCGGCGGCAACCGCGGCATCGGCCTTTCCATCTGCGAGGGGCTCGTCGACCGCGGGCTGCGTGTCGTCCTGGGCTCGCGCGACGAGGCGAACGGCGAGGCGGCGGCGCGTGCCCTTCGCGCCGACGGCGGTACGGTGCGCGTCGAGACAATCGACGTGGCCGAGCCCGACGCCATAGAGGCCTGCGCCGACCGGCTGGCGGCCGACGACGTGGCGGTCGACGTGCTCGTCAACAACGCCGGCATCTACCCCGAGAACGATGCCCTCGACGCCACCATCGACCAGCTCGACCGCGCCTGGACGGTGAACACGCGGGGGCCGTGGCTCCTCGGGCAGGCCCTCATTCCCGGCATGATCGAGCGGGGCTACGGCCGCGTCGTGAACGTGTCGTCCGGCTCCGGCTCGTTCGGGGAGGGCCTCGATCCCGATCACGCGGCCTACGCCGCGTCGAAAAGTGCCCTCAACGTCCTCACGATGACACTCGACGACGCGCTGCCGGACGACGCCGACGTGAAAGCCAACTCGATGTGTCCGGGCTGGGTGCACACCCGGATGGGCGGGGAGGCGGCGCCGCGGACGCCCGAGGAAGGGGCCGACACGGCCCTCTGGCTCGCTACCCTTCCCGAGGACGGCCCGAGCGGCGGCTTCTTCCGCGACCGCGAGCGGATTCCGTGGTAGTGCGCGTCCGATGACGGTCCGAGCCGGTCGACAGGGCTCGCCGCGGATCCTCGTCCGGGATGCCGAGATGTGTGCGTGTGGGGGAGGGGGGGCGGTGGGTCGTCCACGCCTCCCCACGGGGCGGAGCACGCGCAGAGGGGGCGCGGCAGTTGAGCTTGTCCCGCGCGGGGCCCCGCGGGGCCCACTCACGAGGGGCCGTTCTGCGTCGGCCGCGTGGCCACGAGCATCCAGTAGGTCCCCCAGTCCGTTTCCATCAGCGGATTCACCTCCTTCTGAATCGTGAAGCCCGCCGCCTTCAGCTCCTCGCGGACGTAGTCGATCCCGAGGTCGTGGTTGTCGACCTGCGCCTCGCGGGAGGCCCCCACCATGTCGTCGTCGATCGACTCCTCGATGACGAGGCGCCCGTCGGGCTTGAGGGCGGCCTTGATGTGCCGGAGCATGCTCTGGGGGGCGGAAAAGTGGTGGTAGGCGTTTCGCACCAGCACCGCGTCGAGGGCGTTCGTGGGCAGCATCGGGTTCGTCTCGACGCTGTACACCGAGGTGACGTTCTCGACGTTGTTTTCGGCCAGCCGCTCGTTCAAGTCGTCGAGCTTCTCGGGGTCGACGTCGACGGCGAACACGCGGCCGGAGGACCCCACACGCTCGGCCATGGGGATCGTGTAGTCACCGTCCCCGCTCCCCACGTCGGCCACCCAGTCGCCCTGTTCGATGTCCATCGCGTTGAGCAGGTCCGCGGTGTCGTTCGCCCCTTGCCCGCACGAAACCGTACTGCCCAGGACGAGGAGCGCCAGGAAGAGAATCGAAATTTTGTTCAGAGCGCCGGGGGAGAAGCGAACACGAGTCATGGCGGAGGAGGGATCGGAACCTTGGACGAGATGTTGCGAGGGGCCTATACGGCGACGAGCGGACGGAGGTCGGACGCGCGGCGTGAACGGCATCTGGGTGTAGCTCCCTGCATCGAGAGGAGGGAGGCCCCTCGTTAGCCTTTCGTTTTCGAGTACTGGCGCACGGCCACCGTGAGCACAACGGCGCCGTACCCGGCAAGGACGGCGATGGGGACCCACACGTCCAGCGGCCCGGCGCCCTTCGTGAGCACCGCCCGGAGAACCTCGATAAAGTGCTTGAGCGGACTCAGCTCCGCGACCCACTCCGCCCAGGTCGGCATGCTGGCCACCGGCGTGAAGAGCCCGCTCATGAAGAGGTAGAGCACCAGCACGAAGAACGTGACGAACATGGCCTGCTGCTGCGTCTGGACGACCGTCGAGATCCAGAGCCCGAGGGCGAGGGCCACCACCAGGTACACGCCCGTTGCGCCGAAGAGGAGCAGCAGGCTCCCCTGCATCGGGATGGCAAAGGCGAGCCAGGCGATGAACAGGCCGAAGCCAAACTCGAAGAGGCCCAGCACCCAGAAGGGCGCCAGCTTCCCGGCAATGAACTGTCCCTTGGTGATGGGGGTGACGTTGAGCTGCTCGATGGTGCCGATCTCCTGCTCGCGGGCGATGTTCTGGGCGGTGAGGAGGGTCCCGATGAGCGTCACGAGAATCGCGAGGATGCCCGGCGCCATGAAGTCGTCGTATTCGAGCAGCGGGTTGTACCAGAGTCGGGACCGCACGTCCAGGTGGGCCCGAGGGACAGAGGCCCTCTGGACCGTCGGCTGGAGGTCGCGCCCGTACTCGGCCCCCACTCGCTGGAGGATCTGCCGGGCGTAGGACTGCACTACCCCCGCCGACGCCCCCGTGCCGCTCACCAGGAGTCGCACGTCGGGCGCCTCCCCACGCACGAGGGCCCGCTCGAAGCCGGTGGGGACGTGGAGGATGAGGTCCACGCGGCGCGCGTCCAGGCTCTCGTTGGCGGCGTCGGCACTGGCCGACCGCTCGGTGATCGCGAAGCGCTCGGAGCCCCGGAAGGCGTCGGCAATGCGACGGGAGACCTGTGTGTGGTCGTTGTCCACGAGGTGCACCTCCGCCTCCTGCACCTCGAATGTGGCCGCGTTCACGATGATCAGGAGCTGGATCACCGGGATCACGAGGATCTGAAACAGCATCACCCGGTCCCGCAGCACCTGCAGCGCTTCCTTCTGGATGAGATACCAGATCGTTCGCATGGTTCACGAGTGTGGAGGTATGGAAGGGGGGGCGTATGGACGTATGGACAGGGGAGGAGAGCATCCATACCTCCACACTTCCACACATCCATACTTATTCAAGTCGAACATTGAAGCTGAGGGCGCTGGCGACGAGGAAGAACAGGCCCATCCCCCCCAGGATGACCGTCTCCAGCCAGAGGTGGGCCAGTCCCACGCCCTTCAGCAGGAGGCCGCGCACGATGCGGACGAACCACTTGGCCGGCACCACGTGGGTGACGGGCTGCAGCCACGCGGGCATGCTCTCGATGGGAAAAATCATCCCCGAGAGCAGGGCTGTGGGCAGCATGAGGCTGAGGAGCGCCCCCATCATCGCCGTCCGCTGCGAGTCGGTGCGGGTGGAGATGAAGACGCCGAGGGCCAGGGCCACCAGCACGAAGAGCAGGCTCTCGCCCAGCAGCAGCCACAGGCTCCCGCGGAGGGGCACGCCGAACACGCCGTAGGCCACCCCCAGCACCGTTAGGGCATTGATGAACGCCACCAGCAGGTAGGGCACCACCTTCCCGGTGATGATCTGCCACTGTCGCAGGGGCGACACCAGCATCGTCTCCATCGTGCCGGTCTCCTTCTCCCGCGCGACGGAGATCGAGGTCATGAGGGCCGACACGAGAATGAGCACGAACGCCAGTAGGCCCGGCACGAAGACGTAGGCCGACTCCAGCGTCGGGTTGTAGCGGACCCGCGTCTCGACGTGGAAGGGCACGCCCCCAGCACCCGTCTCCGCGTTCAACGCGCGCTCGTAATCGCTGAGGACCGCCCGGGCGTAGTCCTGCTTGATGCGCCCGATGTTCGGATTAATGGCGTCGGTGAGAAGGAGCGTCTGCGCGCCCGAGGGCCCCCGAAGCGTCGACGCAAAATCGGACTCGACGACGAGGGCCTGGTCGATGACGCCGCGCTGGAAGAGGGGCTCCAGCCCGTCGGTGCTCCGCAGGACCCGCGTCACGTGAAAGCGATTGGAGGCCGCCAGCTTCGACCGGAGCCGGTGCACCGGGGCGTCGGGCGTTGGGTTGACGATGGCGACGCGGATGTCCTCCACGTCCGTCCGGATGGCAAAGCCGAAGAGCAGCACCTGGATCAG
>JBDGQP010000082.1:0-10253 GCA_042218975.1 Salinibacter sp.
CGGCGCGCAGGTGGCGTCGCAGTAGTAGGCGAGCTTCTCGCGGGGCAGGTCGAGCCGGTCGAACAGCGGTCGGCTCACGGCCCCCACGGTGAGGGACGAGATGTTCGACTCGACGAACATCACGACGCCGACCCCCCAGGCCAGCAGCTCGGCCCCGCGCCGGCTTTCGCCCCACCCGCGGGCCCGGGCCCACTCGATGAACCCCTGCACGCCGCCGGACGCCTGCACCAGTGCAATGAGGCTGCCCACCAGCAGGCAGAAGATGAGGATCCTGGCGTTGCTCTCGTTGGTGAACGCGGCCACGAGCTGGTCGGCCACCCCCCGGAGTCCGGCCACCGGATTGCCTCCCGCGAGGATCGTGGTGCCCAGCCAGAGGCCCGCGAAGAGCGACAGGTAGATCTGGCGCGTCCACAGGGCCAGAACAATCGCCACGACGGGCGGCAGCAGGACGATCCAGTCCATGCAGGAACGGGCCTCGAGTTCGTAGCACGGGCGCACCGGGCGTGCCCGACGCGCCCGACGCCGTGCCCCGTGGCCCCGACCGCAGTGCCCCCACGTCGGCCGGAGGCCACTCTCATGTCGAATCGGCCCACGGGAGGCGGCGGCTCCCGGCCGCGAAAGGGGTTGCCCGGGGTGGTGAGGAAAATACCGTCCCCGAACCTACCAGTGACCGGTCGGGAGAGCAAACTGGTATTGGCTCCGTCCGTCGGGGCCGCGGCACAGAGCCGGCGTCGATTTCGCCTATCGGCCCCACGCACCGCGTGCCGCCCCCGGGACAGCCGGGGGCGGGCAGTCAGCGGGGGCGGTACGGGTCGGCGATGGTGCCGGTGGCCCACCGGTAGGTGGCGCGGGCCCGAAGCACGTCGATCCGGGCGGAAACCAGCTTCCGCCGGGCCGAGGCCAGCGACTTCTCGCGCTGGTTGAGTCGGAAGAGCGTGCCTTGTCCCTGGTCGAAGCGGCGCTGCTCGGCCGCTCGGAGGCGACGGGCAAGCGCGACGCTGCGCCGGGCCGATCGCGCGCGCCGCCGGGCCTGACGGAGCGCCACGACGGCCGCCTCGACGTCGGCCCGCACCTTCTGCTTGGCGATGTCCTGCTTAAGGTCGAGCCGGCGCGTTTTGATTTGGGCTTTCTCCGCGTCGCTCCGTCCCTGTCGGAAGAAGAGCGGCTGTTCGATCTCGAGCCCCACCTTCACGTCCGTCACGTTCAGCGGGCTCTCGTTGTAGGACACGGCTTGGGCCTTCAGCTTGAGGTTGGGCCGGAGGCGGCTGCGGGCGAGGGACTGCTCGATGCGGGCCTGCCGCTGCTTCACATCGAGCGTCCGGAGCGTGGGCCGGCGCGCGAGCGCCGTGTCGACGGCGGCCGCCGTGCGGATCGGTTCTGGGGTCGAGTCCGACGGCACCGGCGGGGGGGCGTAGCGGACGGACTGCGCGGCGCCCTCGTCCCCCCACAGAAACGTCGCGAGGGTGACGCGCTTCTGCGTCGCGGCGCGGACGGCGTCCGCGAGGGTGCCCTCGCGGCCGGCGGTGATTCGCCGCGCCTCGACACTGTCGATGGCGGGCACCTCACCGGCGCGGGCCTGTCGGGTGATGAGCGTCTCGCGCCGCCGGGCGAGCTCAAGCAGATCCCGGGCGATGTCGAGCTTGCGGCGGGCCCCGACCCAGTCCCAGAACGCGTGGGTGGCGTCCCGAAGCAGTTTGTTTCGCTCCTTTGCCTGCTGTGCGCGGGCGCGGCGGGGCGCCAGGCGGGCCTTGTCGAGCGCGGCGCGGCGCTTGTCGGTAAACAAGCCCGCCAGGGGCGAGAGGGACACTCCGATGCGCGTCTCGCCCACCCGGGAGGTCGCCACCGACGGATCGGCACTGGATCCGACCCCACGGCGGTAGTCGACCGTCAGGGTCGGGCTCATCGGCAGGTTCAGGGGCTGCCGAAGGCCGCTCCGCAGCACGTTGAGCTTCGCCTTGTTCGCCTTCGTCTTGTACTCGTAGCCCGACACGAGACGGGGCCCGAAGCCGCCGCGGGCGTCGAGCAGCTGCGCCGCCGCTCGGTCGCCAGCCAGCCGGAGCGACCGGGCCTGTGGACTGTTCCGGAGTACCCGGCGCAGGAACGCGTCCAGCTCCAGCACCGGACAGTCGTCGGCCCGACACGGGACCGGGGTGCCTGCCGTGTCCGCGCGTGGAGTCGACGGCACCGTCGGCCCCTGCTGGGACGCGGCGGGCGTGCTGAAAAAGCACAGCGGGATGAGGAGGACGACGGCGAGGCGGAAACGGACGGCCATCGTGCGGGGGAGCGGCGGGCGAGCGAGACGTAACCTTCGAGGGGACTGGGCCTTACCGATCCGTGAGACCGTACGCAAGCGATCTTCCGCGATCGCCGCGGACCGTGCATCGCCGCGAGCAGAAGACGGACGGTGGACACTTGTTCACGGATCGGGATATCAGATACCGGGGGCAAGCGCGCACCTTACCCGGAAGAGGTAGTGACCGTGCACAGTTTCTCTGACAAATTCGAGGCCGACCGTTTTTGTGCCGCTCGGGTCGGGTAGCGGCGGTAAGCGAGGCGGGCGGGCCCCCGTGTCGACGGAGAACCAGGGGGCGTCCCTCGCGACAGACCTCCCTTCGCATAGAGAGCGACGAGGCGCACGACGATTCCTGAACGATTCTTGACGGGGGAAGCTTACTTCGACGACGCCTGTCCCTGTTGGATCGACACCTGGGGCGGGAGGCCGTTCATGCGGCGCCAGATTTCGTAGCCGAGGGACACGTTCGAGAGCAGCACGCTGCCCCGTACCGACGCGCCCTGTCGCAGGAAGTTGTTGCCGGGCCACGGCGGGCGGCCCTCCGACGTATCGGGCACGACGAGGAGGCGGAACCGCCCGGTGCCGTCGTCGACCGGGTTCACGAAGCGGACCGTGCCCGAGAAGGTGCCGACCGAGGCGTTGGGGAAGCCGGAAAACTGTAGGGCCGGGAAGCCGGAAAACTGCAGCTGGACGCGCTCGCCGGGCTGCACGAGCGACGCCCCGATGCTGCTCACGAAGAGCTCGGCGGCCCGGTCGTCGCTCTCCGGCACAATGAACGCCAGTTTGTCCCCCGACTTTACGGTCTGGCCCGGGCCGACCTGATTGATCCGGGCGACGGTGCCGGCGATCGGGGCCTGCACGACGGAGGCCGCCTGCCGCTCCTGGGCGTTTTCGAGCTCAAGGTTCAGCTTGGCCCGCTGTGCCTTCAACGTGCTTTCCTTCTGCTGGACGTTGAGCCGGGCCGACGCGACCGCCTGCTGGGCCGCCTGCAGGTCCGCGGCGGCCGCGATGGAGTCGGTGCGCGCCTTCTGCAACTTGAGCCGGGCGGTTTCGAGGGAGCGGACCGACTCGATCCCGTCCTGCTGCAGCGCCTCCACGCGACGGTACCGCTGGCGGGCCGTCTCGACGCCGAGCGATGCGTTGGTTACCTTCGCGCGGGCCGACCGGAGCTTCTGGCGGGCCTGCGAGAGAGACCGTCGGGCCCGATCGACCTCCAGGCGGAGGGTGCGGAGCACCCCGGCCCGATTTTCCGCGATGCGGCGGGGAAACTGATTGTCCATGTACGAGGTGCTCATGTCCTCCAGCACCGCGATCGTGTCCCCCGCGGCGACCTCGTCGCCCTCGGTGACCTGCCAGGACCCAATGCGGGCCGGGATCTGGGCCTCCACCGACCGGGGGCGGGCGTCCGGGGAGTACGCCGTGACCTCTCCGGTGCCCGAAACGGTCTGCCGCCACGGCACGAACAGGAGCGCAATCGCGAGCGCGACGAGTACGGCGAGGGCCCCCAGCATGATGGTGCGTGCCGCGGACGGCGTCTGGGCGGCCTGCAGGGCACTGGTGCGCAGCACGCGGGCGTCGCCGTTCGACGAGGCGGACCGGCTCCACTGCCGGCCCCAGGCCAGCGACGTGGACCCGGCCGCGTCGGAGGACTCATCATCGGGGCGCGAAGACGACATGGCGGGGTCGTGGGGGGGGGTGGGTACTGCGTAGGACGAATCGGGAACGGGGCTTCAGGGGACAGCCGGGTCGCGCCGGAGCGCCGCCACGAGCTGCGGGAAGTGTCCTTCCAGAAACTCACCGGGATCGCTGCGCAGCCGGTCGGGGGGCCCCGTCCACGCCACGCGGCCGCCGTCGAGCACGACAACGCGATCGGCCCGGCGTACGGCCGCGGGGTTGTCGTCGATCACCGAGATGAGCGTCCAGGCATCGTGGCCGTAGATGCGGTCGGCGAGCCGCCGCTTCATCGACTCCTCGAGGCCGTTGAACGCCTCGTCGAGGACGAGCACCCGCGGCTCGCCGATGACCGCCCGGGCAATCATGATGCGCCGCACGAGCCCCTCCGGAAACTCCAGCCCGGCGGACATCACGGGCGTTTTCAGGCCGTCTGGCAGTGCCAGGACGTCCTCGTGGAGACACGCGAGGCGCAGGGCCTGCTCCAGGTCGCCGTAGTCGAAGGTCCGCCCCATCGTGATGTTTTCCTCCACCGTGCCCTTGAACAGTTCGTTGGTGGGCAGGGCCAGGCCCACGACCTGACGGTAGGCCTTCGTGTCGAGGCGCGAGATGTCGTGCTCGTCGAACGTGATTTGTCCCCCGTTCAGGTCGTGGAGGCGCATGATCGCCCGGGTGAGGGTCGTCTTGCCGGCGCCGCTCTCCCCGACCACGCACAGGTGCGCGCCGGCCTCCACGTCGACCGACACGTCGTCGAGGGCCGGACGCTCGCCCCCGTAGCCGACGGTCACGTTCCGCAGCCGGAGCGTGGCCGGGCCCGTCCCCGCCGGCACGTCCTCGCCTCCCAGGGACTCGAGCGGCTTCTCCGTCACGTGCAGGATTTTACTGATCGCCGTGAGCAGGTCGTAGCCGGACATAAACAGCTCCACGAGATCGAAGCCGTACCGCGTGAGGTAGGCGATCACGAGCTCGGCGGCGACGAACTGGCCGAGTGTGATCTGGCCGCCCGTGACGAGGTAGCCCCCAATGCCGAGGGCCAGCCCTACAATGAGCGCCCGGACGATGGCCGCCGCCGCGAGTTGACGGCCGAACACACGAAAGTGATTGCCCCGGGTCCGCACGTACTCGGACGCGATCCGATCGGTGCGGGTGTGCACGTAGGACATCGCCCCGTTGAGCTTGAAGCTCTGCTGGCACCGGGCGAGGTCCTCCAGCCAGTGGGCCATCGCGTACTTCGTGCTGGATTGCTCGATGCTCGTCGTGAGGCCGTTCCGGCCGAGGCCCCAGATGAGCACCGGCACGAACAGAACCGCCAGCAGGCCGACGATCAGGAAGAACGTGCTGTAGAGGGTGAGCAGCACCAGGCTCGCCAGTGCGATCAAGGCGTACTCCATTCCGCTCAGCAGCAGCTTCGACAGGCTCTTCTGCATCGCCACGACGTCGAAGAACCGGTTCACCAGGGCGGGGCCGTACTCCCCCTCCAGCGCCGAGCGCTTCATGGCGGGCAGACGGTAGGCCATCTCCAGCGCCGTGGAGGCGAAGAGGCGGCGCTGCAGCATGTCGACCGTGTAGTACTGCAGCACGTTGAACGCGCCGTAGAGCAGCAGTCCCACGCTCACGGCGGCGCAGAGCACGACGATCTGGTTGGTGAACGTGCCCAGCGAGACCGAGTCGATGATGCCCTGTGAGGCAATCGGAATCGTAAGGGAAAAGAGCGCGACGACGGAGGCGTAGATCGCGATCGTGATGAGGTCGCCCGACTCGTCGCTCAGCAGGCGCAGGAGACTGGCGAACGTCTCCTGAATGTTCTCCTGGTGGTCGTGCGGGTCGTAGTGGGCCGACGCGTCGCTCTGAAGATCCGGGTCCTGGGCGCGGTCCCGCAGGAAACTGTGGCTCTCCCCGTCGAGGTGAAGAAGGCGGAGCGGGGCCTCATCGTCTGCGAGGTCGTCGACCGCCCTCAGCCGCAGGCGCTCGGCCTCGACGTCGTAGAAGGAGATCTGTCCCGCCTCGGTGCGCACCTCCTCGAGGATCCCGATCGTGGGGCCGGGAAGCAGTACCAGGTCCCCCACCGCGGCTCTCCCCAGCAGGTCATGGGTCGCGACGGTCCCGGCCGTGGCGGCCAGCCCGTGGGCTCGCCCGAAGTCGGCCAGCGCACCGAAGAGCGTCTCCGGCGTCACGGTCTTCGCCTGCAGGAACGTGCGCAGGCGCTCCGGGGACACGTCGAGGCCGTTCCGGCGCCGGAGCGCCCCGGCGGCCGCCACGGCCTGCTCGCGAAGAGCGGCCCCGGAGGGAACGCCGTTGCGGGCATTCGCGCCGGAGGGCACTGTTCGGGACGTATCGTCGCCGGACACTGGCATGACGAGGAAGAATTTGGATATACTATTTAGCTGCACACAACGTGTCCTGAAAGCCGCAGGTTCGAGCGTTTTTCTGGGCGGCCCCAACGTTACAGTTCCGTGAGCATCTTGCGCTCCTGGACCCCGACGGCCCCGCCCCCCCGTCCGGTCGTCCTTTTCGACGTTCGCCCCCGCTCACTCCCCCTCTCCCGGCAGGGGCACGAACCGGGCGGATGCGGGAGGCTCCAGCGTCGACGCGTCGAACGGGCGCCGGTAGGAGATGCTGTCGGCGACGGCCGCGTTGCGGAGCGTGTCGCCGACCCCTCCGGTCTCTGAGTACGAGTACCCCTTGAAGCGGGTGGGCACGGTGAGGCCGTGGACCGTCACGTAGTTCTGATAGTCGAAGAACGTCTCCGGAAGGTCGGCCCCCGGCGCACCCGACGAGGAGGGCGAGGGCCGCCCCGCCAAGCAGGAGCGATCGGCGCGTCCCGCCGCGGAGAAGGGGGGACAGGCACGCGGGCATCGGGGGCATTGGTCCCGGGGACGTTGGCGAAAGTCAGCGGAGCCGTTGCGGAGCGGGACACTGACCGCAACCCCGCTCAGCCCCTCAGGTTCGCGTTCCCGGACGCCCCCTGACAGTCCGCTCGGTCCGCTCCTCTCCAAACGAGGAGGCCGCCCATGCGCCCGTCGGCCGTCGCTATTTGTTCGCCCGCGGACGACCGGCGGACGGCCCGAGGTCGAGGCCCGAGAAGAGGTTGTTGAGCGACTCGGTGAGGGTCGGGTGCGCAAACGGCGCGGACTGGAGACGGTCGACCGGGACGTTCCCCATCATGGCCGTCTGCAACACCGACATCAGCTCTCCCCCTTCGATGCCGAGAATGGTCGCCCCGAGTAGCTGATTCGTTTCTCGGTCGATGAGGGCCTTCATGAGGCCGCGGGTCTCGTCGACCTCGAGGGCGCGGGCGACGTGTGTCATTGGCATTTGGGCCACCACCACGTCGCGTCCCTGCTCGCGGGCCTGCTCCTCACTGAGGCCGACGCGCCCGAGCTGCGGATCCGTAAAGAGGGTGTAGGACACGAGCCGGTCCTCGGTCGTGTCCCCCGCGTCGTGGAACCAGTTGCCGCAGAGCACGCGGTAGTCGTCGTACGAGATGTGGGTAAAGGCGGGACCGCCGGTGACGTCGCCCAGTGCGTACACCCCGTCGGCCGTCGTTTCGAGGCGGTCGTTGACCTGCACGTAGCCGCGCTCCGTGAGCTCGACCCCCGCGGCCCCGGGATGGAGGGCATCCGTGTTCGGGCGGCGCCCCACCGCCACCAGCAGGTGAGAGCCCTGAACCGTATCGGGGGCGTCGGGCCCCTCCAGGTGGGCCCTGATGGGGCCGTCGTCGTCCGACTCGACCGCCGTCATGCTCGTCTCGTTCAGGATTCGGATCCCATCCTCCCGAAGGATCTCCTCGAGGGCCTCGCTGACGTCGTCGTCCTCGTGGCCGAGAATGTGGGCGCCGCGGTCGACGATGGTGACGTCGGCCCCGAAGCGCCGGAACATCTGTCCAAACTCGAGGCCGATGTACCCCCCGCCGAGGATGAGCAGGTGCTCGGGGACGGCGCCCAGCTCCATGACGGAGGTCGAGGTGAGGGCGTCGACCTCGTCGAGCCCGTCGATCGGGGGAAAGACGGGCCGCGTGCCGGTGTTGACAACGACGCGGTCCGCGGTCAGGGTTTCGGTTGTCCCGTCGTCGAACGTCACCTCGACGGTGCGGTCGTCGACGAACCGAGCGGCGCCTTCGACGAGGTCGAGGCCGTCGGTCGCCTCCACGCTGCTGCGGCTGCCGGCCCGGAAGGACTCGACGATGTCGCGCTTGCGCCGCCGCACGGTTTTCATGTCCACGGAGACGTCGCCGGTGTGGACGCCGTAGTCCTCCGCGCGGCGAGCCAGGTGCGCCACGCGGGCGCTGGCAATCATGGTCTTGGTGGGCGTGCAGCCCTCGTTTACGCAGGTGCCGCCCACGTGCTTCCGTTCGATGAGAGCGGCGGACTGGCCATGGTCGGCGGCGGTCCCGGCGAGGGGGCCGCCGCCCTGGCCGGCACCGATGACGATGAGGTCGTAGGACATGTGTGCGAGAGGGTCCGTTCGAAGGGCTGATCTGATGCGGATCGCCGTGTAGGAGTGCCCCGGCTACGACACCGCCCCGGCCGTCGAGCGGAGCGCACGGGGCCGGGCGGCGCCGGAGGTCCAGTCCTCGAGGAGACGGTCGACGGCGTCGGGCCCCCAGGTACCGGCCTCGTACGGGTGCACGGGGGCGTCGGACTCGAGGAGCGGGCCGTAGAGCTGCCAGGAGGCCTCCACTTCGTCGGCCCGCACGAAGAGCGTGGGGTCGCCGACGATGATGTCGCGGAGGAGCGTCTCGTAGGCGTCGGGCACCGGGCCGAAGGCGTCCTGATAGGAGAAGCTGAGCTGCTGGGTCTCCAGGTTCATCGTGCCGTTGCCGTTGTCCCCGGGGGCCTTCACCTCGAAGCGCAGGTCGAAGCCCTCGTCCGGCTGCAGCGTGATGAGCAGTTCGTTGGAGCGGGCCTCACAATCGGCATTCTGGGGGATGCAGGGCCGACCGTCCTCCTGGAAGAGCGAGACGGGCGCGCCCTGGAACTGTACGGCGATTTGGGTGAGCTTGCGCGGCAGGCGTTTGCCCGCGCGCAGGTAAAACGGCACGCCCTGCCACCGCCAGTTGGCGACGTTGAGGCGCAGGGCCGCGAACGTTTCGGTGTCGGAGTCGGCGGGGACGTCCGTCTCCCCGCGGTAGGCGGGCACCGGCTCCCCGTCGATTGTCCCGCTCTCATACTGCCCGAAGACGATGTCCTCGTCCGGGTCGGGCTGCTGCACGGCGTTGAGCACCTTTACCTTCTCGTCCCGAATGGCGTCGGCGTTCATGCTGGCGGGCGGCTCCATCGCCGTCAGTGTGAGGAGCTGCGTGAGGTGGTTCTGCACCATGTCGCGCACGTGGCCGGACTGGTCGTAGTACCCTCCGCGCCCCCCGACGCCCAGGGCTTCCGACACCGTAATCTCGACCCGCTCGATGTGCTCCCGGTTCCAGAGCGACTCGAACATCGCGTTGCCGAACCGGAAGGCCATCAGGTTCTGCACCGTCTCCTTGCCGAGGTAGTGGTCGATCCGGTAGACCTGGTCCTCCTCGAAGTGGCGGTGCACCCGCTCGTTCAGGGCCTGGGCCGACGCCAGGTCGTACCCGAACGGCTTCTCCACCACGACGCGCGTCCAGCCCGGGCTTTCACTGAGGCCCACCTCCCCGAGCCCGTCGATGGCCGGGCCGTAGACGCTGGGCGGGAGCGAGAGGTAGAAGGCGCGGTTGCCGGGCAGGTCGAGGTGGCGCTCCAGCTGGTCGACGCGGCCGCGCAGCGCCTCGTAGTCGTCTCCGTCCTCCCCGAGGCACTGATAGAAGAGGTTCCGGGTGCACCACGTCGACACCGTCTCCTCGGCGTACCCGTCTTCGCGGAGGGCCGTCCGGGCCTCTTCGCGGAACCGCTCGTCCGACCAGTCGGAGCGGGCGGCCCCAAGAACGACGCAGCGCCGGGCCACGTCCTCGTCCTGCATCAGGTGGAAGAGGGCCGGGATGAGCTTTCGCTTCGTGAGGTCGCCCGTCGCGCCGAAGATGACGAACAGGTGCGGCTGAATGTCGGGCATGGTCGAGTGAGGAATTGCGAGTGGGGAATGTGGAGTTCCAGAACGTCGGCGGCCAGGGGAATGAGGCTGCCCCTCAATTCGTCATTCCAAATTCGTCACTCCTCACTCGATTTCACGTCGTGGCCCCCAAACTGGTTGCGCATGGCGGCCAGCAGCTTGTGGGTGTAGGAGTCCTCGACCCGCGAGTCGAGCCGCGAGATGAGCGCGTCGGTGATGACGGGGGCCGGCACGTCGAGGTCGATGGCCTCCTTCACCGTCCAGC
>JBDGQP010000083.1:0-14393 GCA_042218975.1 Salinibacter sp.
CTAGCGATGCCACCTCCGTACGTCGCAGCGCGCCGTAGACGATGACCAGGATGAGCGTGTAATCCCGCTGTCCCTGCGCGGTCCCCCGGTCAATTTCCGTGAGAAGCCTGGAGAGCGCGTCTCGATCCACGGTACGTCCGGACGGCTCGTTGCCCCCTGTATCGGAGCCGAACGAGACGGTGCCGGGGACTGGGTTCAACGAGACGGCGCCCGTCTCCCGAAGCCAATCATAGAATTGTCGAAGGGCCGCAGTTCTGCGCCGCTTGGTAGAAGCGGCCAGGGATTTCCGCTTCAGTGCACGGAGATAGTCTTCGATCGTGTCCGCCGACGCCTCCACGGGACCCTGGGCGTCCGCTGTGCGCTCCAAAAATGTGAGAAAGCACTCGAGATCGTAGCGATAGGCCCGCCGCGTCTCGGCCGACGTGAGGCTACGGATGAACGCAGCCGCGTGGTCGTAATTCATGATAAACAATGTTACCAGCGACGGTTAGTGTGTTTGATAAAGGAATTTATCACGAACTCATGGGGCTCCCAGGCGGTTTTCAGCCTGGAAACTGTGGCGGCTTACCCGCTCTCGTTCGCCGCCACGTCGGCTCGGTAGCGGAAGGTAGCGGCGATGCTCCGGCCACCGGGCATCTTTTCGGGCGTCAGGGCGTGCACCGTGGCTCCATTCAGGTACGCGGAGACGGCTGCGTAATTGAGCAAGTCCCCATCCCCGGGCTGCTGGGTCTCATGGACCTGCACCGTGTTGGTGTCGGAGTCGAACCGGCCCCACCGGTGCTCTCCCACCGGCACGAAGAGGGTGTCCACGCGACTGTACGCGCAGCCGGGAATGACCTCATGGAAGTCGTCGGAGGCCATGTCGTCGTCCTGATAGTAGAGCTGCTCGAACCGGTCGAGCTCGTCTTTCTCGGCCTGGAGGAAGACCGGTTCGACGATGTCCCAGGCCTTTTCGTGGAGGGTGTCGACACTGAAGGAGTCGGGATTCCCGGCCACAATCTCATCGTCAATCAACGACGTGTAGCTGTTGACCTCCCGGTACAGCGGAAGGTACTCCGACACGCCGGCGAGTACGAGGGGCACCGTCTCCTCGGTCAGGTGCTCATTGACGCTCTCGTCGACCTCACGGAAGAAGCGCTTGAGTTCGTCCTGCGGCTCGCTGGTGACGTCATCCCCTCCCCCGCCGCTGCCGTGTCCGTGGAAGGCGGCGTCCATGCGCTCGCCGTCCGTCCCGCTCGCCCGGTTCTGGATGTGAGACTGAAGGGTCTGCTCCGTATCGTCGTCGATACGAAGCGCCTCGAGGATGCTCCCGGGAATCTCGGTGCTCTCAATCTCGCTGATGGACTGGTGCGTGCCCTGATAGAGCCGCACGTCGTTCTGGCTCAGGGCAAGCAGGTAGAACCGGTTGTTGGCCGCGATGAGCGGAAAGAGAGGCTTGAGGTGAAACTGCTGTTCCACCACCGCAACCTCCTCGAACGTCAGCGGGAGGCGAAACGCGTCGGTAAACGTCTGACCGATAAAGAGGGCCAGCCCATCCCCGATGCTTTCCCGCCAGAACCCGGTCCGGTCCAGCAGTTGTCGGGCCTCCGCCAGAAGGTCGTCGATCTCGTCCTCCCGGTACTCCTGATCCCGGAGCTGATTCCGGGCATCTCGAAGCAGGTTCTTGAGCCGGGTCGTGTTCTGCGACCAGTCCGACTCGTTACGGTGAGTGGGCATGTACAACGAGATACAGACGCTCTCACTCGACTCGGCGAGGCGACGCAGTTCGGTCCGGTTGAAAAGGTCCATGGGGCGCAGGTAATGCGAGGAGTGATCGATCGGGACGAAGGCCTTCCGGCCTGCCAACGAGAACGTTACATCGGTTGAGGCATGCCGATGGGACTGAGGAGGGGTGCCGGGACAAGCCGAAGAGGGAACGGTCGGCGGCCGCACGATGGAAAGACGCCGTCGGCGGTTCAGGCCCGACCGCCAGCGGGCAAGCGGACGGTCGAGCCTAGGTGCGCTCGCGGGTCGGCAGATCCGGGGTCCGGACCGGCCGGTCGTGCCGCGGCAGACGATCCCCCGAAATGGACGGGGGCGGAGGGGTGGGGGTCCAACTCGGTCCCCCCGGCGGCCCCCCGGACGAGTCGGAATCGTCGCTCCAGATGAAGTGCCAGAGCAACGTTCCCAGGATGACGGGACCGAAGGCGACGAAGAAACTCAGAACCTGATAAATCCAATTCATGATGGAGCCCGCCGTCGTGGAACTCAAGTCTAGGGATGCGGAGTGAAGCCCTCGGACGACAACGCACGTGTGGGTACTTCACCATCACTTAACGTCCACGCTCAAACGCCGCAACGGTTTCGCAAATTTCCCGTTGCTGAGCGTAAAAATGACGTAGTTCCTTTTGGTTCGCACTCTCTGTTGCCGAGGTTGATTGGTGCAGCCATTTTCAAGCTCTACGATGTGTCTATGGACTATGACGTAATCACGGTTGGGGCGGGGCACAACGGCCTCATTACGGCGGCCTACCTCGCCCAGGCAGGGTACCGGGTCGGCGTCTTCGAACAGAGGACGCGTGTCGGAGGCGCCGTTTCCACACAGGAGAAGGTGCCCGGATACCAGATTGACCTCGGCGGCAGCGCCCACATTCTCATCCGGCAGACGCCCGTCGTCGAGGAGCTCGAACTCGACCGATACGGCCTCGAGTACATTGACCTGGATCCGATGTTCGTCGCGCCGTTTCCGGACGGGGATGTCGTATATATTTACCGTGACCTCGACCGCACGGTTCAGCACATTGAGTCGAAGTTCCCGGGAGAGGGCGAGGCGTACCATTCATTCGTCACGGAATGGCGGGGGTTCGCCCGCACGATGCGCGACCTCTTTCTCAGCGCACCAACGCCCTGGCAGATCGGCAAGCGACTGGCGTTCGGGGAGACCTCTACCCTGCCCTGGCACAAGGAACTTCGTCACATTCTGCGTCCCTACGAGCACGTGGTCAAGAGCTACTTCGATGAGGAGAAGCTCCAAACCCTCGTCGCCTGGATGGCGGCACAGTCGGGGCCGCCCCCCACCGAGCCCCTGACGGGCCCGTTTGCCCTCTGGCACCCGCTCTACCACGACGGCGGTGTGGCCCGGCCCAAGGGAGGCTCCGGCGAGCTCACCCAGGCCCTTCGCCGGCATATCGAGGCGCACGGCGGCGACATCTACACCGGCAGCCCCGTGCAGGACATTCTCGTGGAGCGGGGAAATGCCCGGGGCATTCGGGTTCGTGGGGAGGTCTACACCAGCCGGGCCGTCTGCTCTGCCACCCACGCCCGGGAAACGTTCGACCACCTCCTGCCGGCGGAACATCGGCCCGAGGGGGCCGATGGCCTGCGGGTCGGCAACGGGTTCGGGGCGATGCTCCGGCTCGCGCTCGACCAGCCAGTCGAATACACTGCTGCCCCGGGCCTCGAGGCGCGAACGGGCCTGCAGTTATTGTGCCGGGATCTGGACCAGCTCCACACCGCGTACGGGGACTACCTGAGCAACCGACCGGCCCAGGATCCGCCCCTCGTGGCGATGACCTTCAGCGCGGCCGACGATACGCTCGCGCCCCCAGGGGGCGAAGTCCTCTGGCTCTGGGGGCAGTACTTTCCGTACGACCTGTCGGGGGGACGCGCGTGGGCCGACGTGGCCGACGCCGTGGCGGACCGTCTCATCGACCAGTTTGAGACGTACGCCCCGGGCATCCGCGACCACATCGTCGGGCAACTCTTTCAACATCCGGAGTGGCTCGAACGCAACCTGGGCCTCTACCGCGGCAACGTGATGCACCTCGAGATGAGCCTGGACCAGATGTTCGCCGGCCGGCCGGCGCTCGGACTCGCCTCCTACCGGGGCCCGGTCGACCAGCTGTTTCTGACCGGCGCGAGCACCCATCCGGGCGGTGGCATCATGGGCGCCTCCGGGCGGAACGCTGCCCGGGCCATCTTGTCTGATCTCGCCTGACGAATTGCGGCTCCCTCCCCCCGACCTACCCCCCCTGAGATCGATGTCGTATCTCGTTTTCCATCTCGTACTGGTCCTGCCCCCGATCGTCCTGATGGCCGCCACGCTCCCCGCCTCGCTGGACGAGTTCGGAGGCTGGCGGGGGCGCATGGCCCTGCCACTCATCGCGGGCATCGCCCTCAGCTACACGACCGCCTGGGACAATTACCTCGTGGCCCGGGAGGTATGGTGGTACGGACCCAACCGCGTGCTCGCGACCATTGGCTTCGTGCCCGTCGAGGAATACCTGTTTTTTATCCTCCAGCCCATCCTCACGGGGCTCTTTCTGTTTCAGTACCTCGGCCGCCAGAACGATCCGGTGCCCCCCGCAGGCCCCGAGAGCGCCTGGACGGGCTTTCTCGCATTTACGGCGGTCAGCGTCGCGGGCGCACTGCTGCTCGCCAGCGGGCCGAAAGGGCTATACATGGGGCTCGTGCTGACCTGGGCTGGTCCCCTCCTCGCCGGAATGTGGCTCTACGACGGAGAAACGCTCTGGGGCCATCGGCGGACGCTTCTCTACGCCGTTGGGGTGCCCACCGTATATCTGTGGGGCGCCGACGCGATCGCCATCGCAACCGGCATCTGGACGATTTCCGGCACCTATACGCTCGGCCTCTCGGTTGGGAGCCTGCCGGTTGAGGAGGCCACGTTTTTCCTGATGACCAATCTCCTGGTCGTCAAGGGGATTTTGCTTTTGATCTATGGGTCCCACGAGGCCCTCGGCCGGTCCATCCGACGACGCTAGTGGGGGCACAACTGAATGAATTGGGGTGCAGAATCCGGAACGGGGTCGCTCCCCGTGTCCTCGTCGACAAACGGACCCCGCTTTCTGTCCCCGCGGCCGGGTGATCCGGACCGCTCCAGAGGCGTGCCCTCGACTGTGTGGGAGCAGTTGTGTGAGTCACCAGTCCTCTAACTTCTTGAAACTCGGGGCTTTCCCCTGTTCTCGCCCCTATTTATAACTGCTATCTCACAATTTGTACTGTGAAGGCCGGGCCGAAGAATTGGGACCTTACCCTCTGGAATGTATATTGGACATGTCAGAAGGATCCAATCTGGAGCACTGTCAAGAGTGGTGTCACTCTTACAACAGAAGCGCTTCCGCTTTCGGAAGATGCTCCAGCTTCATTCCGATTTCTGGGGGTGAATTAGTCCCTCAAATCGGGGGAGGGGTGTTATCGTCGATCCGGTCGGACTTTTATACACTGGATCGGTGCCTGCACCACGTCCCCCACTGTCGCAATATCACCCACAAAACGGAGGCCTACCATGCTACAGGAACTTCCGACACTTTCGCCGGCGCAGTATTCGCTGGTGTACAACATGTTCTCGTTCACGGTCGCGACCATGGCGGCCGCGTTCGTCTTCTTCGTCCTGGCCCAGAAGAACTTGGCGCCGAAGTACCGGATCTCGATGATGGTCTCGGCGCTGGTGGTCTTCATTGCCGGGTACCACTACTTCCGGATCTTCAACAGCTGGGAAGGGGCCTACGCCCTGAATCAGTCGATGAATATGTACGAGCCTACCGGTGAGTCCTTCAACGACGCCTACCGGTACGTGGACTGGCTGCTGACCGTCCCGCTGCTCGTTGTTGAGCTGGTGCTCGTAATGGACCTTCCGAAGGGCGAGAGTGGGCCCCTGGCGGCAAAGCTCGGCTTTGCGGCCGCCCTCATGATCGCGCTCGGCTACCCCGGAGAGATCAGCGGCGACGCCAGCCTCTTCGGTACGCGCGGGCTCTGGGGTTTCCTGAGCACGCTGCCCTTTGTCTACCTGCTGTACGTGCTGTTCACGCAGCTGGGAGACGTGATCCAGAAGCAGTCCAGCGAGGTCGCCACGCTGATTGGCAACGCCCGCCTGCTTCTGCTCTTCACCTGGGGCTTCTACCCGATTGTCTACATGGTGCCGATGTTTGTCGGAAACTACCCGGCTGAGGCACCCGGTGCCATGGCGACCATTCAGGTCGGCTACACCATCGCCGATGTGCTGGCGAAGGCCGGATACGGTGTGCTGATTTACAACATCGCCCGGGCGAAGTCGGTCGAGGAAGGCTTCGACGTCGACGAGTACAGCGAGCCGGTGGCCGCGCAGGCCTAACGGCACGCGTCTCCATTCGGGATCTTCCCGTTCGCCCACCGCCGGCTTCCGGCGGTGGGCTTTTTTGTTTGCCCGAAACGATCCCCCGGGCCTTAGAATTGGGCTCGTCGGGCGCCCTCAGTCAAAGCACCGAGCCCCTATGAACGAACCGTTGTCGGCAGCAAAGCAGGACGCCCCAATCCCGACCCTCGTCGGCCCGACCGCCGTCGGCAAAACAGAGGTGAGCCTGCGCCTCGCGGAGCGGCTGGACGCCGAGATTGTGTCGGTCGACAGTCGGCAAATCTACGAAGAGCTCACCATTGGCACGGCCAAGCCCGACGCGGAGGCGCTCGGCCGGGTGCCCCACCACTTCATCGGCGAGCGCTCGCTCCGGTCCCCCATCTCGGCGGGCACCTACGCCGACGAGGCGAACCGGCGGATCGCCTCCATCCGGGAGCGGGGCCGCACGCCCCTCGTCGTGGGGGGCGCCACCCTGTACCTCCATGCCCTTCAGGAGGGCCTGGCCGACATTCCCGACGTCGAGGACGAGGTGCGCACCTGGCTCGAGGAGCGCCTCGAGGACGAAGGCCCCGAGGCGCTCTACGACGAGCTCCGGGAGGTCGACCCCACGCAGGCCGAGAAGGCCGATCCCACGAAGACGCAGCGGGTGATCCGCGCCCTAGAGGTGTATCACGGCACCGGGAAGCCGCTGACGCACTACCACGAGCAGCAGCCGGAGCCTCCCTACTCCTACACCACGGTCGTGCTGAACCGCGACCGCGAGCGGCTCTACGACCGCATCAACCGCCGCGTCGACCGCATGCTGGAGGCGGGACTGCTCGAGGAGGTGCGTGCCGTGATGCAGATCGACGGCGTCGAGCTGGATGAGCCTCCGCTGAGCACCATCGGCTACCGGGAGCCGATTCAGCATCTTCGGGGGGAAATGGACTACGACGAGATGGTCCGCCTGGTCAAACGCAACACACGGCGCTACGCGAAGCGACAACTGACCTGGTTTCGCCGGTACGACGACTACACGTGGGCCGACGCGGCGGCGACCACCCCGAAGGACCTGCTCGATTACTTCCGCTCGTAGGTCCGCCGGGCCCACTGCAGGCCCGTGGCGCCCGCCCGACAGAGCGCCGCCCAGGCGCGCTCGATCAGTTCCCAGTAGAGCCAGAGCCCGAGGAGGGTCCCGCCGCCCCAGCCCAGGATGATCCACACCCAGTAGGACCCGTCCACGTAGAAGAGATACGTTCCGACCGAAAACGCCCCTCCCCAGAACCACGGCCACGCCGGCCGCTCGTGCAGGATACCGACGGCCAACACCGGGAGGAAGTACCACGGATGGACCGTCGTGCCGAAGAAGAGAAACGTACCGAACGCGAGAAGGGTGGCCCGACGGAACGACCAGTCCCTCCACCAGTCCAGAAGGTAAAACAGGCCAAGCAGCACGAGAAAAATCTGGCGGAACGCCGGCCCGATTTGCTTGCTCCAGTCGGCTCCGGTCGCGAGACGAAAGATGTACTTCGCAAGGTAGTAGGGCCCGGCGTTGAACTCAAAGAGTTGGGAAAACAGGTCGACCGAGGCCTTTATGTGGGGCAGAACGTAGGGCGCGGCGTAGGGAAGCGTGACGCCGACGACGAAGAGCCCGCCCGGCCAGAGACTTGTCCAGCCGTAGCGCCGAACCAAAAAGGGCCAGAGGATGAATGGGTAGAGTTTGACGAGCCCCGCCCCGGCCACGGCCAGCGACGCCAGAACCGCGGCGTCACGCCGTACGGCCCAGACGGCCCCGACCACGAAAAGCACCAGGAGGGCTTCCGTGTGCCCCTGCCCCGCCGTTTCGAGAAGTACGAGCGGGTTCCAGGCGTACAGCAGAAGGTTACGGGCCGAGGTGAGCCGACTCAGAAGCCAGAGGCCCGCACACTCGGCACTCGTAAACATCACCTTCAGAACGTAGTAGCTCACCATCCAATCGACGGAGTAGAACCACCCTCCGACCCAGAAGACGAGCTGCGTCAGAGGCGGATAGACGCTGTAGTACGGCTGAGAATTGAGCCGGTCGTAGAGGATGGTGGACTGAAAGCGAGAGAGGGCGTCGGCGTTCGGCTTGTAGCGGTAGGGATTGATGCCCTCCACCTGGAGCCACCCATCCCAGATGTACCGGTACAGGTCGTCGGTGAGCCCGGGGAGGAGCGGTAGAAAGGCCAGGCGGAGAACGAGTGCGCCCCAGAGCACCTGCTCGGTGGTCAACGGATCCCGACGCCAGAGCCCGACGAGCCCAACGGAAGACAGGAGCGAAAGCCCGACGAGATGCGGCCAGGTGGACGGTTCGGCCGCAAGGACGGGAAGACAAAGAAGCCCGAGCGCGGTCACGGTGGTGAGGAGGCCGGACCCTGCCGCTTTCGAGTTTGCGCTACGACTCATTTCGTATGGAGGCTGGAGGAGCAACGCCCGAACGGTGCCACACCGGCGACCGAACTACCGGATGACGGCCGCCTTCTCCAGGACCGGGCTCTGGTTCGGGGCGTTGACGCGGAACAGGTATACCCCCGACGGAACGGTTCGGCCGCGACGGTCGAGAAGGTCCCACTCCGCGGCCCCGTCCCGATTGTCGTCCACGGAAAGGACCCGGACGAGTCGACCTCCTGGCGTGTAGACTCGAACGGTCGCCCGGCCGGGAAGTCCGGCGATGGTCAGGCCCCCGTCCTGCCGCCGCGGACGATACGGGTTCGGGTAAAGGTACACATTCGAAAGATCCTCTGCAGGGCGCGTCAGCCGCACTGTACTCCCCTCTTTCGACAACCGATCCCCCCGAGTGCTCTGCATCTCGGTGACCCGAAGCGATGTCTCCCGGCCGCTGGGCCCGATCACCACCCCCTCGACGCGGACCGTAACGGTCGACGGAGCATCGTCGGCCTGTGTGACGTCGGCGACCCGTCCCCGAGGCCGAATCTCGTACCGGGCGGCATCCGTGGCGGCGGCACGGGGAAGCGGCTCGTTGAAAACGAGCCGGACCCGACGCTCATCGAGGATATCGGCCTCCTGAATAAAAAGGGACGCCCGTTCCGCGGCCGGAAACGACACCAACGCCGCCGTGTCGGCCACCGCCAGCCCGTCCGCGTCCGAAACGTCCGCCCAGCGAAGACGCGCGGATTGGCCGGTCACGTCGTCGCGATAGTGCAGCGTAACGGCGAGCCGCCCCTCGCTCTGAACAATGTGCTCCGGCCGAATGGCGTCCGGCCCGAAACGGAATTGCTCGGACCGAAGACCCGACTGCAGCGGCTCGTCGAAGTGGAGTTGGACGGTCGCGGCGGTCGGGTATCGCACCCTCGTAAGGGAGGCCGGGGCGTGCGGTCGAACGGTGCGGGGAGACGACAGCGGCGAGGGAGTCCCTCCCTCCCACGCCCGGAGCGCATACCGGCGTGTGCGGGTACCGGTGACCGTGTAGGAGGAGTCTCCCCGGACGGCCACACGGTCGAGCGGGCCGTCCGGGGGGCCCGCATACACGACCACGGAGTCGGCTCCGGGCGCCCGCCACTCCAGGACACCGGAGCCACGGCCGGTGGGCCGGGCACGAACCCATCGGGGCGGAGCTCCGGCGAGGGCGCGCTCGTCGACGGCGAAGCGCACAAGCCGGTTTCCGGCCGTTTCCGCGACAATGGACGGATGGCCATCGCCGGTGAGATCGACGGCCGTCAGGCTTCGGCTCTGAAGCGGCGCCCCTGCGTCGTTGGCGTAGCGGACGCGCCAGGAACCGTCCCCCGCCCGATCGGCCACCAGAAGCGACGGGGCATGTGAGATGATAAGCTCGTCCACGTCGTCCTCGTCCACGTCGGCGGCGGTCATCGACCCGAGATCGGTGTAGGTCCCGGCCACCGGGAGCCGGTAGGCCCGAGCATACTGGTCGTCGCCGGTGGACCGCCAGATCGAGTACCGGGAAATGGGGGGCGCAAACTCGCCGTTGTCTAGGGTTCCGCGGAAGTAGGTCGTCATCGTGGCGAACTCCGTTCCCTCCCCGGGCACGAAATTGCCCTTAGCAAACCGGTTGCCGGCGTCGACGCGGGCCGTCTCTTGGGTCCAAACCGCCGACAGCGCATTGTCGCCGGTCGACTCGTAGAGGACGAGGTCGCCGTCCCGGTCGCCGGCGAGAAGATTCCCCTGACCGTCGGCGTCGAAGTCGCCGGCGAGAAGCTTCGGGGTGTCGAACGCGTTGCCCAGCGCCGAGTCTCGCCCGGCCGTCCCGGTCGGGTTCCGAAGCGTAAACGCCTGCGCAACTCCATCCGGAGTCCGTTCGAACCCGATGATTTCTCGGGACGACGTCGCCAGCACTTCGCCCTGTCCGTCATCGTCAAGGTCGGCGAGGGCCGCTCCGTTTGCGACGGACGACAGAGACGTGTTGGCCCCGATTGTATCGGCGAAGACGAGAGAGTCGGGAAACGACGTGGGCGTCGGCTGCTCGAGGAGAAGCGTCCCCCCCCGTACCTGAAGGAGGAGTTCCTGCCGCCCATTCTGGTCCGTATCGCCGATGGCACGAGGAAAAAAACGGGCCCGTAGGGAGTCGGCCAGGGCAAACCCCTCCCCCGTCCACTCGTAGGTGCGGAGCGAGTCGGTGACCCCGCCGTTTGCGGACCGGTTGAGGACGAGTTCGGGGAGCCCGTCCGCGTCGAAATCGGGCGCGGTGGGCAGCAACTTTCCCCGCGGCACGTCGGTGACGGTGCGGCGGAAGAGTGCGGTGTTTTCTCGATCGGGGGGAATCGAGAGCGTCGTGTCGAGGGTCGTCTGCAGGCCGCTGGCGTTCTCGGCGGTAATCCGGACGGCCGCCGTTCCGCCGCGCCCCCTCTGCTCGGACCAGGTGAGCCCGTGACGCCGGGCCACCCGCTCGCTCTGGACGGTCGTCTCGGTCCCGTGAAGCTGGATCCGTGTCGTCAGTCGCGTCCGGTCATCCGTTTCCAGATCCCCCACGATCCCGTTTTCGCCCTCCACGCGGCCGCTGCCGAGGAATCGAACGCTGAGGGTGGGGGGCGTGCGGTCCACGATGACCCGACGCCGATCCTCGATGGTGCGTCCGTCCTGGAGGGTTGTGACGAGACGAAGCGTGTATTCGCCGGCGTCGAGGCTCGAAAGGTCCCATTGCGTCAGGGTATCGCGTAGTGCCTGTCTCGGGGTCGGGGAGCGAAGCTGGATCCAGGGATCCGTTCGCGTGTCGAAGTCGCGGGTGCCGCGGGCGTAGTACACGGCGAAGTGGCGAAAGCTCGGGTCCACGGCCGTACCCACGACGGGAACAGAGGTGCGTTCGTGAAAGCCCTGGTTGTGATCGGGACGGAGAATCTGTGTCGTGGCCGGATAGGACCGGCCGAGGGCGGCCGACACGTTCAGCAGACCCGCGCCGGTCGTGTGGTCCCAGTTTTCGTCTGCGAGGTCTTCGGCCGTTCCCGTGAGCACACTCCGCACGGAGGCCGGTGAAAGGGTCGAATCGACGGATCGAAGAAGCGCGGCGGCCCCGGCCACCTGTGGGGCCGAGAACGACGATCCGGTGTAGGACTGGTACAGCTCCTCCTGAGTAGGGTCGTCTCCCGCCTGTACAACACTGGAGGGGAAGTTGGTGGTGTAGACGTCGGATCCGGGTGCCCCGACGTCGACTCCGATGCCAAATTGGCTCCGGTTGAAGGTCGGGAGCCCCTCTCCATCCTCCGCGAGCCAGAGCACCGACAACACCTGAGGGTAGTCCGATGGGTAGTGCGGATCGTCGGTCAGCTTGTTGCCGGCAGACGCCACGACGATCGTGCCCTGGCGGCTGGCGTACTCGATGGCGTCCCGGATCACAGGCACCGAGCGAGTTCGACCAAAGGACAGGTTGAGGACGTCGACCCCCATCGACGCGCCGTAGACAATTGCCGCGGCGATGTCGTCGGACTGTCCAAACCCGTCGCCGCCGAACGCCCGGAGCGCCACGAGGCGGGCGTCCGGGGCGACACCGTTCACGCCCGCCGCTCGTGCCTCCACAGATGCTCCGGCCACCCCGGCCACCGCCGTTCCGTGCCCGCTTCCTCCCTTGGTCGGGTCGGCCGAGGGATCGGGGTCCCGCGTCTGGAACTCGCCCTCCTGGATCGGGGAGGCACGGTCGACGAAGTCGTACCCGACGACGTCGTCCACAAATCCATTTCCGTCGTCGTCCACCCCGTTGAGGTCGCCGGGGTCGAGACGACCGTTGTTGTTGAGGTCCTCCGCGGCGTTGGTCCAGAACTGCGAGCGGAGATCCGGATGGTCGAGGTAAACACCCGTGTCGACAATTCCAATCTCGACGGTGGGATCGCCCCTCGTCACCGGCCACGCGGACCGGGCCCCCACCACGTCGAGATGGTCGAGACTGTCGGACAGCGCATTCTCGGCGACACGGTGCCGGGGCGTCGGCATTGACCCATCTTCCACCTGGAATCGATAGTTGGCATGGGCGTACCGGACGCCGGACTGCTCCCTCCACCGCCCCAGCAGGCGACGGAGGGCGGTCGAGTCCCGAACGCGGAGAGCATAGGCCCGCGGGACCGACGAGGACGCCTTCCGGTCCGAACCACCGGACACGACTGGAGTGATCGACTCGACCCCTCCGAACAGCGAGTCGGGCCGGGGTCCCGGCGTCTGCTTCGCGGACGAGGTAAGTGCCGTTTTGAGGCTCGAAGAAGCGTCTGGAGAAAGCCCGAGAATCAACTCAACAGCGGGACGGGGCTGTCCGAGGCACGTGCAGACGGACGCACACACCAGGATTTGTGCCGCAACCAGAATTTTTTTGGTTTGCATTGCAATAACAGCAACATAGGCTGTTAGGCCCCGAGCACCCGCAGGGCCTTCTCTGCCTGCGTGAGGTTCCGACAGCCATCCGGTTCGAGAACAACGATGTCTTCGATGCGCACGCCATATTCTTCCTCCGGGACGTACACGCCCGGCTCGATCGTCACGCAGGCCCCCGCCGGAAGGGTCTCCTCGACGGAGTGGGACACGCGCGGCCACTCGTGAACCTCGAGCCCAATGCCGTGCCCGAGGCCGTGGGCAAAGTACTCTCCCAGACCGGCGTCTTCGATGTGGCGGCGGGCGATCGCGTCGAGCTCCTTCCCCGTGATGCCCGAGCAGGCAGCGTCCAGGGCGCGCCGTTGGGCCTCTCGGACGATGCCGTACCCCTCCCTGGCGACCTCCGGCGGCTCTCCGATGGCCACGGTGCGACTCATATCGGAGGCATACCCCTCCAGGGTGGCCCCCATGTCGAGCACCACCAGGTCCCCCGTCTGGAGCGCCCGGTCCGTCGGTCGGGCGTGGGGGCGGGCTGCGTTGGGACCGGACGCTACAATCGGATCGAACGCCATCGCCTCGGCTCCTCGACGGAGATGGCCGTATGTGATCTCGGCGGCGACCTCCCGCTCCGTGCGGCCGGGACGGAGCCCCTCCAGGATCTCCGAAAATACCTCTTCCGTGAGGGCCTGCGCGGCCCGGATCCGCTGGATTTCCGACTCGTCCTTGGTGCCCACCAGCGACGTCAGCACTCCGGACCTCGGGTCCCACTCTACGGCGGAGGCATTTTCCTGAAGCTGACGGTATACTTCGAGCGTAACGTCGTCGGCCTGAATGACGACTCGCCCGAGGTCGTCGAGACATCCCTCGTCGAGAAGCTCCTCCAGGAGACCGTTCGAGGCAATCAGCACCTCGGCGCCTTCGACCTCCTGACGGGCCTGCTCCGTGTAGCGACCGTCCGTGACGAAGGTTGCGGTGTTCTCGGTCACCAGCAGCAGTCCGTTGGTGCCCGTGAATCCGCAGGCCCATCGGATATTGGGCAGAGACGAAAGCAGAAGCCCTCTCGCGCCGAAGTCATCTAGGCGCCGCCGGACCTGAGCGAGGCGATCGGCCATGTCGTACAGGCATACAGGGTAAAGGAGCGGACAGCGGCCTAGTCTCCGCTGGAGTAGTAATTGGGCGACTCCTGCGTAATCTCGACGTCGTGCGGGTGGCTCTCGCGGATCCCCGCGGCGGTCGTCCGCACGAACTGCCCCTTTTCGTAGAGCTGATGGACGCTTTCGCAGCCACAGTACCCCATGGCCGCCCGGAGACCACCCGACATCTGGTGGATGACTTCGCTCAGGGTTCCGCTGTACGGGACGCGGCCCTCGACCCCCTCCGGCACGAGCTTGTCGAGTTCGTCCTCGCCGTCCTGGAAATACCGGTCCTTGCTGCCGGCGCCCATCGCGCCCACCGAGCCTATCCCCCGGTACGACTTGTACTTCCGCCCTTCGTAGATGATGGTCTCGCCCGGGCTCTC
>JBDGQP010000084.1:0-11887 GCA_042218975.1 Salinibacter sp.
GGGCGGAGGACCGAGCCTCACATGCGCGGAAACGGTCTTCATGCATTTCTTCACGAATCGGTAGATGGATCTACATTCATCACCGTTCCACCGCCCGCCTCTGCCATGCCGTCGCCCGATCGCTTCCTGTCCCTCGTCGTTGTAGGCTTCGCCCTTCTGGTGGGGCCGGTCCACGCCCGGTCCCAGTCCGAGTCGAGCCCGCGGGCGACCCCCGAGCCGACGAGCAGCCCGTTATACCAGTAGACCGACCAGCGTCCGCCCATCTGCATCCGCCCCGGGACGGGAATCAGCGGGCCGTTGTGGGCCACGTCGTTCTCCTGCGCGGTCTGCTCGGCCGGCACCTTGGGGGCTCCGGAACTGCCTCCGGTCGTCGTCGACGGTGAGGAGGGCGTTCACGTCCCACTCCGTCGGATCGCCGGCGCGGCACGTCTGCACGGTCGCGATGCACTCCGGCGCGTGAGGGACGATGTCGAAACCGCGGCGCCCCTGCAGGTGACCCGGGCGCATCGTCTGCGCCACGCCCTCCGTCCCCGGATCGATTGGGGGGAGGTGTCGAGTGGACGGCGAGCGTTCCCCGACCGTGAGGAGGCGGCCTCGGCGTGCCGGCCTCACGACCACGCCTCCGCGTTGCCCACCCGGATCCAGCGCACCGCGTCCCACGAGATGGAGACGCGGCCCTTCGCGTCGAGGAACCGCTCGCCGCCGTCGGGGGGGATGCGGAGCAGGTCGACCGGCGCACGTCGGTCGACGTCGTGCACGGCGGCCTCGACGGTCGCCCGGATCGGATCGAGAGACCTGTCCCACTTGGCCACCGCGACGTGGGTGGCGGCGTAGCGCCCGAGCAGGGCCTCGATCTTCTCCGGGTCCACGTGCCCGGCCTCGCCCCAGAACCGGGGACGACCGCGGCGCCGGTCCAGGGCCACTACGTCGGGCTTGTACTTTTCGCCGATGTCGACCTCGACGTGCAGGTCCGAATGGTCGGGGTGGTAAAGCGCCCAGAGAAACGCCTTCATCCAGACGTGCTCGATGCGCTCCTGCTTACGCTTGACGAGCACGAGCCGATCGCCGTGGGCGCGGAGGGTGAGTTTTCGGCGGAGGTGTCGCATAGGCAGAGCAGGAGCCGCGGACCGTGGGCCAAGAGTAACGGCGCTGGTCGTGCGAGGGCGAAGGGCGGAAATGGGCCGGAATCGGACCACGACCCGGGGGCAGGGGCGCGGCATCGTCACGCGAGGGGCTCTCACCGCGGCATTCCCAGTGCAGCGTCGTCCTCTCTCACAGTGTCCATCGCTCCATTCGTATCCGCAGTTCCAGGAGACTACTGTTGCTCTCGGTCGTTCTGGTGCTCGCCCTGCCGGGGTGCTTCTCATTCCTCCATTCCGGCGGCATCGACCGCACGATCGAGGCGCCCTACGACGAGGTAGTTCGGGCCACGGTCGCCGAGCTCCGATCCCGCGGGTTCTCCCTGAGCGAGATCAATCGCGAGGCGGGGCGCATCGTGACGGACCGGCGGACGATCCCGACGACGCACTCGGCCCGCCCGGTCGAAACGGTGGAGGTACACCTCGAGCGTGAAGGGCCCGAGGCCACCGACGTGCGCCTGTACTTCACGTTCCGCGACCAAGTGTCGGAGGCGCCGCGGCGCCCGCCCAACGACGGCGACGACGACCAGGGCGACGACGTGCTCTCGGCGGCGATCGACCGGTCGTTCGACGCGGGCGTCGTCTATGACGACTACCTCGACGCCATCGAGGCCCGGGTTTAGAAGCTGGTTCAATTTCATGCGCCGCAGACCTGTCGGGGCGGAACGAGTGCAGAACCGTTCACCTCAGCCGTGCATGCAGACGCGTGTGCCCCCACCCGGCGTCTCCCACGAGAGACATCGATAGTGAGTGTGGGCACGCCCGTACATTGAAAAGGGTCCTGGGCCGGACCGCGTGCGGGCGATTCGTGAAAAGAGCATGCCCCGAAAACGCGGCCTCCGGCTTCCCGTTACAAACCCCGACTCCTTTTCCGCCGAACCACCGTCCGTCCATGTCGAATTCTACCGACACGGTCTCGCCCTCCCGCTACCTGGCCCTCGAACAGCTCGAACGGGTGTCCCACGACGAGGCCTTCGTCGAGCGCCTCGCGGCCGATGACGCCGACGAGCGAGCGCGCCGCCAGGCGCGGGAACTGGTCGCCGGGGTCACCCGTCAGCGCCGGTGGCTCGACTTCGTGCTGACGAAGGCCTACAACGACGACTACGACGCGATGGAGTCGCGGCTGCGGCAGATCCTGCGGCTCGGGCTCTACGAGATGCTCTTTCAGTCGACCCCGACCCGCGCGCTGGTGCACCAGTACGTCGAGCTCGCCAAGCAGACGCTCCGGCCCGGGGCCGGCAACCTCGTCAACGCGCTGCTCCGCACCATTGACCGGGACCGGGAGCACATCCCGACCCCCGACACCGGGGACGAGGCCGAAAACCTCGCCGTCCGGCACTCGCACCCCACCTGGATGGTGCGACGCTGGCTGGCGCGGTTCGGGGAAGAGGAAACCCCCGAGCTGCTGGAGTGGAACAACCGCCGCCCGATGTACAGCGTACGGATCAATCCCCTGCGCACCAGCGACGAAGCCGTGACGGACTGGCTCGACGACCACGACGTGGTCTACACTCGCTCCCCGCACCTCGACGATCACCTCCGCCTACGGCGCCTTCAGCCCCTCGTGCAAAGCGACCTGCTCGACGACGGCCAGGTGGCGGTGCAGGACGAGAGCGCCGGTCTCATCGTGCGCCTGCTCGACCCGCAGCCCGGCGACACGGTCCTGGACGGCTGCGCGGCCCCGGGCGGCAAAACGATGGCGATCGCCGCACGGATGGACGGCGACGGCACGATCTACGCCGTGGACGCGAAGGCCGAGCGCGTGGGCCTGATCAAGGAGGCCGCCGAGGCGCAGGGGGCCGAGGCCCTCGTCGACACCGAGGCCGCCGAGCTGCAGGCCGTGGCCGATCGGGAGGACCCGCCCCTCGCCGACCGCGTGCTGCTGGACGTCCCGTGCTCCGGGCTCGGCGTCCTCTCGAAGCGGGCCGACCTCCGCTGGCAGCGGGCGCCGGAGGACCTCGACGAGCTGGCCGCCCTGCAGGACGACCTCCTCGACGCGGCGGCCCGGCTCGTCCGGCCCGGTGGGCTGCTGGTATACAGCACCTGCACCATCGAGCCGGAGGAGAACGAGGAGCGGGTCGAGGCCTTCCTGGCCCGGCACGACGACTTTGCCCTCGAGTCGGCCGCGGGGCACGTCCCCGACGACATGGTGACGGCCGAGGGCTACTTCGCGTCGCTACCCCACCAGCACCGCATCGACGGGGCGTTCGGCGCGCGCCTGCGGCACGCCTCGCCGTAGACGAGGGCCCCGCCCCTCCGCGTCTGGCCGTTCCGACCGCTTCTGGCCGTGATGTTCCGATTCTGGAGCCCGCGACCGCTACTGGGGATCCTGCTCCTCGTGGGCTGCTGCGCGGGGCCGGCCCGTGGGCAGCGCATCGCCAAGTACGGCGCCGACTTCCTGGCCGGCGGGGTCGACGCCCGCGCCCTCGGGATGGGCGGCGCCTACGTGGGCCTCGCGGGCGAGGTGAGCGCCGGCTACTGGAACCCGGCCGGCCTGAGCCACCTCACGTACCCGGAGATCAGCTACATGCACGTCGAGCGGTTCGCCGGGGCCGTCTCGTTCGACTACGGCGCGGTGGCAATTCCGGTCAACGAGCGGTCCACGGTCGGCGTCTCGGCCTTTCGGAGCGGCGTCAACGACATCGTCAACACCCTTCAGGCCTGGAACCCCGACCGCGGGGTGCCGCTGGGCTCCTACGAGAACCGCATCACGCGCTTCTCGGCGGCCGACTGGGCGGTCTTTGTCCACTACAGCCGCCGCGTGACCGACCGGCTCTCGGTCGGCGTCAACTTCAAGGGCATCCGGCGCTCAATTGGCGACTTTGCCAGCGCCTGGGGCTACAGCATGGACGTGGCGGCGCAGTACCGGCACGGGCCCTACCGCCTCGGCGTCACGGTCCAGGACGTCTCGACGATGCTGCAGAGCTGGAGCGTGAACCCGGGCGCCTTCGAGGTCAACTGCGTCAATCCCGTCGACAACCAGCCCTTCGAGGCGTGTCTCAACGAGGACGGGTCGGTCATTCGGGGCAACGCGGCCCGCTACGAGGCCGTGTTTTCCCAGCGGATGCCGGCCGGCGGCACGGCCCTCGTCCTGCCGGTGGCGCGGCTCGGCTCGGGGGCGGTCTGGCCCGTGGGCGACGGGCACCGCCTCACTGTGGGCCTCGACGTCGACGTGGCGGTCGACGGCCGGCGTGCCGTCGTGCCCAACATCGGCGACGTGTCGTTCCGCCCGCGGCTCGGAGCGGCCTTCCGCTACGCGGGCGTCGTCGAGCTGCGCGGGGGGCTGCGGCGCCTGCAGTACGGCGACGCCATTGGGCTCGACCTGACGCCGTCGGTGGGCGCCGGGCTCGACCTCAAGCAGGTGTCCGTCGACTTCAGCTTCGGCGACTTCGCGGGCCTCACCGCCCAGGACCTCGGCTACTCCTACCGCGTCTCGGCGCAGCTGCGCCTCGAACAGCCGGGCCTCAAGCGGGGTGGGGAAGACGAGTGACGAAAGGCGAGGGGAGGCGACCAGCGGCAGCCGTTGTCCTTCGACGCTGCGGGGGGCAAAACGTTCTGCCACGAACGACGGCCGACACCCCGGCGAGTACTCGTTCAGGGCCGTCAAGAGGGCCTCGTTCACAGCGCCGCGGACGGAATCAAAATCTGTCGCATGGTCGACTCGGCCACCGGAGAGCGGATCGGCACTGCCCGGAAGCGAGAGGTCACGGAATAGATAGTCAGGAATGCCGCGGGTTTGGAGCATTGGGGCCATCCTGCTCGCCTGCCCCTTCGCCCGTACCCGGTGCCGTTCAGCAGGGGAAGGGGCGCGTAGAGCGCACCGCCGACCCGAGACTGTCCAGCATTTTTACGGCGTGACACGACCGACACCGCCCCTACGTTCGTAACAGCACTACCACTCTACTAAGCCAACTCAATATTGTATGCGCGGCCAATCCGCCCGACCCCATACCGTCGATAGGTTCGACAGCAGCACGGACAAGTCCCTCCGGGCCTACGGGGGGTACTACACCGGCATGGCCTCCACCTTCGCCGGAGCGTTGCAGACCTCCCGTGAGGCCGTCATAGAGGCCGTGGATGGCCCCGACGCCATCGACACCTTCATCTCTCTCAACGGCAACAGAGGGACTGATGAGCCGGGTGGGAGCACCAACCGAATCGAGTCCGAGGAGTACGACCGAACCGGCGTGGACCGCGTATTTATCGCGGTTACGGAGGAGCAGTTCGAGGCACTTGCGGACCGCGTCGGAGCCGAAGTCAGCATCGGGTAGCTGCCTTCAAGAAGCAGAATGGGATTTTTCTGCATCGCCCCTCTCGCCATTTCCGCGCTGCGCCCTCCCCCGTCCAGACGGGACCTGAGTGGCCGGTTGAGAGCCGTATAGACCTCCTTCGGCCGCGTTCGGTGCCGTTTGCGCGAAGATACGACCGCAGTAGCGGGCACTTCTCCGAGAAGCGGATAGAAGAGGGAGAAGGTGGCTCGATTCTACCTCCGCCAAGTGGTCATCCGTCCCCCCCTCAGGTGTAGTCCCCATCCACGCAGTCGGTTATCTTCCTAGCCATTCGCCGTGTGCAAAAAGCAGCGGGCCACCGGATTCGCCTCCGCGGCACTGATCTGCGTCCTTCTTACCGCCGGATGTTCGCTCTTGGGAGGCGATTGGTCGGATTCAGGTGGTGTCCGGGGTACCGTTGACGATGGGAAGATGATCATCGAGAACCAAAGGCGCGACACGGTTTGGACGGCGCAGTTTGGCCGGAACATCCTTGCCCGGATTCTTTGGACACCAACCCTTCAGAGCGAGGGCATTCCGCCCGGAGAGAGGAAGGAGGTACCTCTGAGCAACGTTATGACGGATGAAGAGGAAGACGAGATAGTCGTCTTCTGGTGGGAAGCCGTCGTGGAGGAGGGGCAGCGAAAGCCCGGCGAGACGAGGAGCTTTGCAGTCGTTCTACACGACTGAAGGGGCTCACTCGGGCGTTTCCTCTTTCCCACCTCGGGATCACGCCCTCCTCAACGAACTCCTCCATCGCCTCAGCGAAGGTGAGGGGCGCGCCTGAGTCTCCGTAGCCAAACGGGTCGGACTCCGGGCCGTCTGCCCATAGGGCGAAACGCCCCTCAGCAGAAGCATCCTGAAGCTCAAGCAGCTTGCGCCGCGCCTCTGCCTTGTCCCCTGTGCGAAGAGAAGGGCGTTTCCGAGACGGGTCCTTCCCCGCATCGTGTGCGTAGTAGGTGCCGTTGCGGCCAAAAAGCGAACCGTGGCGACGTGAATGCCGGTTTGTCACGCCGCAGCGGCACAAAACTGTACACACCAAATCGACCGGATGCCCCTCAGCCCGCGAAATCACCGAGTTCGAGGGGGGAGACAGAGGATGTTCGAGACCTTGCCGCGCGTGTCGAGGATCTCGTCGTAGAGGGTCCGCAGCTCCCGGTCGGCGCCCTCGAGGTCGATGGTGTCGATCCGAGACATAAGGGAACGGGAGGGTATGCGTGGGACCCCCCGTTCCGGCCGCTCCGACGCGCCGGGCCGAAACCCTACGCTCCTGCGACCTGCGTCCGGGCGAGGCGGTCGGTGAGGTGGGTCTCGACGATCAGCGAGCCGATGTTGAGGGCCGAGGTGGCGGCCGGGGAGGCGGCGTTGAGGACGTTGACGACGCGGTCGGTTTCCATAATCAGGAAGTCGTCCTCCAGCGACCCGTCCGGGTGGAGCGCCTGGGCCCGCACGCCGGCCCGGGAGGCCCCGAGGTCCTCCAGCTGAAGGGCCGGGATTAGGTGGCGGGCCGCCTGCAGGTACACCTGTTTGCTCATCGACTGCAGCAGCTCACGCAGGCCCTTCCGCCAGTGCCGCGCGGCCAGGCGCTGGAAGCCCCGGTACGCCAGAATCTCGCGCAGCTCGTCCCAGTGGACGTCGCGGAGGCGATAGCCCTCGCGGGCAAAGGCCAGCACCGCGCTCGGGCCGCACTCCACGCGCCCGTCGATCATCCGCGTGAAGTGGACCCCCAGGAACGGAAAGTCGGGGTCCGGCACCGGGTAGATGAGGTGGCGGCAGAGGCCGCGCCGCTCGGGCACCAGCTCGTAGTATTCGCCCCGGAACGGGACGATCTGTACGTCCAGGTCCTCCTGCCCGCTCATCGCCGCGACCCGGTCGGCGTAGAGGCCCGCGCAGTTCACGACCTGGCGGGCCGTCACCGTACCCGCCGTGCTCTCGATGGTAACCTGATCCCGAGCCGGATGTAGGTCCCGGACGGCCGCACCCGTCTGGATGGGGTGGCCGCGGTCGACGAGGCGGTCGGCGAAGGCCCGGGCCACCTGGGCGTAGTCGACGATGCCGGCCCCCGGCACGTGCAGGGCCGCGACCCCCTCTACGTGGGGCTCCCGCTCCTGCAGCGCCTCCGGGCCGATGCGGGTGCATTCGACCTGATTGGCGACCCCCTTCTCCTGGATGCGGTTCAGCTCCGGCACCTCGCCCTCGTGGGTGGCCACGACGACCTTGCCGCACATCTCGTAGTCGACGTCGTGGCGCTCACAGAAGTCAACGAGGGCCCGCTTGCCCACGCGGCAGTTCTCGGCCTTCAGCGAGCCAGGCTCGTAGAAGACCCCCGAGTGGATGACCCCCGAGTTGTGACCAGTCTGATGGGCGGCCACGCGGTCCTCCTTCTCGAGAATTGTGAGGGAGAGGTCCGGGTACTGCTCGGTGAGGCGGTAGGCCGTGGCGAGGCCGACGATGCCCCCGCCCACGATGGCGACGTCGTACGTAGGCATGGCGTGCCGGAGGAGAGGAGTAGGGCAACGAGCACAGCGAAGACTGGATAGGAACAGGCGTACACCAGACGGCCCGAACAGATCCCCGCAACAACGGAGTCCTCCAGAAGTTTAGGGGGCTCTCCGCACGAATGCCCGTATCCATGGACCTAAGCCGTCTCTGCTTCCTGTATGTCATGTGTGTCCTGGGCACCGCTGTGGGCCTCGGATGCGCGGACACCGACCGGGCGACCCCCGCGCCGGAGCCGGCCGCCACGGCCGTGCCCGACACCGTCCCCGACACCCCGGTGTTCGGCATCCGCTCCGTGACGCTCGACGCGCGCCGCCCCCCCAGGCCGACGCTGCTGCCGCGGCTCCGGGACCTCGGGGTGACGCACGTCACCCTCGTCTCGTTCGGCTGGCAGGAGGCGACCGACGACCCGCGGGTGCGGGTCGACACCGCCGACGGCTGGTACAGCGAGTCGCACCGCGGCATCCGGGCCCTTGCCCGGCAGGCCGACACCCTCGGCATGGACGTCATCCTGAAGCCGCACATCTGGATCGGCGGCTACGACGAGGACATGAACCGGAGCAACATCGGCTTCGAGACGGAGGCGCAGTGGGCCCGCTGGGAGCGGAGCTACCGCCGCTTCCTCATGATCTACGCCCGCCTCGCCGAGACGGTCGACGCCGACGTGCTGGTGCTGGGCACCGAGCTCACCAGCGTCTCGACCTCCCGGCCCGACTACTGGCGCCGCCTGGCCGACTCCGTGCGGTCGGTGTACGACGGGAAGCTCACCTACGCCGCGAACTGGCACCAGGAATACCAAAAGATCGAGTTCTGGGACGCCCTCGACTACGTGGGCGTCCAGGCCTACTTTCCCCTCGCCGACGGGCCGACGCCGTCCCTCGACGCCCTCCAAACCCGGTGGCAGGAGCACCGGGCGGCGCTGAAGCAGGTCCACGAGCGGACCGGCAACCCAGTGCTCTTCACGGAGATCGGTTACCGCAGCGCCCCGAGCGCCGCCGAGACGCCGTGGCGCTGGCCCGAGGAGGACGACGGGGCCGTGCAACCGGACTCGGCCCTGCAGGCCCGCTGCTACCGCGCCTTCCTGTCGACAATGCGCGACACGCCGTGGTTTGCCGGGGCCATCATCTGGAAGTGGCACCCGGCCCACGACGACAACCGTCCCACCGCGTTCACGCCGCAGGGCAAGCCGGCGGAGGCGGTGCTGCGGCGGTGGTTCTCCCGACGCCCGGTGCCGTCGGACTAAGGAGGAGCGACTCTCCTGCCCCCGACGGCACGGTCGACAGGCACCGCCTGGCTCCTCCCACGCCCCTCGATTCTCGGGGCCGCGGAACGGACTTGCGCCCGCCCGCGGTGGGCCTCGGAAGGGGGGCGCCGCGGCCCTCCGAATTCTTCGCCATCCCACATTCCTCACTCCCCACTCCGTCATGGTCTCCGACCTCTTTGACCCCGACGCGTGGACGCCCGTCGAGGGGGTCGATCTTGAGGACGTCACCTACCACCGCGCCGAGGCCCACGGTACGGTCCGCATCGCGTTCGACCGGCCCGAGGTGCTGAACGCCTTCCGCCCGCCCACGGTCGACGAGCTCTACCAGGCGCTCGACCACGCCCGGCAGAGCGCCGACGTGGGCTGTGTGCTCCTCACCGGCAACGGGCCGTCGGAGACACACGGCAAGTGGGCCTTCTCCTCCGGCGGCGACCAGCGCATCCGCGGAAAAGACGGCTACCAGTACGAGGACGAAGAGGGGGCGGCCGACGCGTCCCGCCCCGGGCGCCTCCACATTCTGGAGGTGCAGCGCCTCATCCGGTTCATGCCGAAGGTGGTCGTGGCCGTGGTGCCGGGCTGGGCCGTAGGCGGCGGGCACAGCCTCCACGTCGTCTGCGACCTGACACTCGCCAGCCGGGACCACGCCCAGTTCAAGCAGACCGACCCCGACGTCGCCAGCTTCGACGGGGGCTTCGGCTCGGCCCTGCTGGCCCGGCAGGTGGGGCAGAAGAAGGCGCGGGAGATCTTCTTCCTCGGGAAGACCTACTCCGCCGAGGAGGCCGTGGACATGGGCATGGCCAACGAGGCGGTGCCGCACGAGGAACTGGAGCCGACGGCGCTCGACTGGGCCGAGACGATCAACGGCAAGAGCCCCACGGCCATCCGGATGCTCAAGTACGCCTTCAACATGGTCGACGACGGCATGGTGGGGCAGCAGGTCTTTGCCGGGGAGGCCACCCGCCTCGCGTACAGGACCGACGAGGCGCAGGAGGGCCGCGACGCGTTCCTCGAAGGACGCGACCCGGACTGGTCGGACGTGCCCTGGCACTACTGACGAAGAGGAAATCGTATTTCAAAGCCTGAAACGGCAACCGGAAGCCCCGCCTGCCCCTGGCCCCCTGGTTGTGTCCGATGAGAAAGAGAGCGGGCGCGCAGGTAGGTCGGGTCTGCCTCTCCGTTCGCTGCGTCTCAGCGCGGGCACGACAACCGTCAAAGATATGGTTGTCGGGCACTGGCGAGTGGGGAGTGCGACATCCGGAGTGCGGGGTTTGCCGTGTGTAGTCGATTTCTCATCTCTTCTGTGTTTACCCTTCGCCCCCGCTCCCATGCTCCCGTTTCCGAATGTGAGATTGCCGTTGGGGGCTTTCGTCTCGTCTGGCCGATGCCTACGTTCGGAGGCGGTCGTTAAATGAGGCCGCCCTTCGCACTGCCCCGAAGCACCTCCTGTATGTCCGTCTCCGCCGCCGACCTGCCCGGGCTCGATCCCGCCGACGACTTCTCGTTCCGCCGCGGGCAGCGGGCCTTCCTGATCAAGCTCGCCCGGGCCTACCGGGAGGGCCGCACCGACCACCTCGGCGTCTTCGTGCCGGGGTACGGCAAGACGCTCACGGCCCTCGCGTCGTTTGCGGTGGCGCGGGCCATGGGCGTGGCCGACCGGCTCGTGGTGTTCGTGCCCCGCGGCAACCTGCGCGACCAGTACGCCGACGCCGACGAGATGGCGCGCATGCTCCGCTGGATCGGGGCGCCGCGCATGCCGTTCTGCGTGGCGGACTCCAGCCGCGTCTTCCTGAAGAACGACATCCCCATCGTCATCGCGACGTACCAGTACACCTGCGGGGACGCCGGCAACCGGAGCCTGCAGCGGTACTGCCGGGAGGGCAGTCCCCTCTTCGTGCTCGACGAGATCCACCACCTGCCCGAGCAGAGCGCCTGGTCCGACGCCGTCGGCCGGCTGCCGTACGCGTCCCTCATCGGCCTCTCCGGCACGCCCCTGCGCAGCGACGGCAAGCCCCTCTTCGGCGTGCCCCACGAGACGACCACCACCGACAGCGGCCCCGACCGGCTCGAGTACAAGGCCCTCCACGAGGTGAGCCTCCGCGACGCCCACGCCGAGGGGCAGATCCTGAAGCGGATCGAGGCGCACGTGGTCGACTACACGATCACGATGGTCGAGGAGGACACCGGGGAAGAGGTCGAGTTCACGCTCGCCGAGCTGCAGGACGAGGTGGGGCGCGACACGAGCCACCTCGACCAGTTCTTTGCCCGCAAGAGCCTCCGCTTCCACGACGTGTACCTCGATACGCTCCTGAGCCCGGCCATCGGCCGTCTGCAGGAGAAGCGGGCGGGCCACTTCTCGGCCGCCGACGAGGGGCGCAATCACCAGATGCTCGTGACCTGCATGAGCAACCGCCACGCGGCCGACGTGCTCGACTTCATCGAGCGGCGCTACGCCTGGCTCTCGGCCACGCGCATCGGCCAGGACGTGCCCGTCGACGAGCGCGAGGAGCGCCTCGAGGCCTACCGCCGGGGCGACGTCGACATCATGGTGCAGGTCGACATGATCGGGGAGGGCACCGACATCAAGACCATCAGCGTGATCGCCAAGCTCGACCTCGTGAGCGCCCGCTCCAAGACGCTGCAGCAGATTTTCCGCGGCATGCGCTACTACGACCCGTGGGACGAGGCGGCCAACGTGTGCGACGTGTTTACGTCCGGCG
>JBDGQP010000085.1:0-2330 GCA_042218975.1 Salinibacter sp.
CCACACCGAGTACAGCGGCATGAAGTTCGGCATGTTCTTCCTCGCCGAGTACGTGAACTGGTTCATCGCCTCCTTCTTTATCGTCACGCTCTTCTTCGGAGGCTACCTGGTGCCGTTCCAGCCGCTGCTGCTCGATGTGGTGCCGGCGCTGGAGGGGTCGAGCTGGCTCGCCGTGCTTCAATTCGTGAGCCTGATGCTCAAGGTGGGATTCTTCGCCTTCCTCTTTATCTGGGTGCGGTGGACCTTCCCCCGCTTCAAGTACAACCAGCTCATGAACGTGGGCTGGCGCTACCTGCTGCCGATCGCCCTGGCGAACGCGATTCTCGTGGCCTTCGGCGTCATGGCCTTCGACGCGATCGGGCTGTAGCGGCGGGGCGGTGCGCGGTTGCGCGTCGGGCCTCGTCGGAGTCCGGCTCCCGATCTAGGAAGCTGGTATATTGATCTTCCCTCGCAGGAAGGGCCCCTTCCCGATCCTGTCGGGAACGATCCGGAGAGGTTCGGACGAGAGGCGGGCCGGTGCTCCTCGTCACGGGGCGTTCACACAGAGCCGCGGCGCGGTCCCTTTCGGTTCGCCGCGGCGCTCCCTTTATTAAGGGAGCACCCACGTCTCGTCGCCGCCCCCGGTCCCATGCCCGCCCCCCCGACCATGCCGATCCTCGCCCCGTCCATCCTCGCCGCCGACCCGGGCCGGTACGCCGCCTGTGCCCGCGAGGCCCTCGAGGCCGGCCCCAACTGGCTCCACCTCGACGTGATGGATGGCCACTTCGTGCCCAACATCACGTTCGGTCCCGACGTGGTCCGTGCCCTCGAGCCTGTGGCCCGCGAGCACAACGCCCGGCTCGACGTGCACCTCATGATCGAGGAGCCGCAGGACTACGTCGAGGCCTTCGCGGAGGCCGGGGCCGACACCCTCACCGTCCACGTCGAGGCCTGTCCCCATCTCCACCGCGTGGCGCAGCGGATCTGGAACGCCGGGTGCGAGGTGGGCGTGGCCCTCAACCCCGCCACCCCGCCCGGCCACCTCGAGAGCATCCTCCCGCTGGCCGACCTCGTGCTCGTGATGTCGGTCAACCCCGGCTTCGGAGGCCAGTCCTTCATCCCACAGTCGACCGGCAAGATCCAGCACCTGCGCCGCCAGCTCAACGCGCTCGGCTCCAACGCTCACCTCGAGGTCGACGGCGGCGTGGGCCCCGAGAACGCCATGGAGCTGATCCGCGCCGGCGCGGACGTGCTGGTGGCCGGCAGCGCCTTCTTCGGGGGCGACCAGTCCGTCGCCGAAAATGTCGAGGCGTTCCGGAACGCACTCACGCTCAAAGTGTGAGGGTGAGCGTTCCGCTCTGCCTCGCCCTCTCACCGACCGCCCATGGAGGACCGCCCGGACCTGAAGGACCTGCGCGATACCGTCTGCCTCGTCACCGGAGCCAACTCCGGCATCGGCAAAGAAACCGCGAAGGGCCTCGTCCGGCTTGGTGCCCACGTGGTGATGGTGTGCCGGAGCGCCGAGCGGGGCCACGACGCCCAGGCCGAGATTCAGGCCGTGGCGCAGACGGCCCAGCCCAGTCAGGCGGACGCCACGGACCTGCACATTGCCGACCTCGGCGTGCAGGACGAGGTCTACCGCCTCGGGGAGACGCTCCGGGCCGAGTACGACCGGATCGACGTGCTCGTCAACAACGCCGGCGTGCTCCTCAACGACCGTGAGGAGACGCCCGACGACATCGAGACGACGTTCGCCGTCAACCACCTGGCGCCGTTCCTCCTTACGCACCTCACCCTGCCGCTGCTGAAGGAGGCGGCCGGCCGCACCGGCGAGGCCCGCGTCGTCACCGTCACCTCCGAGGCCCACCGCGGCACGAGCATCGACTTCGACGACCTCAACGCCGAGGACGGCTACGGCATGGTGCAGGCCTACGGCCAGTCGAAGCTCGCCAACATCCTCTTTACCCACGAGCTCGCCCGCCGCCTGCACGACACCGGCGTGACGGCCAACTGCGTCCACCCCGGCGTCGTGGCCACCAACATCTGGCGCGGGTCGGACTGGCTCTCGCGCCTGGCCCGCCTCTTTACGTGGCTCTACAAGACGCCGGAGGAAGGGGCCGAGAGCGTCCTCTACCTCGCCGCCTCGCGGGACCTGGACGGCGTGACGGGCCAGTACTTCAAGGAGACGGAGGCAGTCAACCCCTCGCCGCAGGCCTACGACGAGAAGGCCGCCGCCCGCCTCTGGCGCCTGAGCCTGGAGATGACCGGGCTCGAGACGTCGATTGAACAGGCGGAGCACGGGCCGGGTGCCCCGTAGCGTCCCGGCGCCCCGTAGCGTCCCGGCGCCCCGT
>JBDGQP010000085.1:2430-12693 GCA_042218975.1 Salinibacter sp.
GCCCCGTAGCGTCCCGGCGCCCCGTAGCGTCCCGGCGCCCCGTCCGGACTCTCATCCGCCCCCCAGTGTGAATTTCACGTGAGCACATTGAGGCAAATTCCGCGGGCTCTTATTTAGAATGAGTCCAGATAAACGCCTCGACTCCCCTACGCCTTATGCGTCTCTCCGACTTCGTCGCCCTCTTCGGTCTCGTCGCCCTCGCAACGGGCCTTCTCGCCGTCCCCGCCGACGCGCAGTCCGCCCGGGTCCGCGGGGTCGTCGTCGACGCGCAGGACCGGCCGCTCCCCGACGTGAACGTGGTGCTGACCCGGCCCGGTGAGGGGGCTCGCGTGGGCGGCGCCAGCACCGGGGCCGACGGCACCTTCGCGATCCGTTCCGTCGAGCCGGGCGCCTACCGCCTCGTCGCGTCGGCGGTGGGGTACCAGACGACGACCACGTCCCTCACGCTGGACGGGGGACCGAGGCGGGTCACGCTGCGCCTCCGCCAACGGCGGTACGGCCTCGACGAGGTGGTCGTGAGCGCGGCCCGAGGCCAGCAGGATCTCGGCAGTGTCGCCTCCTCCGTCTCCGTGCTGGGGCCGCAGGACCTGGAGGCCCAGAGCGCCCTCACGAGCGACCTCGGCGCCGTGCTGGCCCAGCAGGTGCCCGGCCTCACGCCCAGCGGCGGCTCGCTCAGCAACTTCGGCCAGACGCTGCGCGGGCGCTCGCCGTTCGTCATGATCGACGGCGTGCCGCAGAACACGCCCCTGCGCGACGCGGCCCGGTCGCTGCGCACGACCAGCCCCGAGGTGATCGAGCGAATCGAGGTGGTGCGCGGGGCCAGCGCCCTCTACGGGTACGGGGCAACCGGCGGGGCCGTCAACATCCTCACCGAGGAGCCGACGCCCGGCCTGGAGGCCACCACCGAGGTCGGCGTGCGCGCCTCCGCGGCCGACCTGCAGGAAAGCTTCACCGGGCGCCTCCACCAGTCGATCTCCGGACGCACGAACGGCATCGGATTCGTCGCCAGCGGGAGCTACGAGCAATGGGGACAGTTCTTCGACGCAAAGGAGAACCTCATCGCCCAGGATCCGCGCGGTCAGGGCGGCCTGGCCGGGGCCGACGAGGTGAGTCTGTTCGGGAAGGTGGGCGGCTCCATCGCGCCGTCGCAGCGCCTGACGGTCTCGGCGAACTACTTCTCCTTTCTGCAGGAGATGGAGTACGCCCGCCAGCCCGGCACCTTCGGGGAGGCGCCCACCTCCGCCACCCCGCTGGAGAGCTTTTCGGGGAAGGATCCCGGCACGACGAACCTCGTCGGGCAGCTCCGCTACGAGCACGACGACCTGTGGGGCAGTCAGGTGACGGCCCGGGCCTACGTGCAGGACTTCAAGACGCGCTTCGGCGTGTATCCGGACCCGGTCTACCCCGGCGGCGGGCAGCCCTTCGTCGAGTCGACGAAGTGGGGCGTGCGGACGGACGTCACGACACCGGTCGGCCTCAGCGACGGCAGTGAGGTGCTCTGGGGCGTGGACGCCCTCCGCGACCAGACGGCCCAGCCCCTCGAGGACGGTCGCGTCTACGTCCCCGAGATGACTCAGACGAGCGCGGCCCCCTTCGTGCAGCTGCGCGTGCCCGTCGGGGAGCGGCTCACCCTGCGGGGGGGCGTGCGGTACGAGGCCCTGTCCCTCTCGGTGGACGACTTCACGACGCTCAAGGTCCAGCTCGACACGGACGGAGACGGCACTCCCGACGCCCGGAACGACGTGGCGGGTGGGACGCTGACCTACGACGAAACGGTCGTCAACACCGGCGCTGTCCTCACGGTCGCCGATCCGGTCGACGTCTTTGCCTCGTTCGAGCAGGGCTTCTCGGTCAGTGACGTCGGTCGCGTCCTCCGCAGCACGACGGCCGCGTCCGTCGAGGCGCTCAGCCCCGAGGCCAAGACCGTCAACAGCTACGAGGCCGGGGCGCGGCTGGGCACGTCCCGCGTCACGGCTACGGCCACCGCCTACTACAGCACCTCCGACCTCGGCAGCGCGTACGGCCCCAACCTCGAGCTCATCCGCTCGCCGGAACGCATCTACGGCGTGGAGCTCACGTCCGACGTGCAGGTAGCCGATCCGGTAACGGTGGGCGGGACGTTCTCGTGGCTGACCGGGAAGCGGGACGCCGACGACAACGGCTCCTACGAGACGCCCCTACCCGGCACCCGCATCCCCCCCGAGAAGCTGACCGGCTACGTAGAGGTGACCCCGACCGACGGCGTCACGACGCGCGTTCAGGTGCTGCACTCCGGGCGCCGGGACCCGTTCGACGGGCAGCGCGCCTACGGGGAAGGGCCCGTCGAGCGCTACACGCTCGTAGATCTGTCGGGCCGGATCGACGTGGGCCCCGGTGCCCTCAAGGTCGGCGTCGAGAACCTGTTCGACACCTACTACTACCCCGTCCAGTCGCAGTTTACCAACTTCGGCTTTGCGTACACGCCGGGCCGCGGTCGAACCATGAGCCTCGGCTACACGGTGACCTGGTAGTCCACTCCGCGGCCTGCTCCTTCCTCCGGATCGGCCCGTCGCCCCCGTCATGTCGACCGTTCGTCGCGTCTCCTCCTGGCTGCACCTCTACGGCGGCCTCGCGCTGGGCGGGCTCCTCATCGTGATCAGCGTGAGCGGGAGCGCCCTCGTCTTCAAGGACACCCTCGACCGCCGGCTGCGGCCCGACCTGCTGCGGGTGGCGCCGGGCGGGGAGCGCGTCTCGCTAGATCGGGTGATGGACGCCGTGCAGGCGGCCCACCCCGAGGCCCAGCCGCGCCTCATCGAGATGCCGTTCGACGCGGCCGCCCCCGTCACCGTTTGGCTCGCGGGGGACAACCGGCACGTCTACGTCGATCCCTACCGCGGCCGCGTCCTCGGCGCACGGGCAGCCGACGCCGGGGTGATGAACACGATCTCCCGTCTCCACATCTCTCTTCTCGCCGGCGACACGGGTCTTCTCCTCGTCGGCGTCGTCGGCCTGCTCCTCATCGTGATCACGCTCACGGGGCTCGTCCTCTGGTGGCCGCGCCGCCTTCGGGCCCTGGGGACCGCCCTTCGCGTTGCGTGGCGGCACGGCGCGCTCCGGGTCAACTACGACCTCCACCGGGCGGGGGGCTTCTACACGACCCTCTTCCTGCTGCTGACGGCCCTCACGGGCAGCGCCTTCGCGTTCTACCCCACGACGCAGCAATTCATTGCGACGATCACGGCGTCGGAGCCGTGGCCGCCCGCCCCGCCGACGGTCGAGACGCCGCCGGACTCGATCCGCGGGCCCTCGCAGGTCGACTACGAGGCCGGCCTCCGGGCGGCCCTCGACCGGCTGCCCGGGGCCGAGCCGAGCTTCGTGTACGTGCCCCAGACGCCGACAGACCCGCTCACGGTGCGCCTCCGCACGCCGCCGGAGTGGCACCCCAACGGCCGCAGCTTCGTCCACCTCCACCCGACGCGCACGTCGGTGCTCCGCGTGGACGACGCCCGCGAGGCCCCCGGCGGCGCCCAGCTGCTGCAGACGTTCTACCCGCTCCACGTGGGGGCGGTGGGCGGGCTCGTCGGCCAGTGGCTCTACGTGCTCCTGGGCCTCGCCCCGGCGATCCTGTCGGTGACCGGCACCATCATCTGGTACCGGCGCTGGCGCCGCACGCCGGTTGAGACGACAGACGACGAGGCCGAGCCGGTGGGCACCCGCCCCGTAGAGCTGCCCCCTCGCTCCACCGCAGGGCCCTCGTCGGAGGCGGTGCCCCCCGATCGGCTCCCCTAGCGGCCGCGCCGCGCCGGGCCCCCGCCCAGCAGGCCCCGCTCGCGGGCCCAGTCCGCCCAGCGGTCGGTCCAGCTCGAGAGCACCGGGTCCGAGGGCGCGAGCCCGAAGCCGTGGCGGCCCTCCTCGTAGAGGTGCAGCTCGGCGGGCACGCCGGCGTTCCGGAGCGCGCGGTAGAACGCCACGCTGTTTTCGGCGGGGACCGTCTCGTCCTGGCCCGTGTGGACGAGGAACGTGGGCGGCGTGTCGGGCGTCACCTGCGTCTCGGACGAGAGGCGCCGCATGAGCGACGAGTCGGGATTGGGGCCGAGCAGCATCCGCCGGGAGCCGCCGTGGGCGTAGGGGGCCGCGAACGAGATCACCGGGTAGACGAGCGTCAGGAAGTCGGGCCGCGTCGAGAACCGGGCGAGGGGGGTGGCGGTCGAGTCGCCGGGCCGGGCGTGGGTGCCCGCCGTCGAGGCGAGGTGCCCGCCCGCCGAGAACCCGAGCATCCCAACCCGGTCCGGATCGACGCGCCACGCCTCGGCGTGCGCCCGCACCATCCGGACGGCACGCTGCGCGTCGCGGAGCGGCCACGGGTGCCGGTAGCGCGGGCCGTGGCGGTAGCGGAGCACGAAGGCCGAGACGCCGAGGTCATTGAGCCACCGGGCCACGGCGCGCCCCTCGTGGCCCGTGGCGAGCATGGTGTACCCGCCGCCGGGACACACGACGACGCCGGCCCCGGTGGCCCGATCCGCCGGAGCGGGGTAGAGGAAGAGGGCCGGCCGGTCGGCGACGCGGTCGCCCTTCGCGCCGGGCGCCCCGTCGGGCCAGAGGAGCCGCATCGGAGCGTCGAGCGAGTCGGGATGCTCGGCCGGCTGCGCCACGCCCGGGCTCGCCCCCAGGAGCAGAAGCGCAAGAAGGACCGCGAGGCGGCTCCAGGGGCGAGGGCGGCGCACGGAACGCGAGGGGAAAGATGGGAGGGACTGCGGTTGTAAGGGCCCTAGCAGCCTGTTGCGCATAGATCTATCTTCACGATTCCTCCTAAAATTGCCAAATAAATTTGTGTATTGTAGCTACTTGAAGACAAATGTTTTTTAATAAAGACTATTCACCACGAATAAGTCGCTCGGGCGAGGACTCAAATTCCAATGTGCAACAGCCCGCTACTCCCGGAAGCGCGCCTCGACGGCGTTTGTGAAGTGGACGGCCGCGTCGCTGTAGATGTTGACCTTGTGCGCCCGGAAGATGTCGCCGGCGATGAGCTGGGAGGCCTCTCCCCAGCTGTCGGCGCGGGAGAGGCGCCGGAGGACCTGCCGGTAGTTGATTTCGTCCCCGCCGAACAGCTGCTGGATATAGACGGACCGATGGGAGGAGGAGACGCCCCCCAGCACCTCCTGCTCGAGCGCCTCGAGCTCCCCGTCCCGGTCGGTCGAAGAGGATCCGGTGCGCGACGACGGGGCCGGCTCGCTCTCGCCGCGCGATTCGGCGGTCCGGCCCTCCTCGTCGGCGGTCGCGTCCGACACCGCATCGGAGAGGCGCTCGTCGCGGTCGTGGCGGAATCGGGCCCAGAGGGGCTCCTGCCGGTGCTCGCCGGCGTCGGCGCTCGGCTCGGCTCCGGACGCGTCCGCGGGGGAGGAGGCCCCGCTCGTCCGGCCCTGCTGGAATCGTTTCCAGAGGGGCACATCGCCGTCCTCGTCCGTCGACGGCTGCGGCTCGCCGCTTCCGTCCGGCCGGGCCGGGCCCGCTACGCCCCAGATCTCCTTGTCGTCGGAGGGCGGGGGCGGCGTGAACTCGGCGGGGTCCCCGGCCGTGGGGGCGTCGCTCGACGACGGGGCCGGGCCCGCCGCGGACGGGTCCGCCGGCGCCCCGGTCGTCGCGTCCTCAATGAGTCGGTGGAGGGCCCGGGGCGTGACGCCCTGCCGCCCCTCCTCGGCGTAGGCCCGGAGGCGCCGGTCGATGTCGTCGCGTCCCTTCTCCGCGAAGAAGGACCGGAGGCGCGACACGGGCATCTCCTCCCGACCGGTGGCCCGTCGGGCCGTGGCGAACAGCGGGTCGAGCAGGCGGAGCCACCGGTCGGCGCCGTAGTCGGCCGCAATGCGCTCGTCGATGCTGCTCAGGAACCGCTCGAACTGCTCCGGGCCGAGGGCGTCGAGGTCGCGCTTCTTGGCGAAGGCGTGGACGGCCTCCCGGAGGTAGGCGTACGGCCCAAAAAAGTTCATGCGCCACAGGATCTCGGGCAGGGGCAGTTCCGCCTCCTGCCGGGCGTACACGAAGTCGGTGAGCTCGTGCACGGGCCGCACGAGGTGCGCCGTGGCGTGGTAGGTGGCCCGACGCAGCGTGTCCTCCCACTCGTCGGCCGGCACCCGCGTATGGGCCTCAACCGCCTCGAAGAAGGTGCGGACGGCGGTCTCCACCTCGGGGTGGTCGTAGTCCACCCATTTGCTGCGGGCACGGCGCAGGCGGCGGGCCTCCCGGCGGCTGTAGTGGCGCATCAGCTGCCCCAGAAAGTGGGCCACCGGGTCCGGCATGGCCTCGTCGTCCCAATCCGCCCGCGTGTAGGGCCGGGTGGCCGGGAAGGCGTCCAGCAGGCGCTCGTAGAGCGGGTCGGCGAGCGGGCGAGACATAGGCGGGACGGGGCGACGGTGAGAAGAGGAACACGGTTTCACGTGTGTACACGCGTCCCGAGGGAGAGGTTTTCCGTCGGGACCGGCCGTCCCCTTCTCCGCCTCCGCTTCGGGGAGGGCCTCGCCGCCGCGGATTGTCCCGATCTTCCCGTTGCGTCGTGGACATCGGCGGAGTCGGTTTCCTATCATCACAAGGCATTCCGTCCGGGGTCCTCCCCGCGCATTCCCCGTCGTTTCTGTGCCCGACGCCGCCGCCCCCCATTCGTCGCCCCTTCCGCCCGCCGCGTGGCCGCAGCGCGTGGCGTACGGGCTGTTGCTGCTTGTCCTGTGCGGCGGGGCCGTCGCGCTGGCGTCGGGGGCCGACGCCGCTTCGCGGGCCGCGGGCCTGCGCCTGTGGACCCTGGCGGGGGCCGGTTTGTTCGCCATGGCCCCCCCCAACGTGCTGCTGCCCGACCCCAACACGCGGACGCTCCAGCTGCTGAACTGGCCGCCGCCGCGCCTGCTGCGGTACCAGCTCGGCCGCCTAGGCCCGCTCGTGGGGCTCGTGGCCCTGCCGGCCCTGCTTCTCGCGTTTGCGGACCCGGCGGGGCCGCTCCGGCACCTGGGCACGAAGGCGACGGCCCTCGGGCAGGCCCTGCTGCTCACGCTCGGAGCGGCGGCCGACAGCTTCGCCCACTTCGCAACGCTCGGGCCCCGCTCGCAGGCATGGCAGGAGGGGCAGTCCGGCCGGTGGTACGCCCGCGCCGTGGAGGAGCAGGGGCAGGGCGTGAGCCTGCCGCGCGGCCTCGTGCCGGCCCTCTTCGCCACGACGCGCTGCTTCGTGGCGGCCCTTACGGCCCTTCTCGTGAGCGCGGCCGGCGCCCAGGCCGGGTCGGCGGTGGCCGCCTGGGGTCCGGGTCTCGTCCTGCTCGGCTGGGCGGGGGCGCGGCTCTGGGGCCAGCGGCGGGCGTACGACCGTCACTTCTATCACACCACTGCCTTCTACGCCGAGGTGATGGGCGGCGGCCCGACGGCGACCGGGGCACGCGACCCGATTCCGTACGGCGCCCTCTACTGGGTGCTCCCCCGCTGGCGGCCGGCCGTCTGGGCGAGCCTCCGCCAGCTCGACCGGCGCCTGCCGCTCGGGCGGCTCGTGGCCCTCGCCCACGCAGGAGTGTGGCTGCTCTGCCTGCGGGGCGCGCCCCCGATGCTCGTCGCCGCCGTTCTGACGATCGTGTTCGTCGCCCAGACGGCCGCCTGCGGGCTGCTCACCACCACCGGGGCGGCGCCGCTCGACTTTCAGCGCACCCGGCAGTCGACGGCCGACTGGATCGGGATCCGCACGTTCGTCAATCTGCGCTGGCTCGCGGCGCACGCCGGAAGCCTTGCGCTCGTGGCCCTCTTCGACGACACCTACGGGATGGGGTGGCCCCTCCGATGGGGCGCCGTGCACGCGACCCTGTCGCTGGGGGCCGCCGCCGTCGCCACCCTCACCCACGAGGGCTGGGGGCACCGGGCCGCCGCCTGAGCCCCCTTCGCCCGACCCCGCACTTGCCGACTGGATGCCCATGGCCTCCCCCCTGGAGCTCGACGACGTCACGAAACGATACGGCGACGGCCCCGCCGTCCTCGAGGGCCTGAGCCGTACGTTCACGCCCGGCACGCTCACCGTGCTCGTGGGCCCGAACGGGGCCGGCAAGACGACGCTCCTGCGCCTGCTATCGGTCCTGTCCTACCCTACCACTGGCACGGTGCGGTACGGGGGCCTCGACGTCCACGCCGCGCCGTACCGCTACCTCCGTCACGTGGGGCTCGTCCACGCCGGGCCTCAGTTGCCCGAGCATCTGTCGGCCGTCGAGATGCTGACGTGGGTCCTGCGGAGCCGCGGTGCCTGGGCCGACGACGCCTCCGACCGCATCGACGCGCTTCTGACCCGGCTCCGCCTCGACGAGCGCCGCACCAACCTCATCGGCACCTACTCGAGCGGGATGACGCAGAAGGCGCAGATCGCCGCCGCCCTCGTGGCCCGCCCCGACGTCCTCCTGATGGACGAGCCGCTCCGGAGCCTCGACACCGAGACGGCCGACGCCACGGTCGGCCTGCTGGAAGACTTCGTCGCCGACGGGGGGCTGGCCGTCGTCGCCAGCCACCTCACCGACGCCCTCACCCCGATGGCCGACGCGACACTCGCCCTCGGCCCCGAGGAGTCCGCGTCCGGTCGGGCCTAATCTCCTCTACACTCCGGAAGGGATTAGTTCCACTTCTGCAACCGGCTCCCCGATGGGGAACGGAGCCCCCCATTCCCTGGGTACAGAAAGCAACGGATCAAAGCGAGCTTCTACCTCCATGATTGACGTCAAAGAGGCCACTCAGATTGCCCTCTCCTATTTTGAGGACCTCTACGGCGAGGATGCCTTTTCGAACGTGCTGCTGGAAGAGATCGAGCGAGAGAAAGAAAACGACACGTCCTACTGGCTTATTACGGTTGGGTTTACGGAAGAGAAGGAAGTAAAGTCATCCTCTCCCCTGTCCTCTCTTTCCCCCGACAAGCGACGGCGGTACAAGCGATTCAAGATCGACGCCGAGACGGGAGAGGTCGTCTCGATGAAAATCCGTTCCGTCGAGAATGCCTGACCATCTCGAACAACTTCTCATTGAGTACCGGACGGAGGGCGTTGTCGTCGACACCAACCTGCTTCTCCTCTACGTCGTTGGGGCACAGGACCCCGATCGGATCGACCGGTTTTCGCGAACCGACACGTTCACCACAGATGATTTCGACCTTCTCGACCGCCTACTGGGATATTTCGAGAAAGCAGTGACGACCCCTCCGATTCTTGCGGAGGTCAGTAACCTTCTGGGACAGCTTCCTAGGCAGCCCCGTCGCGAGTGCATGATACTCTTTCGGGCACTCATTCCCGAACTCAATGAGATTTACCGTGCCTCCAGAGAGGTTTGCGACCACCCGTATTTCATCCAATTCCGACTCACGGACGCAGGGATCGCAGACATATCAGCCGAGTCCCATCTGGTCGTCACCGATGATCTTCCGCTCTACCACCGGCTCGCCAATGATCGGCAAGCGGTGATCAACTTCAACCACCTTCGAACGGCAAACTGGTAGCTGGGCCTGACTTCCGTCCGTCGGCACTCCTCTCTTTCTCACTGTTAAGGGGGAGAAGGGGCGCCAGTAACGCTCGGTGGTGGGAACGTTCGGCCAAGCCCCGAATGCAAAACACGTCCGCACTCGCCGACAGGGCGTCCGTCCCGCGCGGCCCACGGCCCATTTTTCTGACACGACCTTCTGCTGCCCGCTATGGAGCCGATCGAAGACATCGACGTGTTGTCCGAAGACGAGGTCCGCCAGCGCGAGGGCGGTGCGGGGGCCGACGACAGCGAGGACCTCGACCGCGCGAAGCACGGCTACGACGAGGCGGCCGGCGACAAACAGGTCTACATCGAGACCTACGGCTGCCAGATGAACGTGTCGGACTCCGGCGTCGTGGCGTCGGTGCTCCGGGAGAGCGGCTACGGCCTCACCCGGGAAAAGGCCGAGGCCGACGTCGTGCTTCTCAACACGTGCGCCATCCGCGAGAACGCCGAGCAGAAGATCCGCACGCGCCTCGGCATGCTGCGGGCGAAGAAGGCCGAGCGCAACGGCGAGCTGATGCTGGGCGTGCTCGGCTGCATGGCGGAGCGCCTGCGGGAGAAACTGCTCGAGCAGGAGGACCTGGTCGACGTGGTGGTGGGCCCCGATGCCTACCGCGACCTGCCGCGCCTGCTCTACGAGGCGGACGCCACCGGCCAGGCCGCCGTCAACGTCGAGCTCTCGAAGCAGGAGACCTACGCCGACATCGAGCCGGTGCGCTACGACTCGAACGGCGTCAGCGCCTACGTCTCCATCATGCGCGGC
>JBDGQP010000086.1:0-22901 GCA_042218975.1 Salinibacter sp.
CCCACCGCGGCAGCCTGCCCCACGACGAGGCCGCCGAGCGCGATCCGCAGTACGCCTCCCTCACCTCCGGCTACGAGTGGGACGAGACGACGGCGACGGAGCGGGGATAGTGGAGAGTGTGGGAGGGACGAGGGGGAGAGCGGAGGCGGGGCCCGTCATTTTGGAGGGGCGCCAGCGGAGCGCGACGTCGAGGTCGGGCCGCTCCGCGAGGGCCTGCTTCAGGCGGGCACGGCCCACGTAGCACCAGGGACAGGCGATGTCGGCGTAGACGTCGATGGTCGTGGCGGGCGGGGCGCTGTGGTCGGTCGATTACGGGGCCTTCAACGCGGAACGCCGGCCATCGTTGGTTTGCGAGGGATGAGTCACGAGTTGCGAGTCATGAGTCACGAGTTATGAGTCACGAGGTGCGTGTTGCGAGTCGCGGGCCCGATGACGCTTCGGGGGGGGGCGTTAGCCGTCGGAGGGCGTGAGCGTTTCGACGACGGGGGACGTGGCGGCGCCGATGGCGGCGGCGGGGTTGCCCCCGATCGCGAAGACGCGGCCGTCGATCGCCGCGCCCGCAAGCCCGTGCCGCGGCGTGGGCATGGGGGGACGCTCGCGCCACGCATCGGCCTGCGGGTCATAGGCCCACGTGTGCTCGTAGACCCCGCCCCCGCCGCCGAAGTACTCCCCCCCGAAGACGTAGAGGGTGCCGCCCGTGGCCGCGCCGTTGAGGCCCCCGGACGGCTGCGGCACCGGACGCAGTTGGGTCCAGGTGTCCGTCTCCGGGTCGTAGCGTTCCAGCGCCCCGAGGTTGGTCACGCCGTCGCCGGTGGTGCGCCCGGCGGCCACGTAGAGCCGCCCGTCGATCACGGCGCCGGTGGCGCTGCTGCGGGCGGTGGGCGCGGGGGCGGCTCGGCCCCAGGCGTCGGCGGCCGGGTCGTAGACGAGGTGCGTGCCGGTGGCGCCCTGCGCGTCGGCACCGTGAAGGCTGCCGGTGACGAGGTGGATGCGGCCGCCCGTCGAGAGGGCAACCGTCTCCCCGAGCGGGGTTGGCATTGCCCCGACGCGGCCCCACGCCGTGCCGTCGAAGGCGTAGACGTCGTCCCGAAACTGGAAGCCGTTGCTCAGCGTCTCGCCGACGAAGCCCCCGAAGCCGTACACCGTGTCCTCCGCGGCGGCCAGGACGATGTGATGGCGCGGGGCCGGGAGGTCGGGGCCCTCGGCCCACGTGTCGGTGGCCGGGTCGAAGAGGGCCGTGGCCTGCAGGGTCGTGAAGCGGCGGTCGCTGTCGGCGGGCGAGCGGAGGCCGCCGGCGACGACGATCTGCCCGTCCCCGGTCGCGGCGTAGACCTCCTGCGCGGCCGCGGGCAGGGGCGGGGCGGCCCGCCACGTGGAGTGGCCGTCGGGACGGGCCCGCGCCCAGGACGGGGCGGCGAGGGCGGCGGCCCCGGCGGCGCCGAGGCGGAGAAACTGGCGGCGGGACGTCATGGGGAGATGAGAGGAACGTGTGGACGCGCATGGCCGCGCGCACCTTCGAGGAATGAAATCGTTTCGACCCCGGCCGCTCCGTCCCTCCGGCGCCCAATCGGCCGGGCGCCTAACCGCCCCGCGCGGCCGACAGCCCATCTTCCAGGATCAGGTAGAGGCAGGGGACGATCACCAGGATGATCGAGGTCGCGAACACGATCCCGAAGCCGAGCGAGATGGCCATCGGAATGAGCTGCGTGGCCTGGCGGGACGTCTCGAAGATGATCGGGGTGAGGCCCCCGAACGTCGTCAGTGTCGTGAGGATGATGGGTCGGAAGCGCCGGAGGCCCGCCTCGTGGATGGCGTCGAAGACCGACTGGTCCTCACGCTGCTTGTTGGCGTAGTCGATCATGATGAGCGAGTCGTTCAGCACGACGCCCGAGAGGGCGATCACGCCCATTAGGCTCACGAGCGAGAGGTTGTACCCCAGCAGGATGTGCCCGATCACGGCGCCGACGACGCCGAAGGGAATGGCCCCCATCACAATGAGGGGCTGCAGATAGCTGCCGAAGGCCACGGCCAGCAGGGCGTAGATCACGAACATTGCGAGCGCGAACCCGCCCCACAGCACCTGCGTCGACTCCCGCATCTCGGCCTGGCTGCCCTCGAAGCTCCAGGTGAGACCCGGGTACTGCGCGCGGAGGTCGGGGAGGACCTCGCCCCGAATCGACGCCAGGACGCGCCCGACGGCGTCGGCGGGCTGGGCGTCCATGCCCACCGACACGACCCGGCGTCCGTCCCGCCGGTTGATCGACGTGAACGCCTGCCCCTCCTTCACCTTCACGGCGTCCATCAGCGGCACCTCGGTGCCGTCCGGGGCCTGTAGCACGAAGTCCTCGAGGTGGTAGAGGTCCTTCTGCTGTCGGTCGGGGAGCTTCACGCGCACCTCGATCTCGTTGGTGCCCCGCAGCTGGCGCAGGGCGAGGGCCCCGTAGAAGGCGTTGCGCACCTGCTGGCCCACCATCTGCGGCGTGAGGCCGAGCCGGCGCCCCTCCGGCCGGAGGGTGAAGTCGTACTGGGCCTTCCCCCGGTTGTAGTTGTCGTTCACGTCGCGGGTGGCCGAGAACGATTCCATGCGCTTGACGAACTGCTGGCTCGCTTTTTCCAGCACGTCGATGTCCGAGTGGCTGAGGGCGACGCTGATGTCCTGCCGGTAGCCGGCCGGGCCCCGCTCCGCCTCGAACGTGATCTGGTCGACGCCCTCGATGTCGCCGATGTTGTCGCGCCAAATCTCGATCACCTCCTGTGCGGTCATGTCGCGCTGGGTGGGCGGCTTCATCACGACCTCGACGTCGACGAAGCGCTGTCCCCGCACGTTCGTCTTGATGCCGTCGGCCACCCGGTAGAGGTTGTTCGCCTCGAACATCTTGTAGGTGGCGTTGCTGATCTCCTGCGCCACCTTCGCGGCCTGGTCGGGCGTGGTGCCCACCGGAAGCTGAACGCCGGCCTCGATCTCGTTGGCCGCCGCCTCCGGCATCAGCACCATGCCCATGTGGTCGCTGTAGCCGTAGCCCCCCACGACCACCAGCAGGGCCACCGCCGCGCTCAGCGTCACGTACCGGAACCGGAGACACAGCTCCAGGAAGGGGCGGTAGTACGCGTCGACGAGGCGGTTGAACCGGTCGGCGAACGCCTGCTGCCACCGCCGCAGGCGCCTGGTGACCGCGGAGCGGGGCGACGCCCCGCCGTGGCTCAGGTGGGCCGGCAGAATGAAGAGCGCCTCCAGGAGCGACACGAGCAGCACCACGATCACGACGGCGGGGAGGGGCCACCAGTACTTGCCCGTCGCGCCGGGGATGAAGAGGAGCGGAACGAACGCGATGATGTTCGTGAGGATGGCGAACGTGACCGGCCGGCCCATCTCGCGGGCCCCCTGGATGGCCGCCTCGAGCGCGCCCATGCCGCGCTGCCGATACTCGTAGACGTTCTCCCCGACCACGATGGCGTCGTCCACCACGATGCCCAGCACCACCAGGAAGCCGAACATCGAGATCATGTTGATGCTCAGCCCGAGGGCCGGGAGGAAGAGAAACGCCCCGACGAAGGAAATGGCCATTCCCATCATCACCCAGAAGGCGAGCTGGTACTCCAGGAAGAGGGCCAGGATGAGCAGGACGATGAAGATGGCGAGCACCCCGTTCTCGACCAGCAGCGACAGGCGCCGCTCGTAGTCGTTGGCCGCGTTGCTGTCGATCCGGTACTGCACGCCCGACGGGAAGCCTGCCTGCGCGGTCTCAAGCACGTTCTTCGCAGTGGCGGCGATCTCCAGCGGCGACTGCTCGCCGACGCGGTAAATCTGCAGGTCGACGGTCGGCTGGCGGTTGAACTGCCCGTGGAAGCCGGTCTCCTCGAAGCCGTCGGTGATGGTGGCGATGTCGTTGAGCGTCACGCTCCCCCCCATGTCCGAGGTCACGACCTTGATGTTGCCGAACTCGTCGGCCCACTGCTTCCGCTCCTTCATGCGGAGGAGGATCTCGCCGGAGGCCGTTTGCACCGCCCCCGCCGGGGTGTCCCGGCTCGACTCCGCGATAATGTCGGCCACCTCCTCCAGCGTGAGGTCGTACTTCCGGAGCCGGGTTCGGGGAATCTCGACGTGGGTCACGAAGTCGGGCACGTTCCCGATTTCGACCTGCGTGATGCCCTCGGCGCTCAGCAGACGGTCGCGCACGTCCTGGGCCAGTTGGCGGAGCGTCCAGACGTCGGTGCTTCCGTAGAGCCCGATCGACATCACCTCCCGCTGGTTGGACTGGAGCTGCACCTCCGGCTCCTCGATGTCGTCGGGAAAGGTGCGGATCCGGTTGACCGCCTGGTTGATGTCCTGGAAGGCCTTCATGCGGTCGGTGCCGGCGACCAGCTCGATCGTGACCTGGCCCCGGCCCTCCTCGGCGGTGGAGGTGACCTCCTTGATCCCCTCGACGCCGCGGATCGACTCCTCGACCGGCCGCAGGATGCCCTGCTCCACCTCCGCCGGGGCCGCCCCGGGATAGACCACGCTCACCTGCACCACGTCGAGCTGGTACTGGGGAAAGACCTCCTTCTGCATCGTGTACGCGGTAAAGAGGCCGCCGGCGATCAGGATGATCATCAGCAGGTTGGCGGCGATTGGGTTCTGCGCCATGTAGGCGATCGGGCCGCGCCACGCATCGTCGCTGGCCGCCTCGTCGGGCGTGCTCATGATACTGAGGGAGTCGTTGACGGAAGGGCGTATCTCCCTGCGGAGGGAGGGGCGAAAGCGGGCTGCCGTCGGGAAAAGAGGGTGCTGAGCGTGGGGCGCACATCCAGCGCGACCTGGGTCACGCTCGACGCCACGGATCCGCTATTCCTGCTGGGCGGGGGCGGGCAGCGACTCCGACTCGGAGCCCTCGAGGCGGAGCGGGGCCCCCTCGGACACCGTGCTCAGGTTGGTGGTGACGACCTGGGCCTGGTCCTGGAGGCCGCTCTCGATGTAGGCGTACCGGGCGTCGCGGAAGACGATGCTCACGTCGCGGATGCGGAGCTGGTTGTCCTCCATGACCCACACCGTCTCGTTGTCCCGCACGTAGTCGCGGTTCAGGCGGACGACGTTCTCGAGCGGCTCGCCTTGCATTCGGGCTTCGACGTAGGAGCCGATCATGAGGCGGGGCCGGTCGCTGTCGTCGGTCCGGTAGGCATGGGGGTCCGGTACCGAGATCAGGACCCGAGCCATGCGCGTCTGTTCCTCCAGCGCCCCCACCACCCGAAAGAGGCGTCCCTCGCGGTAGAGCCCGTCCGCCCACGCCGTCTGGTTGTGGATGCGCACCGACGCGCCTCCTTCGCCATTTTCCGGAAGGGGAAGCTGGCGCAGCTTCGAGAGGGGCACGGTGGCCTCCACCCAGTACTCGTCGAGGCCCACCAGCCGCCCGAGTTCGTCGCCGGGCCCCACCTGGGAGCCGACGTTCACGTTGCGGCTCAGGATGTGCGCGTCGAACGGGGCCTCGATCGAGGTCCGCTCCAGGTTGAGCTTGGCCTGGCTGACGGCGGCCCGGGCCGACTCGACCCGCGACCGGGCGGACTTGAGCTGCGGCTTCCGGAGCACGAGGGCCCGGTTTTCGCCGGAGAGCGTGTCGTTGAGGAGTTCGTAGTCCTGCTGCGCCACGTCCTGGCGGCCCATCTCGAGGGTCAGGTCCGCGACTGCCTGCTTCAGCTCGCTCTGCCGCTGCTGGAGGGTGTTCTTGTAGTCGGACGGATCGATCTTGAGCAGCGTCTCGCCCTTCTGCACGTACCCGCCCGGCGCGAAGGCCGCCGCGCGCCGGATAATCTCGCCGCTCACCCGCGGGCTTAGGACGATGTCCTGCGCCGGGCGTACGGTGCCCATGGCCTTGACCGTGGGGCGCACGGTGTCCCGCTCCACGGTGGTCACGTCGACGAGCATGGCGGTCTCCCGGGTGGCGCCGGTCCGCTGGGCAGTGGGCTCGGTCGAGAAGATGAGCGTTGTCACGGCCCCGGCGCCGAGCAGGAGGGAGAGACAGATCAGGAGCGTGGATTTCCAGTTCATGCCGGTCCGGAGAACGTCGGTGAGGAACGTCAATACTGCGGGGAGGACGGCCCGACGGGGGCGGTCAGCGGCGGGCCCGGTCGGTGCCGATCGCGCCGGCCAGGGCCCGGTACAGCGCGATGCGGTTCAGCACGAGCGTGCGCTCCGCCGAGAGGAGGTTGCGGCGCAGCTGCTGCACCTCGTCGAGGGCCGTGAGCACGTCGAGGTAGTCGCCCGTGCCGTTCAGGTACTGCACGCGGAGCTGCTGGTACGACCGCTGCGCGAGGTCGACCTGCTCCTCCAGCCGCTGGATCTGGACCCGCTGCTGCCGCTCACGGGCCAGGGCGTCCTCGACCTCCCGGAAGGCCGTGAGGATCGTCTGTCCGTACTCGTAGAGCCGCTGCGTTCGGGCCGCCTCCGCCCGGTCGACCTCGGCCCGCAGCTCGCCGCCCCGGAAGATGGGGGCCAGCAGGTTCCCGGCAAACGAGTACGCCCAGGTTTCGAAGAGGTCGGTGGCGCTCCCGGCGATCGTGGAGCCGGAGGCCGACAGGGTCAGCCGGGGGTACTGGTCGCTGATGGCGGCGGCAAGGTCCCGATCGGCCGCACGAAGCCGGTTGAACGCGCGGCGAACGTCGGGCCGGCGGCGCACCAGATCGGTCGGCACGCCCGCCTCCGGCAGCGGGGGGAGGGTCGGCAGGCTGTCGGGAAGGGCCTCGACGCCGGCCTGCGGGGAGCGCCCCAGCAGTACGGCAAGCCGGTGCTCGAGGACCTGCACCCGCGACTCCACGGCGGCCCGCTGCTCTCGGGTCGACTCGATGAGCTGGCGCTGCCGCAGGATGTCGGGGCTCCGGATCTGCCCGGTCTCGAAGCGGTTGCGGAGGAGGTTGAGCACAGTGGTGTTGGTCTCGATCTGCGCCTCGATCAGGCGCCGCTGGCTGCGGACCGCCGCCAGCTGGACCCAGGTTCGCACCACCTCGGCCGAGAGCGAGAGGGCGGCGGCCTGGTAGTCGGCGCGGGTGGCGGCGGCCCGGAGCCGCTCCGCCTCCACGCGGGCCCGGACGCGGCCCCAGAGGTCCACCTCGTATACGGAGCTGAGGCCGAGCTCAAGGTTGCCCCCGACTGCGAACGCGTCCTCCGTCCCGCCCCGCTGCTCGGCGCGCCCCGACGCCTCCAGGTCCGGGTAGAGCGCCCCGGATTCCCGCTTCACAACCGCCCGGGCGGCCTGCAGGCGCTGCCAGGCCGAGCGCAGGGTGAAGTTCGAGGCCGTGGCGGTGTCGACGAGCGCGTTCAGCCGCTCGCTGTCGAAGACGGTCCACCACCGATCGGGGACCGCCTGCGTCCCGGCGGCGGAGAAGGTATCCGGCGGGGCCACCGGGGCGGTCGTCTCGGACGTGGAGGTGCACCCGAGCGGGCCGACAAACAGGGCGGCTAGCAGGCCGAACAGGACGGCCCAGCGGCGCGCGATGGGCCCCTGTACCGCCGGCCGGTCCGGGGCCGTACGGCGTCGGCGCACCTCGGCGTCGGACGATCTGCGGGACGTCATGCGAGGCGGAGGGGAGCGCCTCCGCTTCGTCGTGGGGCGTGGTGGGGGCGAGAGCCCGCCCTATCCTCCCGACCTGGAAGACCCCTCCGGTGCGACCCTACGGTGGTCGGGGGACGAGCGGACGTTCTCTACCAAAATATAGCGACGGAACCGGACAGAGCGAACCGGACCGGCGGGAATCGCGGTGCGATTCGTGGCGGAGGAATGCGACTCGTGGCGGTGGCGTAGCGGCCGCCGGTTTCCGGGCTCCGTTCGTGACACCGCGGGTGCCCGGAACAAGTCGGTCCGATTGCGCAGGGACCGTGTCTCACGGCCCAGTGGCGGGTCTGATTCCCACGAGGGGACGTGCGCTTGTACGCCGGGACGGACGACGCCGGGACGGACAGAGGGGAACCCGTGGAGACCGCCCCCGGACGGGTCTACGCGTCGCGCCGGTACATCTCCTCCACGTAGTCGATGACCATCCGCTTCGCGCTGAACGGGGCGGGCAGGCCCGTCATGGAGTCGCGCATCATGGCAATCCACTCGGTGGGCAGTCCGGACGGCGGTCGGGAGTCGCGGTCGTAGAACGTGGGAATGACCTCCTCCTCCAGCGTCCGGTAGAGAGACGCGGCGTCCTGCTCGTCCTGGGTCTCGGGGTCGGCCTCGCCGTAGTCGCCGGTCGGTTCCGGGCCGATGGGCCAGCCGTTGTCGCCGTTGTAGCCCTCGGGCCACCAGCCGTCGAGGACGCTGAGGTTGAGCCCGCCGTGCGCGGCGATCTTCTGCCCGCTCGTGCCGGAGGCCTCCTTGGGCCGGCGCGGATTGTTGAGCCACACGTCGCAGCCGGACACGAGCATGCGGCCGATCTCCATGTCGTAGTTTTCGAGGAAGACGACCTTCCCTTCGAAGCCCTCCGCCTGGCTGATCTCGTAGATGCGCTGGATGAACTCCTTGCCCGCGTCGTCGGCCGGGTGGGCCTTCCCGGCGTAGATGAGCTGGAGGGGACGGTCCGCGTCGGTAAAGAGGGCGCGGGCCCGCTCCCGGTCGCGGAAGAGAAGCGGGGCGCGCTTGTAGGTGGCAAAGCGGCGCGCGAAGCCGATGGTGAGGGCGTCGGGGTCGAGGTCGGGGTGCATCGGCAGGCTCTGGCCCTGCACCTTCGCCTTGATGAAGGTGAGCAGGCGCTCGCGGAGACGGCAGCGGTAGGCCCAGAGCGTCTCGTCGGATACGTCGTCGAGGCCGTCCCAGAACGTCGGGTCGTGGCGGTCGGTGAAGTCGCCGTCGAGGTGGTCGGCCAGAAAGTCGCGGGCCGGACCGGCCGTCCAGGTGGGCAGGTGGACGCCGTTGGTGATCGAGTCGATGGGCACCTCGTCGAGCGTCCGGTCGGGGTAGAGGTCCTGCCACTGCTGGCGGGCAACGTGCCCGTTGAGTTTCGAGACCCCGTTGGCGGCCCGCGACAGCTTGAGGCCGAGCACCGTCATCGTGAACGTCTCCTCCGGGTCGTCCGGGTGGACGCGCCCGTACCGGAGGAGGGCATCGTCGTCGAGGCCGATCGCGTCCTGGAAGCCCGCCAGGGCCTCCGTCACGAGGCCGGGGTCGAAGTGGTCGTGTCCGGCCATCACCGGCGTGTGCGTCGTGAAGACGCTGCGGTCGCGGACCCACGCCTCCGCGGCGTCCAGGGCGTCGCCCGCGTCGAGTCGCTCGCGCAGCAGCTCCAGCATCAGAAACGCGCAGTGCCCCTCATTGGCGTGGTACACGTCGGGCTCGACGCCGAGGGCCCGCAGCAGCCGCAGCCCCCCGACCCCCAGAACGAGCTCCTGGCGGACGCGCTCGTGGTCGCCGCCCTGGTAGAGCCGCCGGGTGAGGGGGCGCAGTGCGTCGGGGTTGGCGTCGAAGTCGGTGTCGAGCAGGTAGAGGTCCGTGTGCCCCAGTGCCAGCTTCCAGGCGCGCACCTCGACCGGCTGCGTGCCGACGTGGACCGTCACGGTGAGCGGGGTGCTCCCGTCCCGACCGGTGACGAGCGAGAGGGGGTGCTTGGCCGGGTCGAGCACCGGGTAGGTGGACTGCTGCCAGCCGTTGGCGTCGAAGGACTGTTCGAAGTAGCCCTCTTTCAGAAAGAGCCCGATGGCCGTAAACGGCAGGCCGAGGTCGGAGGCAGCCTTCGCGTGGTCGCCCGCCAGGATGCCGAGCCCTCCCGAGTAGAGGGACATGCTCTCGTGGAGGCCGTACTCCATGCAGAAGTAGGCGACCTCGGGGGCATCCTCGAGTTCGGGGGGGCGGTCCATGTAGGCCCGGTAGCGGTCGTAGATGTCGTCGACCGCCGCCTGCACGTCCGGGTCGTCGAGCACCGCGTCCTCGGCCAGCGCGAGGGCGGCCTGCGGGTTGTTGCCGGAGCTGCGGAAAACCTCCGGGTTGAGGCGACGAAAGAGGGCGCGGGCGTCCGGGCTCCAGCTCCACCAGAGGTTGATGGCGATCGACTGGAGCTTGTCGCGGGTGGTCATGCAGGGAGGGCGTCAGTTCAAAGGAAGGGGGAATCGGGGGCGTCGGCGGTGGAACGCCAAGCGTGTGCCAGTGTCGTACCAGTCGGGCACCCGGATTGGGCGACGAGCGAAGAGGTCCCCGACGGCCGCAAAACGGCACCGCCGTGCCCTACAAGGGTCGCGGTCGGGGCCGGGCTTACCAAACGACTTGCGTGAAAAATCGGTTATGCGCCGCAGAGGGGCCGGTGCCCTCTACCCGAGGGCGTGCACCTTCAGCTCCCGCACGTGACCCCGAGGGCTCCGCGTGGCGAGGTGGAGCATCCCGTCGGCCAGCTCGCGCACGGCCACCCAGCCCGACGGATCGGCGTCGGGCATGGCCTCCCGGTTGGCGGGCGTGTCGACGACGCCCATCGGGTAGAGGACCGTTGCGCGCACGCCCTCGTCCCTGTACTCCTGGTGGAGGGATTTGACGTATCCGGCCACCGCCCCCTTCGATGCTCCGTACAGGGCGGCGCCCGACTGCCCCTCCACCGCCGCGGGGGCCGACACGCCCAGCAGAAAGCTTTCGTCCTGCTCCGTGAGCACCGGCAGCGCGGCGCGGGCCGTATTGAAGAGGGTGCGGACGTTGAGGTCCATCATGTGCCGGTAGTCGTCCATCGTGGCCTCGGCGGCCGGCTGCACGGCGAAGCCCCCGGCGATGGCGAGCACGGCGTCGAGGGGCCCGGCCTCGCCGATCGACCGGAACGCGTCGCGGGCGGCGTCCGCGTCGGTCAGGTCGCAGTCATAGACGAGGGCGTCGGGGAAGGACGCGTCCAGCGTGGCCTCGTTGTCGGCCCCGTAGTCGAGGAGGGCGAGGTCCCAGCCGGCGTCCTCGAACGTCTCGGCGGTGACGGAGCCGATGGCCCCGGCGGCCCCGGTGATGGCAACGGTGGGCATAGAAATACGGCGATTGGCGAAGGGAGAAGATGCGCGTCTCAATAAAGGTATCCGTGCCCGTCGTGGAGGTCAATCCGAGGCGCGTGGGCGACTGGGAGCGTGGGAGCACGGGAGCGTGGGAGAGCGGATGTGCAGGGAAATGGGGGGCGGGCGAACCCCGAGCGGGGCGTATCCATACCGGGACGTCGGGACGCCCCCGGCGTTTGTCTCCCCCCTCACCCTTCGCCCCTCGTCCCCCATGACCGACATGCCCGTTCCCCTGGCAACCCGGGCGCTCACCCGTGAGGTGGACGGCACCGCCATCGTCGCCGACGTCAGCATCGAGGTCGCGGCGGGCGACGTGTTCGTGGTGTTCGGCCCGTCGGGGGCCGGCAAATCGACGCTCCTCCGTCTCCTGAACCGCCTCGACGAGCCGACCCGCGGCACCGTCCTGCTCGATGGCGTCGACTACACGACGCTGCCCCCCCGCACGGTGCGGCGTCGGGTGGGCCTCGTGCCCCAGCAGCCCGCGCTCCGCGAGGGCAGCGTGGCCGAGAACGTGACGTGGGGCCCCCGGCTTCGTGAGGAGGCCATCGACCTCGACCGCATGGCCGAGCTGCTGGACCGGCTCGGGCTGGCCGGCGTCGAGGACCGCCGCGCCGCCGACCTGTCCGGCGGGGAGGCCCAGCGGGTGGCCATCGCGCGCACCCTCTTCAACGACCCGGACATCGTCTTGCTCGACGAGCCGACCGCCAGCCTCGACGCCGCGGCCGCCGACCGGGTCGAGGCGCTCCTCGCCGACGTGATGGCCCTTTACTCGCTCACCGCCGTGCTCGTCACCCACGACGCCGACCGCGCCCGTCGCCTCGGCACGCGGGGCCTACGGCTGGAGGCGGGACGGCCCGTGCGGAGTGGGCGGATCGATGAGGTGGTGGGGTGATTCCCATGCGGGGGAGCGCTCCTCGACCGACGGCGACTCCTCGGTTTCTGCCTGCGCTTCTGCCGAGACGAGGGTGTGGGAGAAAAGGAGTAGGGGGAGGGAGCACAAGTGCCGATCCGAGGGCTAAACGCTCCTCCCTGCGCCTTCTTGCCCCCGATCGGCGCATCCGCAGTCCGCTCCGTTCAATCGTCAAGCCGATGTCTTCGACCCTTTCCGACGTCTGGACCCGCCTGCAGGAGCCCATCGTGCTGGAGGGCCTCCTGCAGGTCGGGGCGGCGGTCCTGCTGGCGCTGGCGGTCATCGCCCTGTCGCGGGCACGGCGGCTCGCGCTGGAGACGGAGCTGAGCACGGCCTTCGTGCGCGGCTTCGTGCAGGTGGTGGCCGTGGGGCTTCTTATCGGCGTGCTGCTGACCGTGCCGCTGGCCTGGAGCACCCTCATCCTCCTCGGCATGGTGGGCGGGGCCACCTGGATCTCACGGCAGCGCGGCGCAGGCCTGCCGCGGGTGACCTGGATCTCGTTCCTCGCGATCGGGGTGGGCGCGGGCCTCACCATCGTCCTCATGACCGCGGCCGGCGCCATCGAGGCCACTGTGCGCAGCCTCGTGCCCGTCGGCAGCATGGTGATCGCCAACGCGATGAAGATCAACGGCCTCGCGCTCGACCGCTTCAAGGAGGAGATTACCGCCAACCGGGACGTTATCGAGATGGGGCTCGCCCTGGGCGGCCCTCCGGAGCGGGTGCTGGCCCCCCACGTTCGGGACAGCGTGCGCTCGGCCCTCATCCCGGTGGTCGATTCCCTGAAGAGCCTCGGCTGGGTCTGGATCCCCGGCATCATGGCGGGGATGATCCTCGCGGGCGACAACCCCATCTACGCCGCCCTCTACCAGTTCGTCATCATGGCGATGATCTTCGCCGCGGGCGGCCTCACGAGCATGATCGGCAGCGTACTGATGGGGCGTGCGGTCGTGACCGAGGCCGAGCAGTTGCGCGACGTGCGGACGGAGGCGTAGGCCGGGGGGCTACCGGGCCGCCGTGGCGGGCGTGAGGCCCTGCAGGACCGACGGGCCCTGCTTGAAGGCAAGCGCCGTCGGCGCGCCGGTGCGCTCCAGTCGACGGAGGGCCGACCGGAGTGGGGCCGGCACCGCGTCGTGCCGCTCGGCCGGCGTCGTGGCCGCGGGCGGCCGGAGCCAGGCGCGGGCGAGGGCCGGTAGCGCCCGGGCCATCGTGTCGGGGACCACGGCGTAGCGGTCGGTGTCGGCGTCGTAGGACAGGGCCCCCTGCTCGCGGAGGTAGTGGAGCGAGGCCCGCGCGGCGTGCCCCGCGGCGGTGGTCGAGTCGACGCGGAGGGTGTGGACGAGATGGGTGAGGCCGGTGGCGTAGTAGGCCGTCGTGTCGGGGGCGCCCTCCGTCCGGGCCGCGAGCGCCGTGGACAGGAGGAGGCCCAGCGCGTCGGCCGCGCCGGCCGTCCGGAGGGCCGAGGCCGTGTCGGGGAGGGCGGTCCGGGCGGCCTGCTGGAGGGCCGTGACGTCGAAGACGGCGTCGGCCGTGACGTGCGGACGCAACTCCTCGGCCAGAACCGCGTCGGCCAGGGGGCGCAGGAGCGTGTCCGCCGTGGCCCGTGCCACATTTGCGAGCAGAAGGGGCTGCCGGGCGGGGCCGGCGGTTGGCAGAGAGAGGGCGGTCGGCTTCGGACCGGCGTTCAGGCCGCCGGCGACGTAGAGGGCGTCGTACGCCGCGGCGTCGTCGTACACCGTGGTGTCGCCGGTCGGCGCGGCGGGGCGGAAGCGGGCCGGCACGGACAGGGCGGCCCACAGCGCCGGCAGCCGGTCCCCGATCCGGGCGAGGCGACGGCTCCGGGCCGAGTCGCGGCGCAGCACCAGGGCCACGGCGGAGGCCTTCACGCCGAGCAGGCGATCCTCGCCCGTTGGAATCGAGCCAATGACGAGGCGCACGGCACGGGGGCGAGCCGACGCGTCCGCCACGGGATCGGCCTCGGTCATGAGGGCCTCGGCACGGCGTCTGAGGGACGACCGCTGCGCATCGGTTGGGGCGAGCGGAGCGGCCTCGCGGAGCCGGCCGCTGGCGGTCGTCAGCGCCTCGGCGAAAAAGAGGTGATAGGGGAGGGCCGTGAGGGTGCCGTCGGGGAGACGGCGCACCATCGTATTCGGTGCGTCGAGGGCCTCGACCGCCTGGGCGGCCCGCCTGAGAGAGTCGGCCGGGAGGCCCGAAGGGTAGAAGTTGGCTCCGGGCGGTCGGGGCCCGGCCCCGTCGATGAACGGCGCCCCGCCACGGAGCCGGTCCCACGGCCCGTAGTTGAGGACGGCGTAGCGGCGCCGCTGCGGGTCGGCAATGGACTGCAAGAGCGAGTCGCGGTTGCCGTAGGCCTGCTCCCAGAACACCGCGTCCATCGTCTGCGCGGCCTCGATGAACAGGGACACCATCTTCTTCTGGCCGTCGGGCAGGGCACCAACGTCGGCGTCGAGCCGCACCGTCGCGTAGCGCCCGGTCGGCGCGTCGGCGGAGGACGCGTCGCCCGAGGAGGAAGAGGGGGCCCGCGACTGGCAGCCCGCACAGAGCAGCAGCAGAACGAGGAGGAACGACCGGACGCGGGGCATGTCGTCGGACGGGCTGACAGAAGAACCGGGCGCCTTGGTATTCGCCGGGCCCCGTGAGGTTCGTCCGCGGCCGAGGGACGGCCCGACCCGGTCGCGCCCACCTGACGACGCCGGCCCGGCCGCGGGGGACGCCGTCGTCAGTTGGGGGGAGTGGGGGGCGTAGACGGCAGCTCCCCGCTCCCTCCTCCGGCCCCGCTGCCGCCGCCCCCGAAGAGGCCGAGTACCGCGGCGGCCGCCCCCCCGGCCCCGACGGCGACGGCGCCCCCGAGCACCCAGTAGAGGGCGTTGCCGCCGGCCGGCTCGACCGCCAGACGGAGGCGGTTGCCCGACCCGACGAGGCCCCTCGGAAAGTCCTCGACGGCCGACCATACGACCTGCTGGTCCCGACCGGGCGTCACCTCGTCCCCAACGGCCCCCGCCACCGTCTCCGGCAGAGGCTCGAACGTCTGTCCCCCGTTCGTTGAGAGCAGCAGCTCGACGTCGTACGCCTCCGCGTCGCCCACGAGGTCGTACTGGAGGACAAGGCGGTCGCCCTCGCGTGACAGCGCCGCGTTGACGACGGGGGCGGGCTGCTGATCGGCGAGGTCTACCTCGAGGGGACGCTGCAGGTCGAGGTTGAGGCGCTGCTCCCCGCCGGTCGGGACCGAGACGGTGCGCTCGACCGTCCGGTAGCCCTCACGCTCGATGCGGAGGGCATAGGTGCCGGCCTGCACCTCGGTCGAGACCGGCGTCGGGCCCACCGACCGGCCCTCCAGTCGCACCGTGGCACTGTCCGGCAGCGTGTTGACGGTTAGGGTGCCCCGGGCGGTCTGCAGGGTGTCCCGGAGCGTTCGGGTCTCGCCCCGGCGGATCGTGAAGGTGCGGCGCGTCGGGAGAAAGCCGTCTCGCTCCAGGCGCAGGGCATGCTCGCCCACCCCGACGGGGCCCGACAGCGGCGTGCGCCCGACGTCCACGCTGTCGAGAACGACGGCGGCGTTCGGGGGCGTCGAGCGGACCGCAAGCCGGGCACGGGAGAACACATCCTCGAACAGGACGCGGTCCCCGACCTCGAGGTTTTCGCTCTGGCGGGTGATCTCGCAGACCGCGACCCAAGGGCCATCGAGGGGCTTCTCGACGCGGTCTACGGTCACGACCGCGAAGGCCATCTGGACCACGTCCCCGCCCACCGTGCGCGCCTCCACCACGCGCCCCGGCGTCCCCGAGGCCACGGACAGTGAGTCCTCAAGCTCGACGCGAAGGGTCGAGCCGCTCACGGTGGACACATTGCCGTGCGTCTTCTGGGCCGCGGCGCTCCCGACGAGGAGAGCGCCGGCAAGCAGCGAGGCGAGAAGGGCGAGACCGAGGCGACGGAGCATCGGCACGGGGCACGCGGGGGAATGCCGGAGAAGAAGGCAGCGAGGCGGTCAACGGACGACGACGAGACGCTCGGTCTGGGTCGTCGACCCGGCCACCAGGCGGGCGAAGTATACCCCGCTGGCTACGGGCCGGCCGTCCGGGCCCTCTCCCTGCCACTGCAGGCGGTGAAAGCCGGCCCGCCTCGGGCCGTCGACCAGCACCTGGACGCGACGCCCCAGCACGTCGTAGATCGCGAGGCGTACCTCCTGGCGCTCCTTCAGCGCGTACTCGATCGTCGTCGCGCGCCGGAAGGGGTTGGGGTAGCTGGGCATCAGCGTTGTCTCGTCGGGGGCGAGGGCCTCCCGGGCGTCCTCCACGAAGGCGGCCGAGCCGATCAGCAGGCGGAACCGGGTCGTTTCGGACTGGGGGGCGAGGCTCACCGACGCGTCGGCCCGAAGGTCGTGGGTCCGGCCGTGGGCCCGGTTCACGAGCACGACCCGCTCGCCGGGGAACGCGGCGGCGCTCCGGGCCACGAGGGTGAGCACCGTGTCCGGGGCGGCCCGGAGGCGCAGGTCGAAGGCCCGGCCCTGAGGCCCGGGCGGCCGGTAGTCCGCCCGGAGGGCGGGGCGGCGGTCTTCTCCGTCGGCCCGGAAGCGGAGCGAGGCCCCGCCGAAGTAGCCGGGCGGGCCGTACCGGTCCAGCGAGTCTAGGCCCACTGCCGTCCCCCGGCGCCGGCCCGCACGGACCGTCGAGAGGGTGTCGCCGTCCTGGACCGCGTGCAGGGTGAGGGTCGGGGCCCCGGCGCGCGTCTTGGCCTGGGACGCGGGCGGTTGGGGCGAGGGGTACGGCACGGCGAGCGTGTCGAGCTGGTCGTCGCGGAAGTAGTAGGCCACCCCCTCGGCGGCGGAGGTGAACGTCGAGGCCCGGCGCCAGCGCCCGTCCCAGCGGTAGAGGGCCCGGTCCGTGCCGCTGGCCGCCTGTACCGCGCTCCAGGGCACGTCCGTCTCCAGCGGATTGGAAATGGCGTTCCAGCCGTCCTGGAGCGGGATGCGGTAGACGGGCATCGACGTCGTCGAGTCGCGCCGGAGCGCAACGGTCTCGACCGAGTCCTCGACCGACCACGCGTTGCGGGTGATCAGCCAGTAGCCGGTGCCGCCGCCCAGCGTGCACTCGGTGCCCGCCCCGCACCGAGTACGGGCGAACGAGGACGTGTCGGTCGCGCCCGCCTCCCGAAACGCCCGCCAGTCGTCCCCGCGCCGGCCCGAGAGGGTCGAGGCCAGCGGGGGGCCCTCCCCGCCCGGGAGGGCCACGAGGCGGAAGCTCCGCTGCCGGGTCGGGTTGGAGAAAGATCGCTCCACCGTGACGCGGGACTGGTCCGGGCGAACCTGGAGGGACGCTGTGGCCCGGTCCGTCCCGCCCTCTCCGTCGCGGACCTCGTACTGGAAGGCGTCCTCGCCGCTGAACCCGCCGCTGGGCGCGTACTCGAAGGTGCCCGCGGTCGCGTCCAGACGGATCGTGCCGTTGTCGGTGCTGTCCGTCACGGCCACGGCGAGACGGTCCTCCTCATCCGGATCGCGGTCGTTGGCGAGCACGCCCCCGGTAGAGTCGGTCACCGAGAGCGTCTGGCCCTCCTCCGTCAGGTACCGGTCGTCGGTGGCGACCGGCGGGGCGTTCACCTTCTTCACGTTCAGCTGGACGGCGGCCGTGTCGCGGTTGCCGCTGGGGTCCTCGGCCGCGTAGGCGAACCGGTCGGCGCCGTTGTAGCCCGCGTCCGGCGCGTACTCGAAGGTCCCGTCCGCGTCGAGGCGCAGGTCCCCGTCGTCCGGCGTCTGAGTGAGGGACGCCGTCAGGTCCTCCTCCTGCGGGTCGCGGTCGTTGGCGAGCACGCCGTTGGCCGGATCGCTTATCGAGAGCGTCTGGTTCTCCGTCGCCGCGAACGTGTCGGCGCGGGCCGCGGGCGTGCCCTCCTGAATCGTAATCGGAAAGGACTGCCCGGCCGGTCCGGCGCCGTCGTCGTCGGTCAGGTCGAAGGCAAAGTCGTCCGACGAGGTGTCGGACCCGTCGTGCCGGTACGCGACGCGGCCGTTCTCGAGGTCGGCCTGCGTGAAGCTGGCGGCCCGCCCCCCGCCGACCAGAATCCGTCCGTGCGCCGGGCCGCTGGTGACGGTGAACGTGAGGGCGGAGGGCCCGTCGTCGGCGTCCGCGGCGTCGAGAGAAGCAGTCGTGATGGTCGTCCACCCGCCCTCGCTCACGGCGATCCCCTCGTTGGTCGCGACCCGCGGGGCGTCGTTGACCGGATTGACCGTGATGGAAAAGGTCCCGCTCGCAGATGCCCCGTTCTCGTCGGAGACGGTCACGTCGACGCTGTCGGCGGTCGTCTCCGATCCGTCGTGCCGGTAGGAGAGGTCGCCGTCGTTGACGTCGGCCTGCGTGAAGGAGGAGGTCGGTGATCCGTTTAGGAGGATCGTTCCGTTCGACGGCCCGGAGGTCACCGAATAGGTGAGGCCGGAGGGCTCGCTTTCCTGGTCGGTCGCTTCGAGAAGACTTCGGGTGATAGTCGCGGAGGCGCCCTCGTCGAGGGAGAGGCTGCTGGTCGCGATCGTAGGGGCGTTGTTCTGAGTCGAGACCGTTACCGACACGTCCGTCGGGGAGGTGGTCGCCGTCCCGTCGCTGAGCGTCAGTTCGACGCTGTCGGACCTCGTGTCGGTCCCATCGTGCCGGTAGGACACGTTGCCGGCACCAACGTCCGCCTGGGTAAAGGTGCCGGTTTGCGACCCGTTTAGCAGAATCTGACCGTTCGACGGAGCGGTCCCTACAGAGTACGTGAGGTCGGACGGACTGTCATCCGCATCCCTACCGTCCAGGTCGCCTCCGGTGAGGACGTAGGTCCCGCCCTCCGAAACCGAGAATGCCCGATCGCCCGCGATCGTCGGCGGGTCGTTGACCGGGGCGACGTTCAGCTGGACGGTCGCCGTATCGCGGTTGCCGCTGGGGTCCGCGGCGACGTAGACGAACCGGTCGGCGCCGTTGTAGTCCGGGTCCGGGGTGTACTCGAAGGTGCCGTCCCCGCTGAAGCTGAGGCTCCCGTGTTGCGGCGTTCGGAACAGGGACGCCGTTAGGTCGTCGCCCTCCGGATCGCTGTCGTTGGCGAGCACGCCGCTGGCCGGGTCGCTTATCGAGAGCGTCTGGTCCTCCGTCGCCGCAAACGAGTCGGCCTGGGCCACGGGCGTGCCCTCCTGAATCGTAATCGGAAAGGACTGGCCGGTCGGCCCGGCGCCGTCGTCGTCGATCAGGTCGAAGGTAAACTCGTCCGAGGTGGTACTGGACCCGTCGTGCCGGTACGCGATGTGGCCGTTTTCGAGGTCGGCCTGCGTGAACGTGTCGCCCGAGCCGAGGGTCGTCGACGTGGCCGTGTTGCGCAGCGTCCCGTTCGCCGGGGCCGCGGTCACGGTGAACGTGAGCCCCGTGGCGTCGTCGTCGGGGTCCGCGGCGCTGAGGATCGAGGCCGTGATCGTCCCCGACTCGCCGGCCTGCACAACGAGGCCGTCGTTGGTCGGCAGGGTCGGAGCGTCGTTGACGCCCGTCACGGTGACCGTCAGTGCGGACCCGTCGCTCCCGCCCTTCCCGTCGGCGGCGGTGTAGGTGACGGAGGGGGAGGCGCTCTCACCGCCCGCCAGGTCCTCGTAGGCGCCGCCCGGATCGAAGGAATACGTCCCGTCTGTGTTGATCGTGACGGTCCCCCCGGAGGAGAGCGACACTGGATTCCCGACGTTGTCCGCCGAGCCCCCGACCGACGAAACGGTCAGCCGATCCCCGTTCGGGTCGTCGTCGTTGGCGAGCACGCCCTCGCTCGTCTGGTCGGCGGTCAGGACGTCGTTCTCGGTGGTGGTCGTGTCGTCGTTCGTCGCGGTCGGCGACTGGTTGTCAATGTCGATGAAGATGTTGAACGTTCGGCCCGTCGCGCCCGCCCCGTTGTCGTCCGCCAGTTCGAAGGTGAACTCGTCCGAGGTGGTACTGGACCCGTCGTGCCGGTACGCGATGTGGCCGTTTTCGAGGTCGGCCTGCGTGAACGTGTCGCCCGAGCCGAGGGTCGTCGACGTGGCCGTGTTGCGCAGCGTCCCGTTCGAGGGGGCCGCGGTTACGGTGAACGTGAGCCCCGTGGCGTCGTCGTCGGGGTCGCTGGCACTGAGGGTGCTCGTCGTGATTGTCTGCGAGGTTCCGGGCACGGGGAGCACGAGCGATGCGTTCGTCTCAACGACCGCGGTGTCGTTGACGCCCGCAATGTCGAGGGTGACCGTGGCCGGGCTCGACGTCCCGCCCTCGGGGCCGGCGGCCGTGTACGTGAAGGCGTCCGTCCCGGACTCTCCGGTGTCGAGGGCCTCGAAGGCCCCGTTCGGGTTGTAGTCGTAGCTTCCATCCGAGCTGAGGGTGAGCAGGGCCCCGGAGTCGAGTTGCCGCTGAGTGCCCAGACTGTCGGTCCCGTCGACGGTCGCCACGGCAAGCTGGGAGGCAGCCGGACGGTCGTTGCCGAGCACGCCCGGGGCCCCGGCGCTGATCCGGGTGTCCTCGTCGGTCGCGAGGGTGGTGTCCCGGGCCGTCGGCAGCTCGTAGGCGGCGCTATCGGCCGTGGTGGCGCCGTCGTTGCCCACCTCGTCTACGGCCGCGTCGACGCGGGCGACGTACACCCCGCCCCCGTCGTCGTAGGCCTGCGTGGCCGACAGGGTGTAGGTGTAGGAACCGGTCCCGGACGCGCTGAAGTCCGACTCGTCGAAGACGTACAGGTCGGTCCCGCTGCTGGGCCCGTCGACCGTGGCGGTGATCGAGGCCAGCGGCTCGGGGCTCTCGAACTGGAAGGCCAAGTTGTTGGCCCCGTCGTTCGTCAGTGACAGCGCGCCGATGGACGGCGCCGCGTCGTCGATCTCCAGGAGGCCCGTCTGCTCGGTGGTGCTGCTCTGGCCGACGGTGTCGGCCGCGGCGACGCGAATGTCGTACGCGGTGTCCGGCAGGGGCCCCTTCTCCGAGAGGTCCAGGCGGACGGTACGGAGGCTACCGTCCGCCGCGTACGCGTCGTCGTCCACCCCGAAGGCGACGCTGTTGCTCCCGTTCTCGATCCGGATGGTCGTGGTGTCGGGGCTGAGGTCGCTGTAGCTGTAGGTGACCGCCAGGGTGTCCTCGACGCCACTGGCCGTGCCGTCCGACGCCCGCGTGACGGTGCTCGCCGGGCCGTCGAGCGATAGGGTTGCGGGGGGACTCGTATCGACGACCGTCTCGGCGGTCGCGCCGCCCGCCCCGTCGTTGCCGGCCGTGTCGCGGGCCGTGGTGAGCGTGGCGGTGTACGTGCCGTCGCTGCTGCCCGGGTAGGTGGCCTCGTAGGTGAACGACCCGCTCCCAGCGCTTTCAGTGAAGTCGCCGCCCGAGAGCGTCGCCGTCTCCGGCCCGCTCAGGTCGACCCGAAGCGAGTCGCCGCCCCCGAGGGGCTCGTCGGTCTCAAGGGTGACCGCGACGGTCTGCCCCGACGGAGTATCCGCCGTGAACCGTTGGACGGTAGGCGGGGTCGCGTCGGCCGTGGCCGTGGCGGTTGTCGACCGGTCGCTCGCGTTTCCGACCGCGTCGGTCGTCGTCACGGCGTAGTCGTAGGTCGTGCCGTCCGTGGTGGTGCTGTCGGTGACCGTGTACGAGGCACTTCCGTCGTCGGACACGGTGTCGACCGCCGCGTAGGCGCTCGCGTCCTCGCCCTCCTGCTTCCGCTGCACGGCGTAAAAGTCCGTCCCGCTCCCGCCGTCGTCGATGCCGTCGAAGGCGACCTCGATGTCCCCACCCGCCACGGCGGTGGCCGACACGGCGGTCGGAGCGTTTGCCGTGTTGTCGATCGTCAGGAGGTCCGCCCGTGACGTGCGGGCCGTCCGGCCGTCGCTGTTGATCGCCACGACGACGATGTTATAGGTCTGCCCGTCGACCAGGCCGCTATTCACCGTCGCGTCCGGGGCGGTCAGGTCGAGGAGTCTCGTCCGCGTCGTGTTGTCCCCGGCGTAGGCGTCGTCGACGAACCGGTAGAGCGCCGTGTCCGGGGTGCTCGCAAGCTGGACGACCGCGGAATCCGTATCCGCGTCCTCCTCGGTGTAGCTGTAGCCGACCGACAGGGTATCCTGGACGCCGTTCGCCGTGGTGGACGCCCGGAACGCCGGACTCGTCGGGGTGTCGACCGAGAGGTCTGCGGGGGCGGTGGTGTCGAGCGTGTAGCTGTCCGTCTGGGAGCCGTCGGCGCCGTCGTTGCCGGCCGGATCGAGGGCATCGTCCACCGCAGCGGTGTAGGGGCCGTCCCCCGCGTTGTAGGGCTGGGTCGTGGTCAGGTCGTAGGTGTACGTGCCGTCTCCGTTGTCTGTCGCCGCGAAATCGGTCCGGTCGAAGCGGTAGACGTCGGTGGTGGTGGGGCCGTCAACGGTGACGGCGACGTCGGTGGGGGCGTCGCCGAGCTGCTCCTCGGCGTCGAAGCGGAGGGCCAGATTGTCATTTCCGTCGTTTGAAAGCGACAGATTCGTGATGGTGGGCCGTACGCCGTCGATCGTCACGCCGCTCAGGTCCGGGCCGCTGCCGGAGAAGTCGAGGCCGGCGTCGTTTTCGGCCCGGTCCGCGATGATGCCACCGTTCAGTTGGATCGACGAGTCCGCAACGGCGAGCATGGAGTCCCCCTGTTGGACGGTGTACTCAAAGGTCAAGACGTCCGTCCCGCTGCCTGAGCGGTAGGCGGCGTCTACGATCGTGCCGTCGACGTCAAGCGCAAGCGCAGGCGTTCCGCTGCTCGTGTCCACGACGACCGTCTCGTCGTAGGTGGCGTCGAAAGAGAGAACTGTTCCGATACCGTAGGCGGAGTCGGGGGGCGCGCTCACCGACGTCACGCTGGGGGCGGTGTTGTCGATCGTCAGCCGGTCGGTCCCGGTGGTGCTGCTGCTATTCCCCGCCGAGTCGGTCGTCGTAACGGTGAGGTCGTAGGTCCTCTCGGTCGACAGGTCGCCGGAGTCCGGCGTCGAGAGGTCCAGCGTCACCGTCTTCTCGCCTCCCCCGTAGCCGCCGTCGTCGATCCCGAACGTGGCGGAGT
>JBDGQP010000087.1:0-6821 GCA_042218975.1 Salinibacter sp.
GGGAAGAACCCCTTCTCTCCCCGTTTCAACTAAACTTGCATACTTGCCCTCCTCCCGTACGCTCCAAACGTAAACCGGAAGTGATGGCCGAAGAGATTGCTTTGCTATAACCACTTCCTCAGAAAAAAGATAAGGCCTTTATTTATCAAGTGTTTGATCCGCGACTGCGATTCTTGGCGTTCACTCGGCGCCCCGTCCGACCGAACAGACGGCGTCCTGGGCCGTCGTCCAACGCAGAAGCGCCGAGCCTAGTCTCACCTTCCTCACGGTCTCCGGCTCTCCTGTGCGGTACGCTCGACGACTGATCTTTGCGTTGAGTGCAACCCTCGCCGTCTGGGTGCTCGCGAGCTTCGTGGGGGGAATGCTGGACCCCACCCGTTCGGCGTTCTGGGGGGCGAGCCTCCTGTGGTCGCTCCTGACGTCCCTGCTACTGTCCCCGGCCCTGCTCGTAGTCGCGCACTACGTCCGTCGGGTGTCCACGTCCGGCCGGAACCAACGCGCCGCTCGGCGGGGCACGGGGAGGCGAGGGCAGAAGGCGAGCCGCCCCCTGGACGGCCCCGAAGGAGGGATGGGGGCCGGGGACGAGCCGCCGCGCTCCTGGCCCGAGCCGCAGGATCAAGGGGGAGACCAGTCTCCGGGAGCGAACGCGTCCTCGGCCGGCTGGCCCTGGATCCGGGAGGATGTCGAGCAGCCAGAGTAGGAACGGGCGCCGGTGGGGGGAAGGCGGGGGCCATACTGCGGTTCGACGGCCCGCGTCCCACCATCCCGGCTCCGGGGTCACGGCGTGCCCCAGGGGTGCGCGCCCGTTCCGATCGTCGAGGCCCCTCGATCAGGGGCGCCGGGGCACACGCGGGGCATCCTCCGACCCGCGCCCTCCGGAGGGACCCGACCCGGTCCCGTGTCACTCATCCCCATTCTCCAGGAAGAAAGACGGCGTGCCGTCCCCCTCATTCACAGGGGTCTGGTGCGGCTCCCGTCCGCCCAGTTCGGTGGCGGCGCTCCCCCAGGAGGGAGGGTGAGAGGCCTCGCCTTCGCCGAGGCCGGTGGCGATGACCGTGACCCGGAAGTGACTGTCCATCTCCTCGTCGATGACGGCCCCAAAGATGACGTCGCAGTTCTCGCCTGCCTCCGACTGAATCACCTCGATGGCCGACATGGCTTCCCGAAATCCCAGGGACGGTCCCCCGGTCACGTTGACCAGCGCCTCGTCGGCCCCGTGGATCGACTGCCCGTCGAAGAGTGGGCTCGACACGGCCTCGATCGCCGCTTCTTCCGACTGGCTCGAATTGTTGGGGTCTCCGTTCTGAGCGCCCGACGACGCCCCGTCGGGGCCCCGCCTCCGCACGTTGGGGGCCTGATTCTGGTGGAGGCGAAACCGGGTGGACATGCCGAGGAGGGCCATCCCCCCGTCCTTCATCGTGCGCTCGACGTCGGCAAAGTCGAGGTTGATCAGGCCCTCGTGGATGATCAGGTCCACGACGCCGCGGGTGGCGTCGTAGAGGACCTCGTCGGCCATCCAGAATCCCTCCCTGAGACTGGTGTCCTCGTTGGCGAGGTCGAGCAGCCGGTCGTTGGGAATGACCAGAAGCGTATCCGCGTGCACGCGGAGCCTCTGGATGCCCTCCTCGGCGGCCTTCATGCGACGCGGCCCCTCGCACGTGAACGGCCGCGTCACGATGCCCAGCGTGAGGAGGTCGAGGTCGCGGGCAATGGCGGCCACGCCGGGCGCGCCGCCCGTGCCCGTCCCCCCGCCCATGCCCGCCGTGATGAACACCATGTCGTACGGCTCGATGGCGTGCGCAATCTCCTCTCGACTCTCCTCGACGGCGGTGGCCCCCACCTCGGGACGTGCCCCCGCCCCCAGGCCGCCCGTTGCCTCCGCCCCGATCTGAATGTGGTAGTCGGCCTTGTTGCTGGAGAGGTCCTGGGTGTCCGTGTTAACCGCAATGAAGTCCACCCCCTTCATTCCCCGCTCGACCATGTTGTTGATGGCATTGCCGCCTCCCCCTCCGACGCCCACGACCGCAATCCGGGCGTCGCTCGTGGGGCCGGGGCCGAGAAGGGGGCGGACGTGGTTACGGTAAAATCTGGATAACATGGAATATACGGCGTGATTCGTGGACGTGGCTTGGGCGTCGGCGCAGAACGCGTCGTCCGCAGGGGAGAAGCACCGTCCCGCGGAGGCGCCACCAACGGACCCTCAATCAAGCCATGCGCTCCGGACTCGGCTTGAGACTTTCCCCCGATCCGGGTCCTCCTTTCCGCCAAGATCCCCCGCTCGAGATCACTCCTCCCCCTACCACAAGCGGATAACCGGGGCCATGCTGTGCCCAAACGATAGGTCCTTCCCGGCCGCTACGCCGCACGGCTCGTCGTGGGCGGACAGGGCCCGAGAGGGAATGCCCCCGGCGACACAGAGGGAAGGGGCCGGCTGAGGTGGGGCGCGACGACGACCCGAGGAGTCGTGTCCACGGGTCCCTCGCGGGAGATTGTGGGCATGCGAACCCACAGCCACGGAGCGACATCGAGAATGCCCGATCCCACGACGGAATCGGGCCCTGCGGTCGCCAACGGAAATGAGATGTGGCCAGGGGCGGATTCGAACCGCCGACACACGGCTTTTCAGGCCGTTGCTCTACCACCTGAGCTACCTGGCCCCTCCGGGCCCGAAGGCCCACGGTTCCAGAATGTAGGCGTCGGGAACGGCGGGTGTCAATAAGGCGGCGAAACTTTATGCCCCCTTCACCAAGGCCCACTTCTTCGTGGCACCGACTTTCTTCTACTTCGGCTCGTCCGAACGGCGGACGCCCCACATCAGTTTCGAGCGCAGGGTCTGGAAGAAGTGTTGCTCCGGAAGCTTCACGAGGTTCACGGTATGGGGGGCGCGCTCGATGGTAAAGGAGAGGCCGTGGTCCTCGAACATGGTACTGCGCCCGTCGGCCGCGAAGACGTAGGGCTGGTCGTCGTCGAGCACGCGGCAGGTGATCGTTGAGTCGGCCGGTAGCACGATGGGCCGCACCGTGAGGGTATGTGGGGCGATGGGCGTGAGGATGACGGCCTCCACCCCGGGGGCAATGATGGGGCCGCCGTTCGAGAGCGAGTAGGCCGTCGATCCGGTGGGGGTGGCCATGATGAGCCCGTCGGCCCAGTACGTATTGAGGGGCGTGTCGTTGACCTCGACCTCGATCTTGATGAGTCCGGCCGCGCCGCTCCGGTCGAGAACGAACTCATTGACCGCCCACTCGGTGTCGAAGTGCGACGGGCTGTCGGCCTGGGCCTCCAGCACCAGGCGCTCCTCGATGGTGTATTCGCCGGCGACAATCTGCTCGAGGGCCTCGTGGAGCTGCTCGACCTCGATGTCGGCCAGGAAGCCGAGGCGGCCGATGTTGACGCCGAGCAGGGGGGTGTCGTTGGGGCCGGTGAGGTGGGCGGCGCGCAGGAGGGTGCCGTCCCCGCCGAAGGAGAGGACCAGGTCCCCGGCCTGCACGATGTCGGCGACGCCGTGCTGGCGTCCCACGGCGGGCGGAATGAGGTCCCGCTCCAGCAGGCCCGCGGCGATCGGCTCGTGGATCCAGAAGTCGAGATCGCGTGCCTGGAACCACGAGACGACCTCCGCGACGGGGCTCCAGAGCGTGTCCTTCGTCGGGTTTCCCGTAATTCCGTAGACCATAGAGGGCGAGGCGGCGCCGGACGGCGTCCTCGGCGTGTGAGATCTTGAGATCGCGGCGTCAGTCGATGCAAATCACCTGCAATGGTCGAGCAAGGGGCGGTCACGCCCGGAACCGCACCTCTCCTGAAAGGCCCGGGCGCCGCGTAACGTTCCGACACGGCCCCCAACGAGTACCCCCGTTCCTCTGTCCGGACTCCCGCAGGTTCGTCCCTCCATGCCTGGGTTGCTTCGGCGGTGCGCGGACCGGCTGCACCTGCGACGGCCGGCGAAGGACGAACGATGTTGGTACGGCCCTCGTACTCTTGCGTGTCCGATGCTCCTGCAACCCCAACCCCAAAACCCCCCTTCCATCGTGACGGCCCGCCGCCTCGGTTCGCTGCTAATCGGAACGCTCCTCGTGGGCGGCCTCGTGGGCGCCGTCTTCGGGCCCCCCCTGTTGCGGGTCGGCCACTTCTCGGCCGAGGCGCCGGCGGCGACCCTGCCGGAGGGGTGGGAGCAGATTCGGTTCGGGGAAAACGACACGAGCACCCGCTACGACCTCGTCCGGGCCGACAGCGCGGTCGTCCTCCGGGCCGAGAGCGACAACGGCGCCTCCGGCCTCATTACCCATCCCACCGTCGATCTCGAGAAATACCCCATCCTGGAGTGGCGGTGGAAGGTCGACGCCCTACCGATGGGTGCCGACATCACGGAGAAAACCGCGGACGACGCGGCGGCCCGTCTCTACGTCACCTTCGATTACGAGGGCCTCGGCCTCTACGACCGCCTCAAGCTCATGCTGCTGCGGCGGGTGGGGTACGCGGAGGCGCCCTCCCGGGCCCTCAACTACCTCTGGGCGAGCCAGCACGAGCGGGGCGCCGCGCAGGCCAGTCCCTACACCGACCAGATCATGATGATACCGATCCGGAGCGGCTCCACGAAGGTGGGACGGTGGGTACAGGAACGGCGCAACGTGCTCAAAGACTACCGCCGCGTGTTCGGGGAAGACCCGCCCCCCGTGAACGGGATCGCACTGATGACCGATACGGACAACACCGGCGGCCAGGCCGCCGCCCTCTACGGCGACATCGTCTTTCGCGCCCAGCGGCCCGAGGACGCAGTGCAGCCGGCCGCTACGGAAGCGGGTCGATGAGTGCGCCCCCTCCCCCCGAAGGCCCTCGCCGGCGCTACGCGTCCTCGGTGCGCACCAGCAGCACCGAGCACGGGGCGAAAATGGCAACCTGGTGGCTCACGGTGCCGACGTTCGTCTCGTCGTCGCGCGTGACGGTGTGGGAGCGCTGCACGACGAGATCCGCGTCCGCCTCGTCGGCCACGCGCGTGATCTCCGGGCCGCGCTCGCCGTAGGTGATGGTCGCCTCCACCTCGAAGCCGTGCTCGGCGAGGTCGGCGGCCCAGGCCGTCATCTTCTCGTCGGCCTCCTGGCGGAGTTCCTCGTAGAAGTCGTCCATCTCGCCGGGCTCGTCGTCCTGAAGCGTCTCGATGACGTGGAGGAGCGTGATGTCGGTGCGATCCGGATCGCCCAGCTCGTGGGCGGTCGCGAAGACGGCCTCGTTGGCGGAGGAAAGGTCGACTGGGATGAGGATCGTGTCGTACATGAAAACGGGGAACCAGGTGACGGAGAACGAAGGGAGACGTTGAGTCTCAGGGAGTAGCGACGCCAAAGTACAAACGATCAGGTGGGATCTCAGCAATCGCATCCTGCGTTTCGCGCGTTGGGGCGGCTGAGTAGAGGGCCCGTGCTCCCCGGTCTGTCCCCACGCTTCGGCGCGTTCTCTCTTTCCGGGCTCAGTTGGAGGGGCGGGCAGGTGCGCCGTCGGTTCTCGCTCCAGGCCCCAACATACCGTCGCCTCGGGCGGGATCTCAGGAGCGCCTGTGCCCATTTTATACAGTGAATCCGCACTGCAAGGTGCAGACGCTCGGCCGTCGACCCGAGCGGGGGCACGCAGGTCCGAACAGACTGGCTTCCAGAACAGAATCCCATCCCGACGTGGACGCCGCACAGCACGATCTTCGGGAGCGCCTGGCCCGCCGGCAGCAGGAAAAGGCGGAACTGGAGCGGCAGCTCCGCGCCGTTCAGCGCCGCTACCGGGAGGAGGTAGCCCCCCTTGAGGAGAAGGTCCTGCGGCTGCAGATGGAGCGGCTCCGCCGGGCGGCCCAGCGCCACATGCGCAGCGCGCGGCACCGCAACGCGTACCACGACGCGCAGCGCGCCTACGAGACGTTTCGGGACGAGCGGCCGCCCCCCGACGCCGCGGCGCCCGACGACCTGAAGCGCCGCTACCGGGCGGCCAGCAAGCGGTGCCACCCCGACGTGGTGCCCGAGTCGTACCGGGCGCAGGCCGCCGCCACCTTCCAGGCCCTCGAGTCGGCCTACCAGGCCGGGCACGGCCGGGCCGTGCACGCCATCGCCGACGCCCTAGAGCGCTGGGGCTTCCCGGCCGCCGGTGAGCGCACCGGCGAGGGGGAGGCCCGAGACCTTCGCCGGGCGGTGTCGAGCCTGGAGGCCGCGATCGAGGGGCTCCAGTCGACCGACGCCTACCAGGCCGTCGCCGACGCCGAGGACGTCGACGCGGCCCTCCGAGCCCGGAAGGAAGGCCTCCGCCAGGTGCTCGCCGAGCTTCGGAAGCGACAGGCCCGGGCCTAGCTGGAAAGGGCGAGACAGGCTCTCGTCGTTCTTTCGGCGCCCTGGTGCGCCCACTCTGTCCTTGCACGGGCAGGAGGTCCGGATGAGGGGCGGCAAAAGGGCCTCCGCCCTCCGGCGGGGGCCTTCGGCGTGCCCGTCCTCCGTTGTAACTCGACGCGGCGTGCGCTACGTTGAGGGCGCCGTGTTCTCTTTCGCGCGATCCAGTGGTTGCATGGCTCCACCCGACACCGACGCCTCGACGGCCAACCGGGGGCGCACCCCCCTCATGCGGCAGTACTACGCGATCAAGGAGCGCCACCCGAAGGCGATCCTGCTGTTCCGCATGGGCGACTTCTACGAGACGTTCGACGAGGACGCGAAGACCGTCAGCCGCCTCCTCGGCATCACGCTCACCGAGCGCAACAACGGCGAGGCCGACGACGTGCCGATGGCGGGCTTCCCGCACCACGCCGTCGACAGCCACCTGCCGAAGCTGATCCGCTCGGGGCTGCGCGTCGCGATCTGCGA
>JBDGQP010000088.1:0-10087 GCA_042218975.1 Salinibacter sp.
GCGACGACGCTCCTGCACTACGCCCTGCGCCGCTTCAGCGGCATCGTCAAGGACCTGGTGGTCTACGAGGACACGATGCGGGAGAACATGGAGGCCACCCACGGCCTCTACAACAGCCAGCGCCTCATGCTGAAGCTGATCGACACGGGCCTCAGCCGCGAGGAGGCCTACGACCGGGTCCAGCCCCTCGCCATGACGGCCTGGGAAGAGGAGCGCCCCTTCCAAGATGTCGTCGCCGAGGCCGACGCGATCACGGAGGTCCTATCCGACGACGAGATCGAGGAGGCCTTCGACCCGCGCTACCACGTCCGCAACGTCGACCGCATCTTCCGGCGGGTGGGGCTGGAAGAGTAGCCCGTGTACGCCACGTCGCGCATCCGGCCATGTCGCGCCGGGGGACCGTCCCCGCGGCCCGTCGCTCCCCGAGGAGCTAGAAGCCGGGCGAGAGGCGGACGCCCCACGTCCAGTTCGTATCGCCGCGCTGGAACGGATGGGCCAGGTAGGTTTCGATCAGCAGACGCCCGAGCACGTTGAACCGGGCGGTGACGCCGGAGCTCACGACCGGGATGTTCGTCGCCCCGCTGTTCGTCTCGAACGTGAAGTCCGGCCCCTGTTGCCCGGTCCAGGTCACGCCCGCGTCGGCGAAGACCCCAAGCGTGGTCGGCAGGTACCGGAACGGGATGAGACTGATGCTCTCGGGCCCGAGGAGCGGCACGCGCAGTTCGGCCCGGCCCACGAGCGACCGGGTGCCGAAGAGCCGGTCGATCTTCGCGCACTGCGAGCGGATGGGAACTCCCTGGGCCTGTATGCAGCCCTCGCCGTTCTCCCGGATGCTCGCCGCGATGTCCTGCACGCTGTATCCGCGGATAAAGCCCTGACCGTAGGGGTAGCCGATGTATTCGTTGCCGATGCCGAGCCCCTCGCCGAACTCGGCGCCGTAGTTGCCCACGTGGAGGCCCTGCAGCGCCAGCGTAAACGGCTCGGCGTACAGGTAGCGCCGGGCGTCGACCCGGGCGGTGACGAAGTCCTGTGAGCCCACCGACGGGGCGACCTCCAGCCGCCAGCGCCCGCCGCGGATCGGGCCGGTAAGGGCGCTGATCGAGAAGTCGCGCACGTACGCCAGGCTCGACGTCGCAAAGTACTCCGGGTCCGGCTCCCGGAAGACCCGACGCCCGAGGAGCTGATTGATGTCCTCGGTGGTGAGGTCCACGCCCACCCCCACCTCGCGCACGCTGGTCCCGAAGCCGTACCGCGTCGCCCCCGCCGACAGCTCGAACCGACGGGTAGGATCGAGGGGATAGGACACCCGCCCGTTGGCGGAGGTCAGGAAGGCCCGCTGGACGACGCTCGCGGCCCCGACGATCTGGCCGTTCTTATTCGGAATCGGCACGGTGTTGGCCCCGAACACGATCGGACGGTGGCCGATCGATCCGCCCCAGTTGAGCTGGCCGCGCTGGTTGAGGTAGGAGACGCCCCCGCCGATGTCGCGGAACGTGCCGCGGGCCTGCACCGAGACGGTGAGGGTCTGGTGGCCGAGCATGTCCCCGAACCGGAACGCCACGCCGCCCTGTGCGCCCCCGCCGAGCGGCCCCCCGACCGAGGCGCCGACGCGGGGCGGACTGATCGCTTCCAGCGAGAGCGACGGGTCGAGATCCTCCACCTCGTAGTCGGTCGACGCCGGGGGGAGGCCGCTCTGGTAGTCGCTGAGGTTCGTGGCGATGAGGCCCTCACCCAGGGCCGAGGTCGGCGGAAGCACCCCGGCCCGCGTCGCGGCGGGGAGGCCGGTCGTGTCGGTTGCGATCGGCGTGTCGGCCGCAAGCGTCGTGTCCGTGTCCGCCGGCGCAGGCCCGCGGGCGTCCGTCGTCTGCCGGAGGGGCGTGCCCGTGGTCTCGTCGCGGCCGATCCGCACGCCGGTGTACCCACCGCCCCCGTAGACGGAGAGCATCATCTCGCCGCTCTGCGACGCGACGGACATGGCGGGCGACAGGGCCGTGATGCCGCTGACGCCCGTCTTCAGGTGGGTCACCCGGTGGAGCCGGTCGGTCGACCGATCGAGGCGGTAGACGTCCTTGAACCCGTCCTGGTCGCTGATGAAGTAGAGGCTCTCCCCGTCCGGCGAGAACTGCGGGTTGTGGTGCAGCGCGTCGCCGAAGGGCTCGCGCACGGTGATCTCCCGGCTCTCGACGTCGATCAGGCCGAGGTCCATGTTCGAGGAGGGGGCGAGCCGGTCGAGGTTCGTTTCCGCGCGGTCGGTCGCGAAGGCAATCGTCTCGCCGCTCGGGGCCCAGGTGGGCTGGAGGTCGGCGTAGCGGTCGTTCGTGAGCTGCCGCACCGCGTCGGTCTCGAGATCGAGGACGAAGAGGTCGCTCACGCCCCCGTCGGTGCCGGAGAACGCCAGTCGCGTGCCGTCGGGCGACCACGCCGGATTCTTCATCGAGGTGACACCCTTCACCTGAATGCTGCGCTCGATCTCCTCGGTCTCCACGTTCCAGACTGTGATCTGGTTGTCCCCCTGTGCGGAGCTGACGAAGGCGAGGCGACGCCCGTCGGGCGACCACGTGCCGGCCGAGCTGATGAACCGGAGGGCGTTGAAGTGCCCCGTGGTGCCGGCCCGCTCAAGCTCCGCCACCACCTCGCCGGTCTCGGCGTCCGCCACGTACAGGTTGAACCCGACGAGCTGCTCGGCGGAGATGTAGGCCACGTACCGCCCGTCGGGGCTCAGAACCGGGCCGACATTCGTGTTGCCCCCGGTCGTCTCCTCCGACAGGACCGTTTTGCCGATTGAGTCCGGCGGGGTCCGCCCCTTCATCAGGGGCTTGTACGTGTCGCGGGTGGCCTGGGCCCACTCCTTCGTGAGGGAGTCGGTCGTCACGCCGAAGAGCTCGACGTAGGCGGAATCGAGCCCCACCTGTCCGCCCCGCTTAAAGAGATCGGTGACGGCCTGGTCCCCATACTTGCCGCCGATGTAGGCGAGGTAGGCCTGCCCGTAGCGGTAGGGGAAGTAGGCCTGCGGGTTGTTCAGTTGCTCGAAGGTGGGCATCGTGTCCCGCCGTACCGCGTCGCGCATCCACATGGCCGTGTGACTGCTGCGGCGCCCCACCGACAGGTACTCGGCCATGCCCTCAATCAGCCAGGTCGGGAGGTTGTTGAGCTGGATGTTGAGGCTGTCGGCGTTGAGGCCGAGGTCGTACTGGAACGAGTGCACGAGCTCGTGGCCCAGGACGTGGTTCGTCTCCGCGTAGGAGGCCGTGAAGGGCATCACCACCCGCTCGCGCAGGCTCTCGGTAAAGCCCCCGGTCCCGGGCCCAATCGGCTGACGCGCCACGTTCGTCTGCTGAAAGTCCGCGGCGTTGGCGTAGAAGATGATCGGCTTCTTCTCGTCGAAGCGGTGGAGGAAAACCTCGGTGTGGCGGTCGTACCACCGCTCGGCCATGCGTGCCGCGTCCTTCACGGCCGCTTTCTCCGCGGGGTAGAAGTGAAAAACGAAGTGCTCGGTCTCCAGCGTCTTGAAGTCGAACGTCTCGTACTGCACCCGATTCTTCCCGAAGTACTGCGCATCGGCCGTCGGGGCGAGCACCACGCCCACGAGGAGGAGCACTGCGGTCGAAACAGCCGGAAGCCGGTATCGCATGACGGATCGGCAGTTGCTTAGAAAGAGAGGCGGACGGCGGGAGACTTCTTCTCGCGTCGGGGACGCCCCGGTGCCTCCCGGGAGGCACCGCATTCATGGAGTTGTTCATGGGTTCGTGGGCCGCGCCGGGTCGTTACGGTTCCGTCTTTCGGCACGAGACGCTCCATTCCAACGATGCCCTACGGAAAATTATTACCTGATCCGAGCCTTTGGTGTTACGACGCCGTAAGGGTCCGGCGGCCGCGATTCCGCGGGACCGGGAGCGGGGCGCCCTCCACGGCCAGGTGCTGCCCCGCGAGGGCGACCGGTGGCGCGAGCCGGACGAGGGGATCTGGGAGGTGCGCTCCGGCCGCCACCACCACACCTTCTCGAAGGCGATGTGCTGGGTGGCCCTCGATCGTCTCGTGCGCCTCCACGAGGCCGGCTATCTCTCCGTGCCCGCCGACCGCTACCGCAAGACGGGCCGGGCCATGAGCCTCGGCTTCCTGTTTCACGTCGTCTTCGGGGTGGTGTTCGCGGTCCTCTACGCCCTCGTGTTTGAGGGCTGGCAGCGGGCCACGTGCTGGCTCGGGGGCCTGCTCGGCGTCTTCCACGGCCTGTTCATTCTCGTCGTCGTGATGCCCGCCCTGCCGGACCTCCATCCCCGCATGGCCGGCAAGCATCACGGCCCCACGCCCACCCGGCAGCTGGAGCCGCCCGGCGTCCTGGGGCTCAACCACGGCCGCACCTCCCTGCCATCACGCTGGCTGCGCACGTCGTCTACGGCGTGCTCCTTGGGGCCTTCTACTGAGACCGGCGGAGACGGGCCGCACGCTCCCGGTCGGCGCCGCTACTCCCCCCGCGGCAGGGGGGTCAGGGGCTCAGAGGGCTGGACGTCGGGGATCGCCACGTAGGCGTCGAACGACACGATCTGTCGGCTCAGCTTCTCCGACAGAAAGTCCGCGCCAAAATACCGACGAAGGGGCCGCAGGTCGATCACCGTGATCGCGTCGTCCCGGAGGTGGCGGGCGAGCGGGCTGCCGTCCCCGCCCAAGTAGGCGGTGCACTCCCCGCCGCCGCCCTGGCCGGTCTTCGGAATCTGGCCGCCATTGCAGTCGGCCAGCACGTGGAAGGTCTCCTGGCCCCGCCCCCGCGACCACTCGGCCACGAACGCGCCGAACGGCACGTGGAGGTCCGCCGGGGCGAGCTTGCTTACGTGGGCGTTCTTGTGGAAGACCTTCGGCGCCTCCCCGTGTTCGCGCTCCCAGGTCCGGACGTGGTCGATCAACTGCTCCTTCATGAGGGTCTCCCGCCGCCGGTTGCTCACGGGAAAGGACCCTGTACCCCGGACGTACGGGGCGTAGATCGCGTTGCTCTCGAGCATCGCGTCGATGCGGGCCAGCGCCGCCTCGTCGCCGCGGGGCTCGAAGGCGGCCCGGAGCGCACGGAGGGCCGAGGGGGCGGCCCTGGCAAGGGCCTTGCCTCCCTCCCCGCCCCAGCTTTCCTTCATCTGCGTCCGGATCCTTTGGACCGCCGTCCGTTCCCGGCTGGTCTCGGCCTGGTCGGCCAGCGCGTCCACGTGCATCGGCAGGCTGAAGAGGAACTCGTAGTCGACGCCCCAGATCGTCGCCCCGGCCTCGGCCATGCGGGCGGCCATCTTCGACTCCTCCTTCCAGCTTAGAAACGGAATAACCGGCGCTTCGTGGCGTGTAACGAGGGCCTTCAGGGCCGGATAGCCGCCCTGCCTGAGCGCGCGGTCGGTGGCCTGGGCCGCGTAGGGCCCGATCTCCAGGGCGACGGGGCCGTAGCCGTGGTCGGCGAGTCGCTCGTAGAGGCTGGCGGCGACTTGGGGAATCGCGGTGGTGCCGTGGCGCTCACCCATCAGGAAGTGGTCGACCTCGCGGCCCCGGGCGGCGAGCCAGTCGGCGCCGGGTCCAGTAAGCTGGCCGTTCTTCAGCGTGGCGGTGTAGGTGTGGGCCGTCACGACGCTGTCAAAGGCGGCGTGCATGGCCGCCGAGTCGGGCTGTTGGGCCGGGGCCGGACGGACGGGGACGAGAGCGAGCACGATGAAAACCGCGGGGGTGCGTCGGAGCATCATTCGGAGGAGGGACGGGGCGCGGATCATGTGGGAAGGGGGAGCGTCTGTAATGGAGAGCAGCCGCGTCGCGTGGTGCGTTGGCGATCGCGGTATCGAGAGGGGATCCGGTCGACGATCGGCCCGCCCCCGGGAAAGGGGGCGGTCGGCAAATTGGGGGCCCCGTTCGTTTCCCTTGCGCGGGTCGAGGCCCATTCGGCCGACCAGACGGCCCCGGAGGTCGGGGTCCTCCGATCACTTGTAGCAGACAGGCGGATTCGCACACAGGTTGCACCGATCCGGAGCGCAGGGCCATCCGGCCCGCCGCGAGGGGCGAATTGCAGGGGCCGGAGCCGATCCCTACGTTTTGATTCCATGGCGTCCATCCCGGCGGCCCCGATTCCCGCGGCCCCGAACCGTCCCCGCCCCGGGGCTGCCCCTCCGCACTTTGTTCCACGCCTTCCGTCGTCCGTCATGCTCCGGGCTCTTCTCTGGGCCATCGCCGGGGGTCTCGCCGTGGCCGTGGTGACCTACTTCACCGCCGCGGCGCCGATTGCGGACGCCTGGCTCAATGCAAAGCCGGAGGGCCCCTCGGACCCAGTATCGGACCGGGCACAGGCCGTGCACGCGGACCTGATGGTGGCCGACCTCCACAACGATCTCCTGCTCTGGCCCCGCGACCCGCTGCGTCGCTACGACCGCGGCCACAGCGACGTGCCCCGGCTCCGGGCGGGCGGGGTCGGGCTCCAGGTGTTCGCCGCCGTTACGCAGGTGCCCTGGGGGCGCAGCTACGCCGGCACGCCCGCCGGCTCCGACCAGATTCCGTTCCTGGTGGCGGCCCAGCGGTGGCCCCTCCGCACCTGGACGAGCCGTCTGGAGCGGGCCCTCTACCAGGCCCGCAAGCTGCGCCGCACGGTCGACCGCGGGGAGCACCTGACGCTCCTCCGCACGCAGGCTGACCTCGAGCACGCCCTCATGCAGCGGGTCGGCACACCCGACCTGCTGGCCCCCCTGCTCGCCGTGGAGGGCCTGCACGCCCTGGAGGGGACGGTCGCGCACGTCGACACGCTCGTCGACGCCGGCTACCGCATGATGAGCCTCACGCACCTCCACGACAACGCCCTCGGCGGCTCGAATACGGGTCTCGACAAAGGAGGTCTCACCGACTTCGGCGCCCGCGTGCTCGATCGGCTCCAGGCCCGGCACGTTACAATCGACCTCGCCCACGCCTCCGGGGCCCTCATCGACGACGTGCTCGCCCGGACGGACGCGCCGGTCGTGGTCTCGCACACCGGCGTTCGGGCGACCTGCGACCGCCCGCGCAACCTGAGCGACCGCCACATCGAGGCCATCGCCGCGCAGGGCGGCGTCATCGGCGTCGGGATCTGGGAGCGGGCCGTCTGTGGGTCGACCCCGGCCGCCGCGGCCCGCGCCATGCGCCACGTCGCCGACCTCGTGGGGGTCGAGCACGTGGCCCTCGGCACCGACTTCGACGGCACCGTGTCGGTCCCGTTCGACGCCGCCGGCCTGCCGCACCTGACGGAGGCGCTCCTGGGGGCCGGCTTCTCACCGGCCGACGTCCGCAAGATCATGGGCGGGAACGTGGTGCGGGTCCTCCGCCGTACGCTGCCGCCGGACGCATGAAGGCTCCGGAAAAGGCCCGATCTGCAGGAACGTGTGCTCAAAAACCGTTCGTTATATGGACTGAGATCTTCGCTCGGGTTGTGTGTACAGACCTCCCTTGCGTCATGCTCCCCGATCGTGCTCGACGGTTGCTTCGTGCCGACCAAGCGGGGCTCGTCCTCGGCCTGGCCGCTCTCCTCCTGGGCCTCGCCGCCCGGCCCGCCCGGGCGCAGGCCGCTCCCGTCCTCACCGGTACGGTCGTAGAGGCGGGCACGGAGCGCCCCCTCGTCGGGGCCGACGTGACGCTCCGCGGCCTTGCCTCCCCCAGTGTCATTCGGCGTACGGCGACGGGCCTGGACGGTACGTTCCAACTCGCGAACCTGCCGCGCGGCACATACGTGCTTCGGGTGCAGCTTCTGGGCTACAAGGCCCACGAGCGCACCCTCACCCTCGAGCTCGGGGAGTCGCGGGACCTGACGGTGGCCCTTTCTCTCGACGTCGCGAGCTTCGACTCGATCGTGCTTTCCCCCTCGCGGCGCGCCGACCGGGCCCTCGACGTGCCGTCGTCGGTGTCGGTCCTCACGCCGGAGGTTATTCGGCGGGAAGGGGCCTCGTCGTCGGTCGAGGCGCTGCGACCCACCGTGGGGGTGAACGTCGCGCAGACCGGGGTGGACCGCCGCATGCTGTCGCTTCGCGGCTTCGGGGCGCCCTTCTCCGGCACCCCCCACGTGCGGGTCGACGGCCGCACGGCCGAGCTGCCGCTCCTCGGGGCCAACGCGTTCGGCCCGATGCCGATCATGCCCCACGACCTGAGCCGGATCGAGGTGGTGCGGGGCCCAGCCTCGACGCTGTACGGCCCGGAGGCGAGCGGGGGCCTCGTTCAGTTCTTCACCCGCGACCCCTTCCGGGAGCCGGGCAGCTCGCTCTCGCTGGCGGGCGGGTCGAAGGCCTTCGTCGACGCCCAGTTTCGCCAGGCGGGCGTGATCGGGGGCACCGTCGGGTACAAGTTCACCGGCCAGTTTAGCCGGGCCAACGAGTGGATGCTCGACCCCGGCGACCCACAGGACGCGGCGGAGCTCGCGCGCTACCGGACCTACGCCCCCAGCGCAACACTTCCGGAGGGCCGCCCCACGGCCGGCCGCCAGCTGCGCCGCGACGACCTCTACCGCACCTTCAACACGAACGGCCGGTTCATCTACCGCTTCGACGACGCCACGCGCCTCTCCTTCCGCGGCGGCTTCGCGTCGCTCACCAGCCCGCTGCAGACCGGCATCGGCACGGTCCAGGCCAATGAGCTCAGCTACGGCTACACGCAGTTCCACCTGGATGCCGGCCGCTTCTCGGTGAGCGCCGGCCTCAACCGCAACCTCGACATCGGGACCGCCTACCGCCTCGAGACCGGCGAGACAGTCCTGAGCCAAGGCACGCGCTGGACCGGACAGGCCCAGTACGACCTCGGCTTTTTCTCCTCACACACCCGCCTTCTCTTCGGCACCGACCTGGACGTGACGCAACCCGAGACGACCACGCCCACCCTCGCCGACCGGCTCGGCGACGACGGCATCGGGCGGTACGGAGCGTATCTCCAGTCGACGACTTCCCTGGCGGATCCGCTGACGCTCACCCTCGCCGGGCGAGTCGACTACAACGACGTCGTCGAGGCGGCGTCGTACGCGCCGCGGGCCGCCCTCGTGGCCGAACTTGGATCCGGGCACACGCTCCGGGCGAGCTATTCGCGCTGGGCCTCGTATCCGGGCACCGACCCGCTCTTCGCCGCCGGGCGCTTCGCCGTGGACCCGTCGGTCCAGACAACGGGCCAGACCGTGGAGGTGGGGTACAAGGGCTCGATCCGCGACCGGGTGCGCGTCCACCTCGACGCCTACTACGAGACCAGAAGCGACGTGCTCACCCCGCAGAACCGCGTTTCTCTCCCCCCTCTTCCCCCCGATGCCCCCGGTATCAGGTACGCCGTGGCCGACCGCATCGAGTACGGCGGGCTCGACGCCTCGGTTACCGCGACCGTGACGGAGGTGGCGTCCGTCTTCGCCAACGTCTCCCTCGTGACCGACGATCGGTTCGACGGCGATACGTCGGGGCCAACGGTGGCCCTAAACGCCCCTTCCTCCTCGGTGAAAGGGGGCATCGACTACGGCCTGCCCGCGGGGGTCTCGGTGGGCGCCACCGCGCAGTACGTGGACTCGTTTCCCGTGCGGTGGGGCCCCTACATCGGCAGGGTTGACGCCTACACCCGGCTCGACCTGCGGGCCGGCTACCGGGTCCCCGCCGTGCCGGGCCTGCGGATCGACGTGTCCGCCAAGAACGTCCTCGGCACGGAGCACCGGGAGTTTGTGGGGGCCCCCGGGATCGGCCGCATGGTCATCGCCCGCCTCACCTACGAGCTGCCGTAGTTCCGTCCGGACGGGGCGGAGGGGCCCGACAGGAGCGCCCGATCCCGCCTCTCCCGCGTCGACCCGTGCGGGGTCGGTTTCACCGGCTCTTCGGGGCGCGGGGCCGGGCGCGCCATTGCATCCGCGGCGCCGGATTTGTAGTGTGCCCCTTCCCCACGCACCTACACTCGTTCGCCTCATCTTTCCGGTCCACCTGAGCGCCTCCGGCCATGTTTGGTGAGTTCGTGCCCCTCTTCGTGATGATCGCGCTGGCCCTCGGGCTGGCGCTCACCCTGCTGGCCGCCGCCGCGTACGTCGGGCCCAGCCGCCCCAGCGACACGAAGACGATGCCGTACGAGAGCGGCATGGACCCGGTGGGCAGCGCCCACGAGC
>JBDGQP010000089.1:0-8249 GCA_042218975.1 Salinibacter sp.
TCGACGACCTCGTGGCGAAGGGGACCGACGAGCCGTACCGCATGTTCACCAGCCGGGCCGAGCACCGGATCCTGCTGCGGCAGGACAACGCCGATCTGCGCCTCACCGAGCTCGGCTACAAGCTGGGCCTCGCCTCCCAGCAGCGCTACGACCGCATGCTCGAGAAGGAGCGGGCCATCGACCACACCCGCGAGGCCCTCGCCGACACCAGCGTCGCCCCCGAGCAGGTAGACGACTACCTCCGGTCCGTCGGCACCTCGACCCTCGATCAGCCGCGGCCGGTGATCGAGCTCTGCAAGCGGCCCGAGGTGAACTCCGCCGATCTGCTGCGCCACGCCGGGATCTACGACGAGGTCGTCACCGAGGCGCCCGGGATGCTCAGTGCGCCGCGCCTCATCGAAATCGACCTCAAATACGAGGGCTATATCGAGCGGCAGCAGGACATGGTCGAAGAGATGGAGGAGAAAGAGCGCTGGCCCATCCCCGACGACTTCGACTACGAGGCCCTCGACAACATCTCGATCGAGGCCCGCGAGAAGCTGAGCAAGGTCGAGCCGGACAACCTGGGCCAGGCCTCGCGCGTCCCCGGTGTCCGGGCCTCGGACGTCTCCGTGCTCATGGTGCTCCTCAAGAACGAGGGCGTCGAGCCGCTGCCGATGGGGCGCGAGCTCGGGGGCGTGGCCGGCGACGGCTTCGGGGCCGAACGGACGCAGGCGGTCGAGGTGGGGGAGTAGTGCGTGATGCGTGTTGCGGACCGCGTGAGAATGTTCGTCCCCGGATGAACCGCCCCACTCCTGCATGAACGGTCCGGCCTGGAATCCCGTCGATACGCTCACGGACGATCAGCGGGAGCGGCTGGGGGCCTTCGAGGAGCAGCTGCTTCGTTTCAACCGGCGCGTCAACCTCATCTCGCCGGAGACCGAGTCGGAATTTTGGACCCGGCACCTGCTGCACTGTCTGACGCTCATCGCCCACGACTTTCCCGACGGCTGCACGATCGTCGACTGGGGCACCGGGGGCGGCCTGCCCGCCGTGCCGCTGGCCATCTGCGTTCCGGAGGCCACCGTCGTGGGCATCGACTCGGTGGGGAAGAAGAGCCGGGCCGTGCGCACGATCGCCCGGCGGCTCGGACTCGACAACTGTTTCACGTGGAACGGGCGGGCGGAGACGTGGACCGGCGAGGCGCACTACTCGGTCGCCCGCGCCACGGCCCCGCTCGCCACCCTCTGGCGGTGGCACCGGCGCGTGGCGGTGGAGTGGGAGGGGGGGCTCGGTGACGACGAGTGGGCACCGGGTCTGCTGGCCCTCAAGGGCGGGGACCTGAGCGATGAAATTGCGGACCTGCGGAGAGAGGCTCCGGATGCGGAGGTCGAACGTCTCTCCCTCGAGTCGCTGCTCGGCCGGAACGGGTTCTTCGGAGCGAAGGAGATCGTGACGGTCCGCGACGCGGGCAATGCGTGAGGGCGGGACACGCCGGTCCCCCCTGAAGACACGAGAGAAGCGACGGCCCCGGGGACGTTTTCACTGTTTCGCTCCTCCCCCATTTTCAACTCCGGAGTCGATCCGCCCCGGGAACCGCACGGGTGATGCCCCGCACCGCTGCGCCGGGGGCAGGAGAATGCAGATGTCGCCCGCACGAGAGCAGGCGGTCCGGGCGGGAGCCCATCCATATCCCTTCGGAAACGGACCACGAACCCGATGAATTGGATCACCGCGCTGGGCCTGCTGGCCGCAACGCTGACGACACTCTCCTTCTTGCCGCAGGTGGTCAGGACGTGGCGGATGAAATCGGCCGAGGACCTGTCGCTGGGCACCTTCGGCATGCTCTGTACCGGTGTTGCCTGCTGGCTCGCCTACGGGCTCTTGATCGGCGACCTTCCGATCATCCTGGCGAATGCGGTGACGCTCGTGCTGGCCGGATCGGTGCTCGTCCTCGCGGTCATCTATAAGCGGCGGGCGTCCCGGAGCTCCTCGGAGACGTCTTCCCCGCCCTCGACTGTCTCTTCGGACTCCGTGTCGTGATGCGAACCATGACGACCACCCTTCTCGGCCTCGCGCTCAGCTACGGAGCGATCGTCGGGCTCGCCTTCGTCTTTCAGGACCAGCTCCTCTTCCATCCGAGCGGTCGCCTCCTGGCCACGCCCGGGGACGCCGACATGGCCTACGACACGGTCCGGCTCGACACCGACGACGGCGAGACGCTCCACGGCTGGTGGATCCCGGCGGCCGACGTTTCACGTGGAACGAGCCCCGACACGACCGCGGCGCACACGCTGCTTTTCTTCCACGGCAACGCCGGCAACATCTCCGGCCGGCTCGAGAGCGTCCAGCAGTTCCACAATCTCGGGCTCAACGTCCTGATCGTCGACTATCGCGGGTACGGACGGAGCACGGGCTCCCCGTCGGAGCAGGGCCTCTACCGCGACGCCGCGGCCTGCTGGGAGCACCTCACCGAGACGCGCGGGATCCCCCCCGAGGCCATCGTCGTCTTCGGCCGGTCGATGGGGGGCGGGCCCGCCACGTGGCTCGCGGCGCGACGCGACCCGGGCGCCGTGATCCTGGAGTCGGTGTTCACGAACGTCCCGGACGTCGGGGCGCACCACTACCCGTTCCTGCCGGTGCGGGCCCTCGCCACCAACCAGTTCGACAACGAGGCGCGGGTGGCCGAGATCGAGGCGCCCCTGCTCGTCATCCACAGCCGCGGGGACCGGGTCGTGCCGTTTCGGCTCGGCCGCGAGGTGTACGAGGCCGCCACGGAGCCGAAGCAGTTCCTCGAAATTGACGGCGGACACAACGACGGCTTTCTCGTGTCGTCGGAATCCTACCTCCAAACGATTGATCGTTTTCTGGAGGAGCACATGGATTCGGGGACGGGGTAGAGGGCGTGGGAGAGAGGGAGCGTGGGCGAAGAGGGGTAGGACCGACTATCCCAACGATACTCCTGCGCTCTACTCCCACGCGCTCCACTCCCATGCCCCCGCGCGCTTACGCCTCGACGCTCGCCACCGTCTCCGTCTCCTCCAGCAGCAGGCGGTCCATCACGTGAAGCGCGTCGTCGAGGGTGGGCACGTCCTGCACGATGGCGCGCATGAGGCCGCCCTCCACGTCGTCCTTCATCACGTACTCGCGGTCCAGGAGCGCCAGCTTCTCGAGCAGCGGGTGAAAGACCTCGTCGTAGAAGTAGGGATCGGCGTCCTCGCTGGGGAGGTAGAGGAAGAGGCGCTCGTTCTTGTAGACCACCTTCGGCATGCGCAGCTGCTCGCCGAGGAGGCGGAGCTGGGCGCCGGTGAGCAGGTTTTCGACGGGCCCGGGCACGGTGCCGAACCGGTCCTCCAGTTCCTCGAGCAGGTCCACGAGGGTCGTCTCGTCCGGCGCGTCGCTGACGCGGCGGTAGAGGTTGAGGCGCTCGGTGTTGTCCCGCACGTAGTCGTCGGGGATGTAAGCGTTCTCCTCCACGTCGACCGACGTCTCGGGGCCCGGCGGCACGGCCTCCCCGTCGAACACGTCCTCGAACTCCTCCTCCCGCAGCTCCTTCATCGCCTGGTCGAGGATCTTGTGGTACGTCTCGTAGCCGACGTCCTCGATGAAGCCGCTCTGCTCGGCCCCCAGCAGCGAGCCGGCCCCGCGGATGTCGAGGTCGCGCATCGCGATGTCGAAGCCGCTCCCGAGGTCCGAGAACTGCTCGACGGCCTTGAGGCGCTCGCGGGCGTTCTCGGTGAGGCTGTGGACCGAGGGCACCAGCAGGTAGCAGAACGCCTTCCGCTGCGACCGGCCCACCCGGCCCCGCAACTGGTGCAGCTCCGAGAGGCCGAAGTGCTCGCCCGCGTGGTTGATGATCATCGTGTTGGCGTTCGAGATGTCGAGCCCGTTCTCGATGATCGAGGTGGACACGAGCACGTCGAGCTTTTCGCTCAGGAAGTCGACCATCACGTCCTCCAGCTCGCTTCCGCTCATCTGGCCGTGGCCCACCCCGACGCGGACGTCCGGCACCATCGCCCGCACCATCTCGGCGACCTCGTGGATCGTCTTCACGCGGTTGTGGATGAAGAACACCTGCCCGCCGCGGCTCGTCTCGTAGACGATGGCGTCGCGGATCAGGTCCTGGTCGAAGGTGTGGATCTCGGTGTTGATGGGCTGCCGGTTCGGGGGCGGCGTCTGGATGAGCGAGAGGTCCCGCGCCCCGAGAAGGGAGAACTGGAGCGTCCGCGGGATCGGGGTGGCCGTGAGCGTGAGCGTGTCGATGTCCTCCCGCATCGCGCGGAGGGTCTCTTTCGTCTTGACCCCGAAGCGCTGCTCCTCGTCGATGATGAGGAGGCCGAGGTCGTCGAACGTGATGTCGTCGGAGGTAATGCGGTGGGTGCCGATGAGGATGTCCACCTGCCCGGCCGCCAGTTTCTCCAGCACCTCCGTCTGCTCCGCCTGCGTGCGGAAGCGGGACAGCACCTCGACGTTGACGGGAAAGCGCTCCAGGCGGGAGCTAAACGTCTCGTGGTGCTGCTGGGCGAGGATGGTGGTGGGGACGAGCATGGCCACCTGCTTGCCGTCCTGTACGGCCTTGAACGCCGCGCGCACGGCCACCTCCGTCTTCCCGAAGCCGACGTCCCCGCACACGAGCCGGTCCATCGGCACCGGCTCCTCCATGTCGCGCTTCACGGCCTCGGCGGCCTCGGCCTGGTCGGGCGTGTCCTCAAACTCGAAGCTCGCCTCCATCTCGCGCTGCCACGTCGTGTCGGCCGAGAAGGCGTAGCCGTCCGAGGCCTTCCGCTTCGCGTAGAGGGTGATGAGGTCGCGCGCGATGTCCTTGACCTCCTTCTTCGTCCGTTCCTTGGTCTTCTCCCACTGCCCGGAGCCGAGCTTCGTGAGGGTGGGCGCGTGGCCCTCCTTGCCGGTGTACTTGTTGAGCTTGTGGAGGGCGTTGACGTTGACGTAGAGGATGTCGCCGTCGGCAAAGTTGAGGCGGACGGCCTCCTGCTTTTTGTCGCGCACCGTGATCTTCTTGAGGCCCGCGAACTCGCCGATGCCGTGGTCGACGTGCACCACAAAGTCGCCGGGCGTGAGGTTTTTGATGTCGCGCAGGTTCAGGCCCTCGCTGTACTTCTCCCGCTTCTTGGTGGAGGGGCGGTGGTAGCGGTTAAAAATCTGGTGGTCGGTATAAACGGCGAGCTTCGCGTCGGGCCACTCGAAGCCCTCGTGCAGCGACTCGACGACGAGCCGCGCCCAGCCGTGGTCGATCTCCCGCTCCAGCAGGTCGCGGAGCCGGGAGCTTTGGCCGTGGCTGTCGCAGAGGAGGAACGTGTCAAGGTCCCGGTCGCCGTTGTCCTGCAGCCGGTCCCGCACCAGGTCCATGTTGCTGTTGAAGGAGGGCTGTGGGTCGGCGTCCAGATCGAGGGTCTCCTTGGGGGCGCCGTTCGTGCGGGTGCTGTCGGCGAAGGTGCCGAAGAGGAGCCGCGGGTGCCGCTCCAGCGCCGCGGCGAGTCCCATGCCGTCGAGGAAGCGCTCGCCCGGGGGCGTCAGGTCGTCGGGGGAGGTGTCGGCGTCCCCGTCCTCGGCGAGTTCGGCCCGGCGCTCCTCGTAGGCCTGGGCGGCCTCGTCGTACTGGGCCTGCGCCCCCTCGCGGATCTGCGACTCGTCGACGGTCGCGAGGAGCACGTCGTCCGGCAGGTAATCGAAGAGGGGAATCGCCCCCGACAACTGCCGGGACTCCGCGCGCTCCAGATTGGGCACGAGGCGGGCGGTGGTGAGGCGGCTCACCGAGCGCTGCGTCTGCGGGTCGAACTCGCGCAGGCTGTCGATCTCGTCACCGAAAAAGTCGACGCGCACCGGGTAGGAGCCGGCGTAGGGGAAGACGTCGAGGATGCCGCCGCGGCGGGCCAACTGGCCGGGCTCATCCACGAACTCGACGGGCGTGAAGCCCTGGTCCACGAGCCGCTCGACGAGGGCGTCCATCGAGAGTTCCTCGCCGGTTTCGACCGAGAGGGTCTCCCGCTGCACGGCCTCGGGGGGCGGCACGAGCTCGCCCACCGCCGGGACGCTCGTGACGAGGATGCCGTCGAACCCGTCCGCCAGGCGCTGCAGCGCGTCGGCCCGCTCGATGAGGGGCGTCGAGTCGGCCATCTGGCCCGGGTCGTAGGGCGCCCGCTGCGTGGCGGGCACGCGGAGAAGGTCCTCGTCCGGAGCGGCCACCAGCTGCTCGAGGTCGCTCTGCAGGTAGGCCGCCGCGTCCTCGTCGGGCACCAGGCAGCAGAGAGGGGCGCCGGGCGTGTCGTGGAGGTGGTACAGGAGAAAGGCCGGGGCCGAGCCGGCGGCGCCCGTCACGTGAAGCCGGGGAGCTTCGGTCTGGTGCCCCTCGCTTCCCTGGCGCCCATCCGTCTTCTGGGCGTCGCGGGCCCAGGCGCGGAGGCGGCTCACGGCCGCGGTCGTCTCGATACGGTTCGCGATGGCGGAGAGGGACACAGGCAGTCGTGGCGTCCTTGGTGAAAGGCTGTTCGTCCCCGAGTGCCCACCCTCGCCCGGGGGCGCTTTTCCCTTGTGGCCGGGTGTGGGGGAGCGGGAGAGTGGGCGTGTGGGGGCAGTGCGCCGAGGTCCCAGTATGCGTGAACGGCAAACGCCTCTTCGGTTCTGCTCCCATTCTCCCGCTCGCCCGTTCTCCCACACTCAGACCTCCCAAACACCGAAAGGCCGACGCTCCCGTCCGGGGAGCAGGAGACGGCGGCTTAGCGGACGTCAAATGGGCATCTATTCTTCGCCTCATCCACCTACGAGCCCGTCGAACCGGAAGATTCGTCGGGTCGACGGGGAGGACCGCCCGCGAACGAAGAGTCGCAAACGTTTCACGTGAAACCCGGGGCGGCCTGGCGACGGCGGTCGTGGCGAACGGGGAAAAGCTCCATTGCTTCTTCCCGGCGGCGGGCCGTGAGGGGAAGAGGAGAGAGGGGGCGTGGGGGAAGGCTGTTGGACGGAGGAACGCCTGCAGGGGGGAGGCTCGGAGGCCTCCTTCCTCCACCTTCGCGGCGTGAGTCGGGGCGTATGCCCGGCCGAGGTGGGCGATTGTTTCACGTGGAACATGCTCCCCGACGGACACGGCGAGCGAGGGACGGCGCTGGTTGTTCCACGTGAAACGTCTCTACGGTGACGGGGGAAGGAGGGGCGAAGCCCTGGAACGGGGCACGGGGACGCCGATTCGGGACACTCCGGGGAGTCGCTCCGCTGAACGGAACGGATTTCAACAGAAGACCACCCGCTCCATGCACGTCACCCGCACTCCAGCTGACGGTGCCGATCCGTGCAGCGCCCCTGAACATTTTGTCTCGATGGCGGAGGACCGTGCTCTGCTCCAAGCAAAATCGTTCTTTGCGGGCTTCTCCACGGATCGGCATGGCGACCCTCTCGCGGCGCTACCGCGAGCACTACGGAGATCGCCTGGCAGAGGCATATGCCGTGCCGGAGGACCCGTATGAGGATCGGTCCCCAACAGAGAGAGAACTAGAAGGCGCCGTGGAGGTCTTCGTTGTTCTTCGAGAGCCGTACGAGCCTTTCGAGGAGACCGACGATGTGACGCGCATCGCCTACGAGGTGATGGACGAGACGGACTGGGACCTGCATGTCATTCCTCACCACGACTCGGTGGCGGGGCGTCGGGCCGAACGGGTAGAGAAGAAGGGGATCGAGCTATGAGCGATCGATTCCAGGATCGATTCGATGTTGCCCGGGGGCGCCTGGAGGCGTCGGCACTTCTGCTAGATGAGGGGCCCCGCCGACGCTACGAGCCGGGCATACTATGGCGTTTACGAACTATGGCGTTTACGAAGCGGCCCGGCTGCTGCTGGCCTCCCGAGAGGTGAGGCCGGCGACGCATAAAGGGATCGAAAATCAGCTCGGACATCGATTCCGGGACGAGCCAATCGACCTCCAAACGTTTTCCCGTCTCCGTACGGATCGGTATCGCCGGGCTGCGGTGGGCAGGCACAAGGGCCTCTTTCTCGATGTAGAAACAGGAGGCGACCCCGTTGCGGATTCTGCGATATCCGTCCATTCAGTTGTGCAAGCCCACTAGGTCTCTTCCTCGATCGCCGGCCGCACGAAGCCGTCGGTGGCGTCGAGGCGGCGGCGCGCCTCCTCGACGCCCACGTCCGCGAGGATCATGACGAGGGCCGTCTTGACGTGGCCGTCGCACCGGTCGAGCACCGCGTCGGCCTCGTCGTAGTCGACGCCCGTCACCATCATCACCGTGCGGATGCCGCGCTCCACGA
>JBDGQP010000089.1:8259-24610 GCA_042218975.1 Salinibacter sp.
CTTGTCGCTGGTGCGCTGCAGGTCCACCATCATGTTCTCGTAGACCTTGCCGAGCCGCACCATCGCCGCGGTGGTGATCATGTTGAGCACCAGCTTCTGCGCGGTCCCGCTCTTCATGCGCGTCGAGCCCATGATGACCTCCGGCCCCACGACCGGGCAGATGGCCACGTCGGGGGCCACGTCCAGCTCCTCGCGGGGGACGGTGGTCACGAAGAGGGTGGGGCAGCCGATCTGGTCGCGGGCGTGCTCGACGGCCCCCACCACGTAGGGGGTGCGGCCGCTGGAGGCGATGCCGCAGACCACATCGGTGTCGGTGACGCCGCGCGCCTCGAGCGCCTCCGCGCCCTTCTCGGGCACGTCCTCCGCGCCCTCCTGCGAGCGGAAGACCGCCTCCTTGCCGCCGGCGATGAGGCCCTGCACCATCTCCGGGTCGGTGCCGAACGTGGGCGGGCACTCCGAGGCGTCCACGACGCCGAGCCGGCCGCTCGTGCCGGCGCCCACGTAGAAGAGGCGCCCGCCGTGCTCGAACGCCTCGACGACGTGATCGACGGCCTCTGCGATCCGGGGAAGCTCCCGCCGCACGGCAATCGGCACGAGGTGGTCCTCCGTGTTGATCACCCGCAGAATCTCCTCCGTCGACGCGGTATCGATGTGGGCGGAGCGTGGGTTGCGCTGCTCGGTGGCGAGGGACTGGAGTTGCTCGAAGAGGGGGGAGCGGTCGGGCATACGGGGACGTTTCACGTGGAACGGGGCGGCGCACCACCAACAAACGACCCGCCGCCGCGGGCGTCAAGGGGGCCCGAGAGGCCGGGACCGGTCCCACGCTTCAGGCGGGGCGCCCGACGTTGCAGAACGGCTCGGGCAGCCGGTCGCGGCCCCACCAGAGCAGGGCCGAGACGAGAAGGAGGACGCCGAGGGCGGCCAGTCCGACCCAGGGGCCCGCGGGGCCGCTCGTGGAGGACGTAGCGGGCCTCGGCCGGGGCGAAACGACCGCCGGGCATGGCCCCGACCAGCATCGAGAACGGAATGCGGAAGAGGGGCCCGTCGGGCACCACGGTCAGCGGCTGCTGGGCGGGCAGGTGCTCGGTGATTGGGGCATACACCGTCTCGTAGAGCGTGCGGAGCGGGCGCAGGTCGAAGTGCATCGCGTTGGTCCGGGAGCGGTCCAGGGCCGTCAGGGCGGCCCGCTTTCGGTCCTGGGCGAGCAGCGTGCGCACGAGCCCCGGTGGACCTCGCGCCATTTCGCGCCATTCCCCGAAGGCCGTCATGGACCACTGCGACGCCGTGAGCGAGGCCCGGTAGGCCTCGACCACCGATACGCCCTTCCGGTCGTACCGCTCCGCGGCGGCCCACCTCCCCTGAAGTTCGTGCAACCGGCCCATCAGCTCGAGGCGACCAGTCTGCATGTGAAGCTGCCCAAGGCTCCGAAGCGCGCCGTTGAGGAGCGCCTGGTTGCCCCGGGCCCGTGCGCGGCGGCGGGTCTCCTGGTTGAGGACGCGAGCCGCCTCGACGTTGCCCAGAACGCCCTGGCTTTGGGAGAGGAAAAGGGGGGGCAGAAGGTGGTTCTCCGAGGTGGGGTCGGCCCGGCGCCGTCTCCACTGGGCCGGCACCTCCTCCTCGTGCGGGACCGACGGCCCCGAAGACAGATGGGCGCGCCCCCGCTCGAACGCCGCGGAGGCCTCGTCGACCCGCCGCAGGCCGGCGAGGAGGGCCGCCTCCCGGGAATACCGATCCGTGAACACGTGTCTAAAGTTCGTCTTCTGCTTGCGGCGATGCACGGTCCGCGGCGATCGCAGAAGGTCGCTTGCGTACGTTCTCACGGATCGGTAGGGTTGTCGCTCTGCTCCCACGTGACGGGGGGCGAGTCGAGCGGGGAAAGCGCCCGGCACCGCTCCAGGTCTCCTTCCTCCCCGGGAGGAGCGAGCACAAGCAGGAGAGAGAGGACGACGGCAAGCATGGAGGACCGTGGCTTGTAGAGGCGGATGCCTGGTGGGGCCCCTACCGGATGATGCCAAGGGCACACGGTTCTTTGTCTCACCCAGCCCGATCATTCCCACGATGAGACTCGTTTCCCACCTGTCGCTTCGGCACCGGGCGTCCAGACTGGACGGAGGCCGGGGGCGATACGGACCCGTCCTCCGGCGACGGAGACTCCGAGGAGAGTTCGGGATGAGGGGGCCGCCCGGCGCGTTGCCGGCCGGAGGCATTTCCAGACTAAGGGGGGAGCGCCGGGAAAAAGCGAACGGGCCGTCCGAAGGGAGCGACTCAGCGGAGCGAGCGGACGTGCAGAGATGCCGTGCACGTGCAGGCCCCGTCGCAGGCCGGACAGTGGGGACGGCGCCCCGTGCGGCTGTAGAAGCGGTCGACGGTCGCGAGGCGGGAAAAGTCGTGGGCGTCGAACAGGACGCGGCTGTCGCCCCGGTCGGGCCGGTGCCAGGCCACCCCGACGGCCCGGGGCACATGCCGCCGGTCCAACTCGGCGAGGCGCCGCTTGTAGAAGGCCGTGCCGAGGCCGCGTCCCTCCCAGGCGGGCCGGACACAGGAGAGGTGGAAGACGCCGTTCCGGTCGGCGAGGGGCACCTCCAGGTCGAGCACGTCGAGGCCCAGGTAGTGACGGGTGTAGGCGCGGTCCCCCACGTCGAGCAGGGAGAACCCCAGGACCTCGTCGTCCGATCGACGCGTCGCCACGAACGCGGCGACCGACGGCCCGGGAGCCAGCGCCGCCTCCAGCCAGTGCATCTGGGTGGAGGCGGCCCCACCGAACCGGGCGTCCCAGAGCCGACGGACGACACCCGTGTCCTCGGGCTGCAGTGAGCGGAGGGCAACGGCGGGCGGGAGGGACATCGGCGGTCCTGTCACGTGAAACAGAGAGTGGACCCGGGCGGATCGGTAGACACCGGGGGCACGAACGAAGGCCTCGGCCCCTCGTAACGTAGCCCCCCATGAGGCAGGACCACAAATCCGCCGCCCGGGGGCCGTCGGCACACGCGACGAGGGCGTACGGCCCGGAGCGACGGGCTGGGGCGCACCGCATCTCGGGCCTTCGCCCGTGCCCTTCCTGGATCCTCTTGACGGACCGGCATGATCCTCCGCACTCTCCATCTGCGGTCGTTCCGCGCCCACGACGAAACCGAGCTGGCGCTGGCCCCGTCCGTCAACCTGCTCTACGGCCCCAACGGCGCCGGCAAGACCAACGTGCTGGAGGCCGTCCACTATCTGTGCCTCACCAAGAGCTTTACGGCCTCGCGCGACCGGTACGCCGTGCGCAAGGACGCGCCCTACTTCGAGGTCGAGGGCGCGGTCGAGGGCGTGCGACAGCAGCCCATGGAGGTGCGGCTGGCCTACGTGCCGGGCGAGGGCAAGAAGATGTTCGTGAATGGGGCGGCGCTCGACCGCCTGGCCGACATCGTGGGCGTGCTTCCCGTCGTCATCTTCTCGCCGGAGGACTACGACCTCACGGCCGGGAGCCCCAGCGAGCGGCGCCGCTTCCTGAATAACATCCTGAGCCAGGCGCGGCCCGTGTACATGGACGACCTCCTGAAGTACCGGCGCGCCCGCCGCCAGCGCAACGAGGTGTTGCGGAGCTACAAGAAACGACCCGAGCCCCCGCCCGACGCGCTCATCGACCCTTGGACCGAGGAGTTGGTCACGCTCGGCAGCCGCGTGGTGCACCGCCGCCGGCAGTTCCTGAACGCCTTCGACGAGTACCTGACCGCGGCCTACGAGCGGATCGAAGCGGTCGCCGAGCGGCCGAGTATCGAGTACGACACGATCGGTGACCTCGCGCCCGACGCCACGGTCGAGGCGGTCGAGGACGCCTTCCGGGCCGCCCTCAGGCGCAAGACGGGACAGGAGCGGGACCGCGGCACCACGCTCGTGGGCCCGCAGCGCGACGAGCTTGTCTTCCGCCTCGACGACCTGGAGGTGCGTCGGTACGGCTCGCAGGGGCAGCACCGCACCTTCGCGATGGCCTTGAAGCTCGCCCAGTACTTCTACCTCGACGACCGGAGCGACACGGCCCCGTTGCTGCTGCTCGACGACGCCTTCGGCAAGCTCGACACCCGGCGCACCGAGGTCTTCCTCGACCTCCTGCGCTCCGACGCCGTGGGGCAGAGTCTCATCACCGCCACGAGCCGCGCGCCGTTCGACCGGACGCTCGACTTCGGGGCGGAGGCCCACCGCGCCCTTGCCGTCGAGCGGGTCGGCGGGGCGGCCCACGTCGAGCCGAGCCCGGCCACCCCGGAGAGGGGCCCCGATCCGGCCGGGGCAACGTAGGGCCCCCTCCCATGCGACGGACCCGTTCTGAGTTCTAACCGCTGGAGATAAAGTGTTTTAGATCAGGGGGTTGCGCAGAAAAAGAGATCGTCTCAGAACACGACTCCGGACTCCGTCCATGCGGTGGGAATTCCGCTCCACGACCACCATCGGCAAGCCTCCGGTCACCGGCTGCCCTTCGCTACTGCGACGCTCGTCGCTCCCATCCGTCGCAATGAACCCGTCCCCGCTCCGTCGTCTCCTCCTTCTCCTGCTCCTCGTCGCACCTGCGGCGCCCGGCTGCGTGACCACCGGCGTGAATCCGGTAACGGAGGACACGCGGGTCTACGCTTACTCGTGGCAGGAGGAGAAGCAGATAGGGCAGCGGGCGGACGACCAGATCCGACGGAAGTACGGCGTCTACGACGAGGCGCAGCTGGCGGTGGTGCTGGGCCACGAGATCGCCCACGTCGCCGCCCGGCATGCGTCACAGCAGGCGGCGCGTAAGACGCTGGCCCGGGGGCTCCTCCTTGGCGGAGCGGTGATCGGACAGGCCACCCTCGGGCTCGCAATCCTCAACCAGATCGCCCTCGACGAGACCGTGACGGAGGGCCGCCCGCTGAAACTGCTACGGTAGCCGGGGGCGCGAAGGAGACGAGTTCGAACCGCAATGGAAATCCAGACGACGATTGGTGTTTCTGTAGGGGCAGATGAAGAAATTGTACTCAGTGGCTCTTGTATTGGCTCTTGTATCACGTCCAGTCGCTACCAATGATGCCTTCCGCTCTCCGTCGTCCTGCGCGCTTCCGTGCGCGCTTGATCCGGGTCGTCGTGCCCCTTCTGCTTGTCGCCGCGGCCGTGGGCTCCGGCTGCGTGACGACGGGCACGAACCCCATTTCCGGAAACACCCGGGCCTACGCCTACTCGTGGGCGGAGGAAGTAAAGCTCGGCCGGAAGACGGACCAGCAGATCCAGCAGCAGTACGGCGTCTACGAGGACGAGGAGCTGCAGCAGTACGTGGACCGGGTGGCCCAGGACGTGCTGGCCGAGAGCCACATGCGGCGGCCCAGCACGCCCGAGAAGTTTCGCACCACCGAGTTCACGTTTCGGGTGCTCGACAGCCCCGTCATCAACGCCTTTGCACTGCCGGGCGGCTACGTCTACGTGACGCGCGGCCTCCTGGCCCACCTCAACAACGAGGCCCAGCTCGCGGTGGTGCTGGGCCACGAGATTGGGCACGTGGCCGGGCGGCACGCCTCGAAGCAGGCCGCCAAGAAGCAGCTTATGCAGGGCGTACTGTTGGGGGGCGCCCTGGCCGGACAGGCGGCCTTCGGGGGAAACGTCGCCGAGAACGTGCTCGGCATCGGGGGCCAGGCGGCCCAACTCCTCTCCCTCAGCTACAGCCGTGACAACGAGCGGGAGTCCGACCGGCTGGGCGTGGAGTACGCGACGAAGGCCGGCTACGACGCGGCGGAGGGGGCCGACTTCTTCACCTCCCTGAAGCGCAAGTCCGAGCAGAGCGGGCGGTCGATCCCGACGTGGCGGTCGACCCACCCGGACCCGGGCCAGCGGGAAGACACGATCGTCGAGCTCGCCCGGCAGTGGGACCAGAAGGTAGAAGGGGCCTCCGACGTCCGCAACCAGGACGCCTACTACGCCGCCCTCGAGAACGTCGTCCTGGGCCAGAATCCGCGGCAGGGCTTCGTCGAGAACGACGTGTTCTACCACCCCGAACTGGCGTTCCGCTTCCCGGTGCCGAGCGGGTGGAAGACGCGGAACCAGACCAGCCAGGTGGCGATGATTCAGCCCGACCAGGAGGCGTACGTTCTCTTCCGTATCTCCGACGCCGACACGCCGGAGGCGGCCGCCGCCAAGTTTGCCGGACAGCAGGGCCTCACGGTCGTGGAGCGCCGGGCCACACAGGTGAACGGTCACGAGGCGCGCCGCGTGGTGGCCGAGGCGCAGCCCCAGCGGGGGCAGGCCGTGCGGGTACTGTCCTACTTCATCGCGTACAGCGACCAGGTATACAGCTTTCAGGGCCTCGCGGCGGCCCAGCAGTACGACACGTACCGGCCCGTCCTGGAGCGACCCATGACGGGGTTTGACGCGCTCCGCGACCGGGACAAGCTCACCATTCAGCCGACGCGCCTGGCCCTCCGACCGGCCCCCCGCGCCGCCCCCTTCCGGATGTTCGTCGAGGAGGAGGCCCTGCCCGACGGCATGAGCCCCACGGATCTTGCCATTCTCAACCAGCTCGGGCTCGACGACCAGGTTCAGCAGGGACGTCCGCTGAAGCTTCCGGACTGAGAGATTGTTTTGACTGCACACGGAAGCGGCTGGAGCCCTCCCCGTTATGACTGCAGATCGGCCCCGTCCCGACCGGTGCAGCCTTCTCACGTGCCCTGCGCCTCCCGCCGGCGACGCGGAGGGCGCTGGCAGTGTAGACGATCAAAAAAATCAGAACGGTCCCTGAGGCCCCGAGCCCGCTACTCGCTGCCCGGCATCACCGGCTCCTCCTTCTCCTCCGTCGGGGGAATGACGCGTCCCTCGCCCCCGACGACCATCTGGGTGTCGCGGTAGATGTAGGTGCGGACCTTGACGTGCTTTTTGTCCGCGATCTTCTCGGAGACCTTGATCTGGACGCGCACCTCCGAGCCGATGGGCACGGGGCGCAGGAACCGGCACGAAATCCCCACGGCGATGCTGCCGTGCCCGGGAAAGTCGCGCCCGAGCACCTTGGAGATGAGGCCCAGGAGGAGTACGCCGTGCACGATGGGTCGGCCGAATCGGGAGTGTTCAGCCGCGTAGTCCGGGTCGACGTGGAGGGGATTGTCGTCGCCTGTAATCTCGGCGAACTTCTGCACGTGCTCGTTCGTGATGAGGCGCGTCCACTCGTGGGAGTCGCCGACCTCAATCGTCTCGTACGTGTGAGCCATAGGGACCAAGTGGTTGCGGGAGTGCACGTCGGGAAGAGATGAAGAAGAACCGCGCCGCAAAGTATAGGAAGAAAGCAGGGGAAAACCCACCCTGTGTGGCCGGGGGCCGCAATGAACGGTCGAAGACGACACAGTTTGCTGCCGCGGCCGTTCTTTTCTCCGGTGTGTCTCTCCGCGATCCCATAGACTGTTTTGACGTCGGACCTCGGTCTCAGAAGCTTCGCGTAATTCTCCCAGAACGACCGATGCCGGGGCGGCCTTCTGCCGTACACGCCGCCCACACTCCCCCGCGGGGAGGGACGAAGCGGCGTCGGGCGCCAGCGATCAAGAACCAGGACAGTCTCTCCGTTCTACATGACCACACTCTTCGAGGCCCTCCGTCCCGTCATTCGGTTTGTCGTGCGGCGGGCCGGCTGGGTGCTGCTCCTCGCGCTGCTGGTGACGGCCGGCGGCGCGTACCAGGCCCAGACCCTCACCATCGACACCGACTTCGCGAACCTCCTGCCGGACGACTACCCGAGCGTGCAGGCGCTGGAGCGGCTCCGGAGGACGGTGGGCGGGGAGAGCGAGGTGGCCGTGGGCATCGTGAGCCCGTCGTTTAAGGCCAACAAGCAGTTCGCGGAGGATCTGATTCCGCGGGCCCTGAAGCTTACCCGCGAGGGGCGGGAGTCTCCCTACCTCACGCGGGTGGAGTATCGGCGCGACGTGAGCTTCCTGAAAGACAACGCGCTCTACTTCGCGAGCGACCAGGAGCTGCGAGAGGTCGAGCAGTTCCTCAACGAGCAAATTGCGGAGGCAAAGCGACAGGCCAATCCCTTCTTCGTCGATGTCGGGGGAGACACGTCGGCGACCGACTCGAGTGCCCGGGAGCTGCAGCGGATGTACGACCGGCTCGTGGGCACCGAGTACCCCATCTCCGAGGACAGCACCACGATGGTGCTGCGCTTCTACCCGTCGGGTGCCCGGACGGATGTCGGGTTCATCGAGAACCTGTACAGCGATCTCCGCACCCTGGTCGACAGTCTGGGCCCCCAGTCCTACCACCCCCAGATGAAGGTCACCCTCGCCGGGCGGCTCCTGCGTCAGAAGGCAGAAGTGGAGGCGATCACGAGTGACGTTCTCAACTCGTTTGCCGCGGGGGTGGCCACCGTCATCCTGGTGGTGGTGCTCTACTTCCTCTACAAGTCCTACCGCACGCGGACCGGGGGAGCGTGGGCGCCGCGCGTGCTGGGGGCCGAGCTGCTGCGAGCCCCCGTGCTGGCCCTCGTCATCGCCGCGCCCCTCTTTATGAGCCTCGCGTGGACGGGGGGAGTAGCCGCGCTTGCGTTCGGAGACCTGAACCTCATGACGTCGACCCTTGGGCTCATTCTCTTCGGGCTCGGGATCGACTTCGGGATCCACTTCTACGCCCGCTACACGGAGGAGCGGGCCACCGGCCTCTCGGTCGTCGACGCGGCCGAAAAAACATTTGTGAGCACCGGACAGGCCATTGCCACCGGCGCGCTCACGACGGCGTCGGCCCTCTACGTGCTCATGATCGCCAAGTTCAAGGGCTTCAGCGAGTTTGGGGCCATCGCGGGGACGGGCGTGCTCTTCGCGCTCCTCGCGATGACGCTCGTGATGCCGGCCCTGCTCGCCGTCCTCGAGCGGACGGGCCTGCTCGACCTCGCGGCCCGTGCCCCGCTATCGGCGGAGGGCGCCGCGTCCGGCGGGCGCTTTTCCGGGGCCGAGCCCATTGTGCTCGCCAGTGCCGCGACGGTGCTCTTCGCGGTCGGGGTGGCCCCGCAGGTCTCGTTCCAGTACGACTTCGGGAAGCTGGAGCCCGACTACGAGGCCTACGAGGAGCGCAACGCCGTCATCGAGCGGGTCGAGAACAAGCGGGCCGACAACCGCCGCAACCCCGCCTACGTGGTCGTCGACAGCGCGAAGAACGTCCCCGAGGTCGTCGAGGCCGTGCGGGAGAAGAGGCGGGACTCGACCTCGATGATCCTCGCCGTCGAGAGCCTGCAGGAACGCTTTCCGCTCTCGGACACGGCCCGGCAGAACAAGCTGAGGCGCATCGCGGAGATCCGGGAAATGGTCACTGAGAACAAGTACCTGCAGAAGGCCGACTCCAAAAACATAGAGCGCCTGCGGCGGGCCGCCCAGACCCGCGAGCCGATCGAGCTGCGCCAGGTGCCCAAGTTTCTGCGCAAGCAGTTCACGACGAAGGACGGGGAGGTCGGAAAAATCGTGATGATCTACCCGGAGGGGAGCCTGGCCGACGGGCGCCGCTCGATTGCCTTCTCCAACGAGATCGGAACCATCACGACCGACGATGGCACCACCTACCACGCAGCCTCGACCCCCCTGGTGGCGGCCGACATGCTGAAGCTGGTGCAGGCCGAAGCCCCCTGGATGGTGGGGGCCACGTTCGTCATCGTAGCGCTGCTGATGCTCCTCAACTTCCGCAGCCTGCGCTGGGCCGGCCTCGCGCTGGTGCCGCTCGTGGTGGGCGTGCTCTGGATGCTGCTCGCCATGGGCCTGTTCGGCGTGAAGCTGAGCTTCTACAACATGGTGGTGCTGCCGGCCATCCTCGGCATCGGCAACGACGCGGGGGTGCACATCGTGCATCGCTACCGCGAGGAGGGCCGCCGCTCGCTCTGGACGGTGCTCCGCTCGACGGGCGAGCACGTGACGATGGGCACGCTCACGACGGCGATCGGCTTCGGGGGACTGCTCCTGAGCTTCCACCCGGGTCTCAACTCGATCGGGACGCTCGCGGCCATCGGGCTCGGCACGACGCTCGCCGCCGCCGTCGTCTTCCTGCCGGGCCTCCTGCAGTGGATGGAGGACCGCGGCTACGCGCCCGGCGACCTCGGCGCCGGAGGGGACGCCCCCGGTGAGGGGTGAAAGAGAAAGGCGGCGGTCGGCCCGCTCAGGGGCACCGCTGGGCGCCCTTCCCGAAACGAACGGTTGCCTTTCGTGCACCCGCCCCGTCCCGACGCGCCGGTACGGCCGAGCCGGTACTCGGGGATGAGCGGGCACGGCGAGACGGGGACCCTTCCCCGTCCGATCGTGTCGCCGGGGGCCTTCCGGCTTTTGCGATCTTCACGACTTTTCCGTTGCTCACAAGTTTGTGCCAGCACCAATCGGCTGTTCGTGCCGTCAAAAAAGAAGGAGGGTGTCTCCGGAGTATCGCAGCACTCTTTTCTGATCAGACGCCCACATGCCCCAGGATTCTTCAATGAAAAGTGCGAGTGAGGCCAGCGGGTGCCCGGTGATGCATAACGGGTCCAACGGTTCGGTGGAGCAGCGGGACAGCAGGCCGGAGGCGAGCCGCCAGTGGTGGCCCAGCAGCCTCGACATCGAGATCCTCGACCAGAACGTCCGGGACGTCGGCCCCTGGAGCGGGGACTTCGACTACGCGGCCGCCTTTCGGCAGATCGACTACGACGCCCTGAAGGCCGACATCGAAGAGGTGATGACGACCTCCCAGGACTGGTGGCCGGCCGACTACGGCCACTACGGGCCGCTCTTCGTTCGGATGGCGTGGCACGCCGCGGGCACGTACCGCACCACCGACGGGCGCGGGGGCTCGTCCGGCGGGCGGCAGCGCCTGGCGCCCCTCAACAGCTGGCCCGACAACGCGAACCTCGACAAGGCCCGGCGGCTGCTCTGGCCGGTCAAGCGGAAGTACGGCCGCAAGATTTCCTGGGCGGACCTGATGGTCCTGGCCGGCAACGTGGCCATGGAGTCGATGGGCTTCGAGACGTTCGGCTTTGCCGGCGGTCGCGAGGACGACTACAAGCCCGACGGGTCTGTCGACTGGGGCCCCGAAGACGAGATGGAGACCTGGGGCCGGTTCAACGAAGACGATGAACTGCAGAGCCCGCTCGGCGCGACCGTGATGGGCCTCATCTACGTCAATCCCGAGGGCCCGGAGAGCCAACCGGACCCGGAGTGGTCGGCCCAGCGGATCCGCCAGTCCTTCGGCCTGATGGCGATGAACGACGAGGAGACGGCCGCGCTCATCGCCGGCGGGCACACGTTCGGCAAGGTCCACGGCGCCGACTCCGACGAGCACGTTGCGGCCGAGCCCGAAGCGGCGCCCATCGAGCAGCAGGGCCTCGGCTGGAAAAACGAGCACGGCTCCGGCAAGGGCCCGGACACCATCACCAGCGGCATTGAGGGCCCCTGGACCGACGCGCCGACCGAGTGGGACCTGGGCTACCTCGACTTTCTGCTCGACTACGAGTGGGAGGTCCACGAGGGCCCGGGCGGGGCGTGGCAGTGGCGCCCGAAGAGCGAGGAGCTGGAGGGCACCGTGCCGGACGCCCACGACGCGTCGGAGACGGTGGATCCGATGATGCTCACGACCGACATCGCCCTGAAGCGGGACCCGAGCTACCGAAAGATCATCGAGGACTTCCGCGAGGACCCGGACGCGTTCGAGGACGCGTTCGCGCGGGCCTGGTTCAAGCTGCTGCACCGGGACATGGGCCCGAAGGACCGGTACCTCGGCCCGGAGGTCCCGGAGGAGGACCTGATCTGGCAGGACCCGGTGCCGGACGTCGACCACGAGCTGATCGGGGAGGAGGAGATCGCCGAGCTGAAGGAGGCGATCCTGGCGACCGACCTGTCGGTCTCCCGTCTGGTCAAGACCGCCTGGGCGTCGGCGTCGACCTACCGGGACAGCGACAAGCGCGGGGGCGCCAACGGGGCGCGCATTCGCCTGAAGCCGCACCGCGGCTGGGAGGCGAACGAGCCGGCCCAGTTGGCCCGCGCCCTGGAGGTCCTCGAGGGCATCCAGCAGGCCTTCAACGAGTCGCGGTCCGACGACGTGCGGGTGTCGCTGGCCGACCTGATCGTTCTGGGCGGCAGCGCCGCCGTCGAGACGGCCGCGGCGGACGCCGGCTACGAGGTGGAGGTGCCGTTCACCCCCGGGCGCACCGACGCCACGCAGGAGCAGACCGACGCCGAGGCGTTTGAGTACCTCGAGCCGAAGGCCGACGGCTTCCGCAACTACATCGCCGAGGACCGGTGGCAGGACTGGACCGCGGAGGAGTTTCTGGTGGACAGGGCCGATCTGCTGACCCTGACGCCCGCCGAGACGACGGTTCTCGTCGGCGGGATGCGCGCGCTGGACGCGACCCACGAGCAGGCCGACGGCCACGGGGTCTTCACCGACCGTCCGGAGACGCTGACCAACGACTACTTCGTGAACCTGCTTTCGATGGACTACGAGTGGGAGCCGGTCACGGAGGCCAAAGAGCGCTTCGAGGTCCGGGACCGAGAGACCGGCGAGGTCCAGTGGACGGCCACCCGCGTGGACCTGATCTTCGGATCCAACGCCCGGTTCCGCGCTCTGTCGCAGGTCTACGGGGCCGACGACGGGGAGGAGACGTTCGTCGAGGACTTCGTGGACGCCTGGACGAAGGTGATGACCCTCGACCGATTCGATCTCGAGTAGAAGACCATCCTCTCCCCCGAGTGGCGGGTCTGCGGACCCGTTCACGAATGGACAGCCCGAAGAGGGGCGGACCTTGCGTTCGCTCCTCTTTCGTGTTTGGCACTCGCATACGTTTCCCAACACCCCCACGATTGCATGTCTGATTCCGAGTCCGCTGACCCCCACAGCCCGTCCCCCTCCTCCGGCGACGAGCAAGACACTGATCCCCGGGACGTTGACGTCCACGAGGCTGCTCGACGGGGCGACACCGAGGTCATGGAGGGGCTCCTCGAACAGGAAGTGGATCCCAACCACACGAACGAGCACGGCCATAGCCTCCTCATGATCGCCGCCTACAGCGATCAGCCCGAAATGGCGGGCCTGCTGATCGAGCACGGGGCCGATCCGAACCTGTCGGATCCCAGCGGCAGTACGCCCCTCATGGGCTGTTGCTTCAAAGGCCTTGCCGAGGCGGCCGAGGTGCTCCTCGAGGCGGGAGCCGACGTGAATGCGACCGGCGCCCACGACGCGACGGCGCTCATGTACGCGGCCACGTACGGGAAGTCGGCGCTCGTGGATCTATTGCTGGAGCATGGGGCCGATCCCACGGCGACGAACGAGCAGGGCCAGACGGCCGCCGAGCAGGCCGCCGCGGAAGGGCATGAGGAGATCGCCGAGCGGCTGCGGCAGGCCGTAGCGGCGGCGTGAGCATCAGCGTGAAGGGAAGGCCCCCGCGAATCCGTCGCCGCGTGCCGGAATGCACTTCTCATTCGGCCCCGTTCGTGCATGTGGACGGGGGCCTTCGCTGAACCGCGCAAGAGCCAGTGAGGGGAGGCGTTGGGCTCGGCGGCACTTCCTTCCACTACGCAATTTTGGCTCCTCGACCCCACCCACATGGTGAAGCAACGCACGCTTGGAGACAGCACCCTCACGGTCCCTGCGGTCGGCTTGGGCTGCATGGGCATGTCCGACTTTTACGGCACGCCCGACGAGAACCGGACCATCAAGACACTCCGGCGGGCCCAGACCGCGGCCTTGCCTTTGGCTGGGGGCGGTGGCCAGCTACGTCATCAAGTGGAGCTGGTGGCCTTTGGTTGACCGAACCAGGCGGCGCGACCGAAGTTCTCTGGCGATCGGGCTTCGGTGGATCAGAAGGTGTCTGCGGAACCGAGAGCCTCCGCGGGTGCGAGTGCTTTCCTACTTCTAAAACTGTCCGGTCGCTAGGGGAAATCGTCCAGTTTCAAACAAACGAGTGGTCAGATGCTTGGGAGCGAGCACCGTACTGGAGAGGGGCCGAATCGGCGCGAGTTTCTCGCGTCCCTGGGAGCGGCGGGGATCGGTCCACTGCTCGTCGGATGTCGGCGGCAGGCCCGCCCGGAGGGCGAGGGCGCCGATCCGTCCGTGCCTGAGCCGCGCGGATTCGGGGAGATCGACGTCCCCAAAGAGATTGCGCCGACCGATGCCCCCTTCCAAATGCCGAGTCTGTCGCGACCGACGTTTCCCGACCGGACCGTCGACATTCGGGACCATGGGGCGGAGACGGGCCGTGACACGACGGATACTGAGGCCATCAATGCCGCGATTTCGGCCTGTCATGAGGCAGGCGGAGGACGCGTCGTCATTCCCAGTGGGGACTGGCAGTCGGGGACAATCCGAATGGCCAGCAATGTCGACCTCCACATCCAGGACGGAGCCACCGTTCACTTCATCCAGGACGTGGAGGCGTATCTCCCGCCGGTTCTCGTCCGCGAGGAAGGGGTCGAAAGCTACAACCTGTCGCCGCTGATCTACGCCCGGGACGTGGAAAATATTGCGATTACCGGAACGGGGACCTTCGACGGGAAGTGGACGCAGTTCTGGGAAGAATGGTACGAGAACACAGACGGTGGCGGAAACCGGGTAGCCGCTGCGAAAGTCCCCCTCGACGAACGCGACTACGGATGGGGAAAGGGGGGCATTCGCCCGAACTTCGTGGTTCCGTTCAACGCGAGGAATGTGTTGATCGAGGGCCCCTCCTTCATCAACTCCCCAATGTGGAACCTGCAGCCCACCTACTGCGAGAACGTCATCATTCGGGACGTGACCATCGACAACCAGTCCGCCAATGGCGACGGCGTAGTTGTCGACTCCTCGAAATACGTGCTCGTCGAATACATTGAGGTCCGCTCGGGAGACGACGCGGTGGTGATGAAGTCGGGGCTCAACGAAGACGGACGGATCATTGACGTGCCGACGCGAAATGTCGTCATCCGAAATTTTACCGCAAAGGAGGTACGCACTGGGAGCGGGGGCGTGGTCTTTGGAAGTGAAACCTCTGGCGGAATCCACGACATCTACGTCACGAACGCCTACTTTGAAGGCACCGACAGGGGCATTCGCTTCAAGACTGCGCCCCGCCGTGGATCCTACGTGACGAACATCACCGTCGAGGGAGTGCGCATGAAAGACGTGGAGGGGGCGGCCATGAACTTCAACCTGCAGTACAACTCGTCGGCTTCGGGTTTTACGATGCAGGGCGGCGGACCGAGCAAGATGGAGGGCCGGTTCGCCGCGCCGCGACTGTTCCACCTTCAGTTCAACGACATACACGTCGACGGGGCCCCTCGTGCGCTGGAGACAGCAGGAAACGAAGACCAGCCCATTCGAGAACTTCAACTCGAGAATGCGGTCTTTGAGAACGTAGAGGACGGAATCGAGCTCGAATGGCTGGATGGGGGCCACCTGGAGCGGATTGAGGTTCAGAGCGAGAACACGCCTCTGGCGCTCAGAAACGTGCATAACGTTCACCTCCAGTCCGTGTCGCTGTCGGGGACAAGGCCGCATCTGGTTGTTGAGAAGAGCGAGGAGGTGTACCGGAACGGATCACGGATTGCCGGGGAGAGCCGATGACGGCCCAGCGGCTTCGAAGCGACGGGCCACTGTTTCCGCGATCCGCTCCAGCCGTCCGAGCATCTCGTCTGGGTCGGAAACGCCCTCCCGGAAGGTCTGATCGGGCCTCACGGTCCTTTTGCCCCCGTTGCGAACTGCTCGAGATGCGCGCCGCATGCGTCGAGCGATCAGGGTGCCGGACGGCGGCCCGGCCTTCGGATCGGTGACGTCGAGGTAGGACTCGTCCAGCGACAGCGGGTCGACGAGATCGGCGTAGTAGCGGAGAATCGACCTGATCGCGCGTGGTTTTTCCTCGTGGATTCGCATCCGCGGGGAGGAAACTAGAATTCCTTGTGCGAGGGCCCCTCCAACGATCTGACCCCCGATCACCAAAATTCTGACCCCTGCATCTCACTCGGTGGATGTCGTGGCGGGGATAGGGCAGTTGCTTGACCAGACCGTGCTCATCGGCTGGTTTGAGCAGATGATCCATCGGGGAGCTTTGCCCCTGAGGGGCAGGACGTCGGGGATCTGACGCGGTCGCTACAGAGCCGCGAGAGTGGTCACCAGGTTCCGGTGGGCAACTGCCCTTGAGATACGCTCGTGAAACCCTACGGCTCGGGGACTACCGGGCTTAGAGACTGTTTTGATGTCACACGTTGAGGGCAGAGCGTCACGTGACGATGGCAGATCGGTTGATCCCAAGCGTTCCGCTCGGCCTCCCCCCTCGCGCCCGAGCGTCCTCGGATCGTTCCCGACAGGATCGGGAAGGTGCCCCTCTTGCAAGGGAATATCAACATACCAGTCTCTTAGTTCGGCGAGCCCACGGGAATATGCATCCGTTCTCCTCGCTTGAGACCCA
>JBDGQP010000009.1:0-8688 GCA_042218975.1 Salinibacter sp.
CTGCGGAGCGACGAGACCGCCACGATGATCGACGAGCGCATGGCGGCCCTTCGCGAGGAGAAGGCCGAGCTTCGGGCGGAGAAAGAAGAGAACCAGACGCGACGGGGCCAGGCCAAGAAGCACGTCAAGCGTCAGATCGACGCCCGCGAGATCGAGATCAACAAGCGCGTCGACGAGATTGAGGAGGCGCTGCGCAACCTGCCGGACTGGAAGGAGTCGGCCCAGACCTTCGAGTGGGGCAGCGACTTCGGGGGGAGCGACGAAACCGTACTCACCTGGCACTTCGACCGCCCGCTCATCGTGCACCGCTTCCCGGCGGAGATCAAGGCCTTTTACATGAAGCGGGATCCCGAGGACGACCGCCTCGCGATGGGCATCGACGTGCTGGCGCCGGAGGGCTACGGCGAGATCATCGGCGGAGGCGAGCGGGCCACCGACCTCGAGTTCCTGGAGGCCCAGATCGAGGAGCACGACCTGCCGGAGGAGGTCTTCGACTGGTACCTCGACCTCCGGAAATTCGGCTCGGTGCCGCACAGCGGCTTCGGGCTCGGCCTGGAGCGCACCATCTCCTGGCTCACCGGCCGCGAGCACGTCCGGGAGACCATCCCGTTCCCACGGACGATCGGGCGGCTGCATCCGTAGGCCCGGCCGGGCCCGGTGCCGCAATATTCTGCGGGCCGCCCCCGTTTGAGGCGGGACCCGGATTCTGTTCCCCACGCCGCCTGCTTCCATGATGCATTCCGTCCGCCTGCTCTGTACCGTCTGCCTCGGCATGCTCCTGGTCGCGCCGGCCCCCGCGCAGGACGCCCCGGCGTCCGACCGGCTGGTCCGTGTTAGCGGCGAGGGCACCGTGCGGGTCGCGCCGGACCGGGCGACCGTCCGGTTCGGCGTCGTCTCCCAGGCGGAGACCGCCGAGGCGGCGCGCCGCCAGAACGCGACCGCCGCCGAGAGCGCGATGAACGCCGTCCGCAAGCTCGGCATCGCGGAGACGAAGATGCGGATGGAGACGCTGCGCCTGCGGCCCCGCCGCGAGTACAATCCGCAGACCCAGACTCGGGAGAAGCGGGGCTACGAGGCGAGCCGCCAGGTCGTCGTTGAGCTCGACACCCTTGCCCAGTTGCCGCGGCTCGTGACGCGGGTCGTGCAGCGCGGGGCCAACCGGCTCGAGGGGATCGACTACGGGCTTCAGGACCGGACGGCCGCCCGCAACGACGCGCTCCGTCAGGCGGCCCACTCCGCCCGCGACAAGGCGCAGCTCCTGGCCGAATCGCTCGGGGCCGCGCTCGGCCCCGTTCGACAGATCGACGAGCAGTCGTTCGGGTACCAGGACCCATCGCCCCGCGCCGAGATGCAGTTTGCAAAATCGAGGACCGACGACGCCGCGCCGCGGCCGGACGCCTACGCGGCCGGAGAGATTACGGTGAACGCCACCGTTCAGGTCACCTTCTCCCTTCGGTAGGCCCGTCTCGACCGCCGTGGACCCTACCTCGAACGGGGGCCGTTGGCACGGCAAATGGGCCATACTCGACGTGTCACGCAGGATCGAATGCTCGACCTCTCTCGGCTTCGGGACCAGCTCGACGACTTCCAGGCCTACGAGGCGTCGCTCCGGGACCGGCGGGCCGAGCAGCGGCGACGGGCCCGGGCGGCGCTGCAGGCCTGCGCCGACCCGTGGACCGACCTGCAGGCCGCCGTCGAGGCGGCGGAACCGCGCCGGCTGGTGGCCGCGCTGCGAGAGCGCCCCACGACCGTCGCGGCGGCCCCCGAGCGCCCGTCGCCGGTTACCGTCGTGGCCACCGACGGGTCCCAGATTTACCCCGACCGCCACGTCGACCCCATGTTCTTCCTGCTCAACGTGAGCCGGGTCGGCTTCCAGTACGGCACCCGTGAGGCCCCGCTCCTCGAGACGACCCCCCGCCTGCGCTTCGAGGACGACCTGAGCACCCACGTCGACGAGGTGCTGGGGGCCATGACGACCGAGTTGGTGTCGGCCCTCCGCGACGAGATGGAGCTTGAGCACCTGTTGGCCGCCGCGCAGGCGGCTACGGTGGAGGGGCGCCCCCTGGTCGCCCTCGCCGACGGCACGCTGATCCGGTGGATGATTCGGGGGATGAACAACGAGGCCGCCGAGGCCCAGCTCATCGGCCGGTACACCGAGCTCCTGCAGGCCTTCCGGCGGGAGGCCCTGCCGCTGGCCTCGTACGTGAGCATGCCGGCCACCACGGAGGTTGTGAACCTGCTGCGGTTCGTCGTGGGGGAGCTCGACGTGCCCGCGCCGCCGGGCATCGACGTGAGCCCGGAGACGCCCTCGCTCGACGGCCTGCTCGACCGGCACCTGTTTGGGGTCGTGCTCGGGTCGGGCGAGCGGTCGGCCACGTTCGGGTCGACCTCACACATCCAGCGCTCGTACCCCGAGGGCACGGAGGTCTGCTACTTCTACCTGAAGGTGCCGGGGGAGGGGGGCGGGGGCGAGATTGGACGGGTGGAGGTGCCGCGGTGGGTGGCCGACGAGGCCGGGCTGCTCGACCGGATCCACGCGACCCTCCTTCGGGAGTGCGAAAAGGGGGAGGGCTACCCGCTGGCGCTCTCGGAGGCCCACGAGCGGGCCGTCATTCGGGGGACGGAGCGGGAGGCGTTCTTTCGGCTGATGGAGCGTCGCCTGCAGCGGGCCGGCCTCTCGCCGACCGACTCCCGCAAGCGTCGCTCGAAGCAGCGACCCCGCGTCTAGGTGGGTGTGAGGGTCTGGGAGTATGGGGAAATCAGCAGGTGACGGTTTGGGACGGAGCGATATCCACGCCCACACTCCCGAACTCCCACGCCCTACCCCCCCCCCCCGCGAACGAAGCCCCGGGCGGCCCATATGTCCCGAACGCGCCTTTCTCCCCAAGATCCGAGGCACTGATGTCTGACGGCGAGCCCATCGGCGAGGTCGTTGAGTCGAGCACGCGGCAGTTCGTGGCCGAGGTGTACGAGGAGGCCGAGGCCCCGGCCTTCGGCCACTGGGTGCGCGTCGAGCGCGGGGACACCGCCCTGCTCGGCCTGGTGAGCCACGTCGAGACCGGGAGCTACGACACGAACCGCCAGGCCGTGGCCCTGGGCCTTTCGCCCGAGGAGCGGGCCGAGGAGATGCCCATGGTGCAGGAGCTACTCCGCACGACCGTCCGGGCCCAGGTGCTCGCGTACCGGGACCGGGAGGGCCGGCTCCGCCAGACCCTGCCCCCGCATCCGCCCGACATCCACGACTTCGTCGAGCCCTGTCCCGACGAGGCGGTGCGGGCCCTCGAGGCGCCGTTCGACTTCCTGCGCACGCTGGTCGAACACCCCGACCCCGCGGTGCCGGTCGACGACCTGTTGGTGGCCGTCCTCCGGCGGATTCACGCGGCCCACGGCGGCGAGCACGGCGGCCGCGAGGCGCTGGTCACCGCCGGCCGGGCCCTCAGTCGCCTCCTGGACGACGACCATGAGCGCCTCCAGTCGATCCTCCGGCGGGTACTTTGACCGAACAGCCGCCGGACCACTCCCCAAACCCGGACCGCTCCCTAAAAAATGACGCCGATCCGCACCGGGAAGATGACCTGCGTCTCCTCGGCCCCCACGAACAGGGCGGGGTCAAACTCGGCAAAAAACGAACTTTCGTTCAGGAGCCAGACCCGTCCCACCCCCAGATGAAGGGTCGGGCCGCTCGCCGCGTCGGTGTCGCCGAAGGGGACGAACGCCCCGACTCCGCCGAGCACGTACGTGCGCTGTGTGCTGGAGCCGGGGAGCGTGACGATCAGTGAGGTCTGGGGATCGAACGCGTAGGAGGCGTCGTCTCGGCCCTCGAAGACGTAGCCGGTGAGCGCCGCCCCGAGGCCGAGGGACAAGTCCTGGTTGATCGGCACCGACGTACGGAAGCGCAGCCCTGGGCCGACGTTGTTGTCGACGGTGCTGCCCGTCACCTGCAGCCCGACCCCGAACCGAGGGCGGTCCTGCGCCTGCGACGCAAGGGGGGCGCCGGCGAGGAGCCCGAGGGCAAGGAGAGCCAGGAGGGAAAAGCGCATAGAAGGGCAATCGGCTGGAATCAAGTGACGGGAGGGGCCGTAGCAGACGGTGGATGCACGCTCTGGCCTCAGCGGGCCACCCCGGAACCTAGGCCACCGCGGAAAGATCGTCAACTGGACGCCAAGTTTGGGGAGTGGTCATCGGACCAGCCGCGTCGGGACTCGGAAGCGTCACACCGCGCGCCAGGTTGACAGGGCCTGCCGCACTGGCCCGTGCCGGCGGGCTTCTCGTTCGTTTTGCCCAACGCCCTACGCCATGTCTGTCTCCAATCCGCCGTCTCCGCCCCAGAACGGACGCGCCCCGTCGGAATCCTCGACCTGGGACCCGGCCGCGTTCGAGGCGCCCGACTACTACGACCTCGACGCCCTCCTGCCGGCGGAGGCGACGGCGATCCGGAACGAGGTGCGCGCCTTTGTGACCGAGGAGGTCGTGCCCGTCGTCGAGGCCCACGCCCAGAAGGCTACCTTTCCGGACCATCTCATCCCGGCGTTCGCCGACCTCGGCCTGCTGGGCCCGCATCTGCCGACGGAGTACGGAGGGGGCGGGCACGGCAACCTCGTCTACGGCCTCATGATGCAGGAGGTCGAGCGGGGCGACTCGGCCCTCCGGTCCTTCTGCTCGGTGACCGGCTCGCTGGTCATGTACCCGATCTGGCAGTACGGCACCGAGGCCCAGAAGGAGCGGTGGCTGCCGCGCCTGGCCCGGGGGGAGGCCATCGGGTGCTTCGGCCTCACCGAGCCGGAGGTCGGCTCCAACCCGGCCCAGATGCAGACCCGCGCCCGCCGCGACGGCGACGACTGGGTCCTGAGCGGCCACAAGCGGTGGTCCACCAACGCCACGATCGCCGACGTCGCGGTCATCTGGGCGAAGGACGAGGACGACGTCGTCCGCGGCTTCCTGGTGGAGACGGACCGCGACGGCGTCTCGACCCCGCCGATCGACGACACGTGGTCGCTCCGCGCGGCGGTCACGAGCGAGGTGGTGCTCGACGACGTGCGGGTGCCCGACGCGCACCGCCTGCCCGGCGTGGAGGGGCTCAAGGGGCCGCTCTCGTGTCTCACGCAGGCCCGGTACGGGATCTGCTGGGGCACGGTGGGGGCGGCGATGGCCTGCTACGACGCCGCGCGGCAGCACGCCCAGAACCGGTCGCAGTTCGGCAAGCCCATCGGCGGCTTCCAGCTGGTGCAGGAGCGGCTCGTGGAGATGGTGCAGGCGATCACGAAGGCCCAGCTGCTCAACTGGCGCCTCGGCACGCTCAAGGACGAGGGCGCGATGCGTCCCCAGCAGGTGTCCCTCGCGAAGCGCAACAACTGCGAGATGGCCCTCGAGGTGGCACGGTCGGCCCGGCAGGTGCTGGGGGGGAACGGCGTGACGGGCCAGTACCCGGTGATGCGGCACATGGCCAACCTCGAGAGCGTGGTCACCTACGAGGGGACCCACGAGATCCACACCCTCATCGTCGGGGAGGACGTGACCGGCGAAAATGCCTTCGCGTAGCGCCGCAGATGTCCCCGACGTCCCCTGCCTGTGTCCGCCTCCGACGCCTCCCTCCGGGAATACTACGAGCAAAACACGCGGCTCTTTCTGCACCTGAGTGGGGGGCGGTCGACCTACTCCCTGCATCGGCCGGTGTGGGGAGGGGGGGTGTCCACGACGGCGGAGGCGTTCGCGTATCCCTACCGGCTCGTGGCCCGTGCGGGGGCGTCGGTGGCACGGCCCGCGGCCCCGACGCGCATCCTCGACCTCGGCTGTGGGGTGGGCGGCGGGGTCCTCTACCTCGCCGAGCACAGTGCCCGTCCGGTCTCGGCGACCGGCATCACGCTCAGTCCCACGCAGGTGCAACTGGCCCGAGACGAGGCCCGTTCGCGCGGCCTCTCATCGCAGTGCACCTTTCGGCAGGGCACCTTCCTGGACCTGCCGGCCGTCGGCCCGGTCGACCTCGCCTACGCAATCGAGGCCTTTGTGCTGGCCTCGGACCCGTCCCGGTTCTTTGCGGAGGCGGCGGCGGTGGTTCGTCCCGGCGGTCGACTGGTCATTGTGGACGACATGCTGGCCGACCCGGACTCGCGGCCCGCAGTGGACGATCGGGCCCGCCGCTGGGTCGAGACGTTCCGGGCGGGCTGGCAGGCCGAGGGCCTGCGGTCGACCTCGACGATCCAGTCGCTCGCCCGCGACGAAGGGTTCGTCTGTCGCGACGACCGGGACCTGACCCCCGACCTGCATCTCCATCGGCTCCGTGACCGCCTGATTGCCTGGGGGGTCGTTCCCCTGAAGCCCCTCCTGTGGCGGTGGGCGTACTTCCGGGGCCTCATCGGGGGGCACGCGCTCCAGCAGTGCCTCACGGCAGGCCTGATTCGGTACCGCTGCCTCGTGTTTGAACGGACGGACACGCAATAGCCCCGTCCCGTCTGCGGGACCGCGCGTCGGGAGCAGGGTCGGTCTGCTCGTCCTCGCCGCTCGACTCGGGGCCGCGGGCGGTGTTACGACCAGGAAATGCTCCCGGCCTCGCCCCCGCGGCGGACACTCTGGCACCGGGTTTGTACACATAATACATGCTGTTTGGCACTTACTCATTCACACAGACTGACAGAAGAGACGTCACCCTGTCATCCGGCGTGCAACGACGGTCTGACAGACGTGACACTGTCGGTCCGACACGCTGAGGTGTCCCTCGACGCTCCGTTCACACACCAACCACAGCCGCGTTATGCCGACCACCAAGACCAACGATTCCACGCAGACCCGGACGACCGGGCACGAAGAGCCCTGGCGACCCCAGCAAATGATCGAGGACAACCCCGTCGGTCTCAGTGAAGAGGCCGCCCAGGAGCTGATTCCGAAGCTCGACGAGATCCAGTGCACCCTGTGGACCCTCTACCACCAGTACCAGAAGCACCACTGGCTCGTAGAGGGCCCGCAGTTTCGGGACATGCACCTGTTCTTCGAGGAGAACTACGAGGAGGTGCACAAGTACCTCGACCGCATTGCTGAGCGCCTGACGGCCCTCGGCGGGATTCCGACGAGCAGCCCCGCTCAGTTCAACGAGCTTTCCCACGTTGAGCACGAGCCGGAGGGCACCTACCGTCTGCGTACGATGCTTGAGCACGACCTCGATGCCGAGCGCACGCTGGCGACGGTCGTGCGGGAGACCATCGACGTCGCCCTCGAGCACGGCGACCATGGCACCAAGCGAGAGCTGGAGAAGGTGCTGACGAAGGCGGAGGACCGGGCCCACCACATCGACCACTTCCTGGGCGAAGATAGCCTCGAGCTCGGCCTCACCGCCGAGAACACGGTGCAGTCGTAGGGTAGTGCGTCTGTACTTCCTACGCTACGGGCCTGCCGTCGGACGCTCCGGCGGCAGGCTTCCGTACGTGGGGCCGGCCCCGCAACCCTCCGGGCGGTCCCGGACGGGGCTGGCCCGCGGAGCGGTCCCCTGCAGTGGGGGGCGCACGCAGAAATGGCGCACGTGGGGGGCTTACCGCCGGTGCCGGAGGCGGGGAAACGTCTCGGTTTGATTACACCGGTGCGCGGAACGCCCGGTCGGGAGCGGGCGTGTCTACGGTCCTCGAAATAGCGTTCCCGAGCTTGCCCCCGACACCCGCGCTCCTGTCGCATCAACGTCGTCCAACCGTCTCTATGAAGAACTTAGTTGTCGTCGAATCGCCGACGAAGGCCCAGACCATCCGGGCCTTTCTGCCGTCGGACGGCTTCCAAATCGAGGCGAGCATGGGCCACATCCGGGACCTGCCGGCCTCGGCCAAAGAAATTCCCGAGGAGCTCAAGGATGAGGACTGGGCCCGTCTCGGAGTGAAGGTCGACAACGGGTTCGAGCCCCTCTACGTGGTGCCGTCGAAGAAGAAAGACGTCGTCAAAGAACTGCGGTCGGCCCTCCGGGAGGCGGACGTGCTCTACATCGCAACGGACGAAGACCGGGAGGGGGAGTCGATCGGGTGGCACCTCGTGCAGGTGCTGGAACCGGACGTGCCGGTCCGGCGCATGGTCTTCCACGAGATTACGGAGGAGGCCATCCAGCGGGCCCTCGAAGACACCCGCGACATCAACGAACGCCTCGTCGAGGCGCAGCAGACGCGCCGCATCCTGGACCGGCTCGTGGGCTACAGCATCTCGCCGCTGCTCTGGCGCAAGATCAGACCGAAGCTGTCGGCCGGTCGGGTCCAGAGCGTGGCCGTGCGCGTCCTGGTGCGACGAGAGGAAGAGCGCATCACGTTTGTCCCGGCCACCTACTGGGACCTGAAGGCCGAACTCCGGAAGGGCATCGGCTTCGAGGCGGAGATGACGCACCTCGGCGGCGTGCGGCTCGCGGCGGGCAAAGACTTCGACGAGAACACCGGGCGCCTCAAGGAGGACGTCACAGAGGGCGAGGACGTGCGCCTGCTCGACGAGGAGACCGCCACCGCGCTGGCCGAGCAGCTCCCCGAACAGCCCTGGACGATCGTCGACCGCAAGGAGCGGACGCGCACGAAGTCTCCGACCGCCCCCTTCATCACGTCGACCCTCCAGCAGGAGGCGAACCGGAAGCTCAACCTCTCGTCGAGCCGGACCATGAGCGTCGCGCAGACGCTCTACGAGAACGGCTACATCACGTACATGCGCACCGACTCGACGAACCTGGCCCAGGAGGCG
>JBDGQP010000009.1:8698-22130 GCA_042218975.1 Salinibacter sp.
ACGGGCGCCCGGACCGCCGTGGCGCAGCGCTACGGAGAGGACTACCTCAGCGACAACGTCCGCCAGTACAGCTCTTCGGAGAGTGCCCAGGAGGCCCACGAGGCCATCCGGCCCGCCGGCTCGGACATGAAAACGAAAGAGGACCTCGGCCTGGAGGGCATCCAGGGCGCGCTCTACGACCTGATCTGGAAGCGGACCGTGGCGACCCAGATGGCCGACGCGCAGCTCCGCTACATCAACGTCTACTTCGAGGCGGACGCGGGCGGAGAGGCGGCACGGTTCCGGGCCTCGGGCAAGCGCATCGACTTTCCGGGCTTTTTCCGCGCCTACGTGGAGGGGAGCGACGACCCGGAGGCGGAACTGGAAGACCAGGAGCGCCCGCTGCCGCCGCTGGAGGTGGGCGAGACCTCCGTCGCCGATCCCGCCGAGAACGGAGAGCGGGGCTTTCTGGTGCACTCCATCGAGCCGCTGGGCCACGAGACGAAACCTCCTTCCCGCTACACGGAGGCCTCTCTCGTCAAGACCCTCGAAGAGGAGGGCATCGGCCGCCCCTCCACGTACGCCTCGATTATCAACACCATTCAGAACCGGGGGTACGTGCGCAAGAACGGGAGCTCGCTGGTCCCGACCTTCACGGCCTTCGCGACCAACAACCTGATGGAGGCCCAGTTCGAGCCGCTCGTCGACGTGCACTTTACCGCCGAGATGGAAGAGGTGCTCGACCAGATTGCCCGCGGGAGCACAGACCCGGACCCGTACCTCCGCGAATTCTACTACGGCGACGACGGGGTGGAGCCGCGCGTGGAGGAGGGCCTCAGCGAGATCGACGGGCGCGAGATCAGCGAAATCAAGTTCCCGAAGCAGTGGGGCGAGTACGTGGTCCGCGTCGGCAAGTACGGACCCTACGTCGAGGGGCCGATGAACGACTCGACCGTCACGGCGTCCCTGCCCGACGACCTCGCGCCGGGCGACACGACCGAGGAGATGCTCCAATCCATCCTCGAGGAGGCCAATCAGGACGATCGGGTGCTCGGCATCCACCCCGAGGCCGACCAGCCGGTCCTCCTCAAGTCCGGTCCCTACGGGCCATACGTACAGCTCGGGGACGACGAGCAGGAGGGAAAGCCGAAGCGCGTCTCGCTGCCGCCGGGCGTGGAGCCGGACGACGTCGACTTCGAGCTCGGCGTGCGCATCATCGACCTGCCGCGCGAGGTGGGCGAGCACCCGGAGACCGGACAGCCGATCACGGCCGACATCGGCCGCTACGGGCCCTACGTGAAGCACAAGGGCACCTTCGCGTCGCTCAAGGACGACGACGATGTGCTAACGGTGGGCCTCGAGCGCGCCGCCGAGCTCATCCGCCAGAAGGAGGACCGCAACAAGCCGGAGCGCGTGGTGGGCAGCCACCCGGAGAGCGGCGAGCCGATCGAGGTGTGGAAGGGCCGCTACGGGCCCTACGTGAAGCACGACGGCACCAACGCCTCGCTCAAGGACGACCAGTCGATCGACGCGCTCACGATGGAGGAGGCGCTGGACCTGCTGGCGGAGAAGGGGGACAAAGCCACCAAGAAAGCGCGGGGCTGACGTCGGAGGGCGGAACCCCGCCGCGCACGTCGTACCCGCGGACGCTCCGGCCGCTTGGTGGAAGAGGCGCGAGGTACGGAACAGAGCACCGGGGAGACGAGGCCGACGGCCCCGACCGCTGTGCCACCCCGTCCGCCGTTCTCGTGCCGGTTCGTAGCGACTCCGCCCCGGCCACGCTGTGGCGTATGAAATTGAAACAGCTTCCTAAAACCGCTTCTCTTCTTCCTCCTGCAGGGAGTCCAGAATTCGCAGGTAGCTGTCGTAGCGCGCCGGATGAATTGCGTCTCGCTCGAGGGCTGCCTTCACGGCGCAGCCCGGCTCGTGGTCGTGCGTGCAGTCGGGGAACTGGCACTCGTTGACGAAGGGCGCGAGGTCGGGAAAGAAGTGGGCCAGGTCCTTCGGATGGACCTCGCGGACCCCGAACTCCCGGACGCCGGGTGTGTCTACCAGGTAGCCGCCGAAGGGGAGGGGGTGGAGCTCGGCGTGGGTCGTCGTGTGCGTGCCCTTGCGGGTGCTCGTGCTCACCTCGCCGGTCTCCACGTCGAGCCCCGGCTCCAGGGCGTTGAGGAGGCTTGATTTCCCCGTGCCTGAGGGCCCGGTCACGACGTTGGTCTGTCCCTGCAGCGCCGAGCGGAGGCGGTCGAGGCCCTGCCCCTCGGTGGCACTCGTCGCGAGGACGGGATACCCGAGGTCGGCGTAGCGGCCGTGGAAGTCCACGACCGACGGGCGATCCTCTGCCGTCAGGAGATCAACTTTGTTGATGATGAGGCCCACCGGGATCTCGTAAACGGCGGCGGCCACCAGCAGGCGGTCGACGAAGGCCGGGTTGAGGGACGGGAGGCGCACGGACTGCACGATCCAGGCCCGGTCCACGTTCGCAACCATCACGTGCTCCTGGCCGGTGCGGTGCCCGGCCGCCCGCCGGCTCAACTTGTTGTGCCGCTCGTGGATGTCGAGGATCAGGCCGGTGTTGTCCTCGTCGGTGAGGCGGATGGTGACCCGGTCGCCCACGGCCACGGGATTGGTCACGTCCTGCTCCGTCAGGCGAAACTTGCCGCGGATGCGGGAGGGAATGGTCCGGTCGCCCACCCGAACGTCGTACCAGCTCCCGGTCGAACGGGTCACGACGCCCTCAAGCCGCGATGTCTCATCCTGGTCGGGGTTTGCCGCGGCATTCATCGGGAAGGGGCCGCTCGGTGCGGGGAAACCTTTCGATCGGGAGAACCGTCCATATGCACGTCAACTCGATAATAGGATCGACCACACTGCCCTCTACGGAACCTCCGCGAAACGGTTCGACCATGTCCGACGCCCGAGACCGTCAGTACGAGCAGACGCGCCGCCGCTTCGACGAGCTTGACGTCGAGGCGCAATCCCGATTTTTGGTCGAGGCCGCCGCGTCGACCCTGGCGCAGGGAGTGGTACAGGCGGGGTCGGCCTTGGCCGAGGGCCTCGAGGACGCGCTCCGCCGGGCCCGGCGACACGACCCGTCGGCCTCGAGCGGCCCGGGGCCCGGGGCGGCCGAGCCGGAAACGGCCCATCGCCGCCAACCCCGAAGCGGTTCCGGCGATGAGGACGTTCAGTCCTGAGTGCCTGCCCTGCCGCCTCCCCCTAGACGGTCCCTTCCCCTCACACAAGGCCCTGCTCTCCATGTCCGACGACCCGTCGCCCCGACGCCGCACGCGGCTTCGCGACCTCAACTGGCTCGGGAAATCCGTCTACCTCGGGGGGGCGATGGTGCGCCTCACGGCCAGCGCGCTGGACGCCACGGCCAATCGGGTGCAGGCCATCGCGTCCCGGTCGAAGGAGGCGTTCGAGCGGGAGCTCGATCCGAACATCGAGGAGGCGCGCGTCCTCGAGGAGTATTCCCCTTCGGACCGCGACTAGCCCCGGCCCGTAGGTGCAACGAGGCAGTACGACTCCGCGGGAGGCCGTTCCGCACGGGCCGCGACGGCCGCCCCGTCGCCGATCGGGTGCGTTTCGCGGTCTCCAGCCGAGTCCCCTACCCGTTCGTCCCGACGACCCCGCAGCGTCCCCCGAAGCGTATGGTCCGGAGACCGAAGCTGTATGGCCTAGTCCTGGGGCTGATGCTCGTCTGGAGCGGGATGGCGGTCCCTCTTCGGGCACAGAACAACGCACTGACCGATCGGTCCTTCGTGTCGTCGCCGATGGTTCGGGGCATGGGCGACGCCGGGGTGGCAGTGCCGGGGCCCGAACACATCTTCTTTTACAACCCGGCGCACCTGCCCCACACTGCCTCGCACTTCACGGTGTTTGGCCTTCAGGCCGGTGCCACGCGCTCGCTCGACGACCACATCCGGTTTTTGAATCAGGAGGCGGCCCGGGCGGTCCGCGAGGGGGACGCCCTGTCCGCCGCGGCACGGGCGCGGCTTCGACGGTCGGCCGCGGCCCTTCGGGAGCGCCCGAGCCGGGGGAGCGGCGATATTTTGCTCCCGTCGTTTGTCCACTCCCCGGGGGCCTTCGGCGTGGGCGGAGGGGTCTTCACCAAAACGGCAGTCACCTACCGGCTGCTGGGAGGGACCGGCGAAGGGCGCTCGCCGTGGATGCTCAGCCGCACCGACGTAATGGCCGTCCTGTCTATGGGGGTGGACCTCCGGGTTCTGGGGCTGCCGGGCCTCTCGGTGGGGGGAACCGGCACCCAGACCCGACGGTACCTCGCCTTCAAGAGCAAGCCGCTCACGCAGTTTCGGGCCGACGAGCCGGCCGTGTTGCTGGAAGGAGAGGTGTTTCAGCTCGACGTAGGGGCGACGTATACGCCGCCGGGCCTGTCGGCCCTGCCCGGCACCGTTCGCGTCGGCGGGGCCGTCTACGACGTGCTGCACGCCGACTACGGCTACACCAGCGGGGGGGTGGGCCGCCTGCCCTTCCTGAGCGATCTTGTGACGCGTCCCGCGCCCGACAGTGCGGAGGTGTCTCGCGGCGAAATTCGCCGGGCCCGTCGGCTCTTTTCCCTGCGGCCGTCCTACCGCCTCGGGGCGGCGTACCAGCTCCCGGCCCTGCTCTTCCTCGAAGACGTTGCGCTCGCCGTCGACTATCAGGGCTATCGGGGTCAGAACCGGCGCCTGGTCGAGCGACTGCACCTGGGAGCGCGGGCGACGATCGCAGGGCCGCTCTCCGTCCGGGCCGGGCTGAACTCCGGCTACCCGACCGGCGGCCTGGGGGTGGAGTGGGGCGCCCTCCACCTCGACTATGCCCTTCACGGCGCCGGGGCGGGACGGGGCCCCGACCGCGCGGCCGCCTACGTCCACACGGCTCGTCTCCTGGTGCGGCTCGAGTAGTACGGCGCCGTCGGCCGGAGCCCCCCGAAACGACGTCCGCTGCCTCTCGTGAAAGCAGCGTCCGAGTCTCGGTTTCCGCAAAGGGTCGCCGCCGTGGCCGCTAATTCCGACTCCCAGGTTCCCATTTTTCTGGAGCGGGTGCGCTCGCTCTTCCGGTCGTCCAGTCGCGCCGACGGGCGGAACGACGACCCGCAGCGGGGGACTGCGATCGCCGTGTGTGTGCTCCTGTCGTTGATGCTGTGGCTGTCGCTGACGGTTCAGGTATGTCGTTCCCGGTCGAGGTGATGGGCGTCGCCGAGGATCAGGCCCTCACGCAACGCCCCCCCTCGTCGGTAACGGTCCAGCTTACAGGTAGCGGCATGGACCTCATTCGGCTCGCCTTCAACCCCCCGGTCATCGAGGTGTCGGCAGCTCAGGGAACCATCGACGTGCAGAAGGCCCTCCGCCTCCCCCGCGCCAGCGACGCTCAGGTGTTGAGCGTCCAGCCGAGCACCGTCAACCTGGAGCTCGAGCCCCGAATGAAGAAGCGTCTGCCGGTGCGGTCCCACGTCGACGTTCGCCTCGCCTCCACCTACGAGTTGATCGACGAGCCGACCCTCCGGCCGGACTCGGTGACGGTCTCCGGGGCCCAATCGGTCGTGTCGTCCCTGACGGGGTGGCCCACCGACTCGCTGGTCCTGAAGAACGTGCAGGATACAGTCCGTCGGGAGGTGGCGCTCAAGGACACGCTCTCGGGCCTCGTCACGCGCAGCACCGACCAGGTGACGATGACGATTCGGACCGGGAGATTCGCCGAGGAGACCCGGGAGGTGAAGGTGGAAGTGACGGGGGTCCCGGCCGGGCAGGACCTGGTGGCCCTGCAGCCCTCCACCATCCGAATCCGGTACCGCGTCCTGTTCGACCAGCTGTTTGCGTCGCGCCGGTCATCGGAGTTCTTCGCGACGGTCTCCTACAGTCAAATCCGCTCGGACACGACCGGCTCTGTCAGGCCTCGAATCCACGTCCCGTCGGACCTCGTGATTCGGGATCCCGAGCCCATCCCGCCCCGCGTGAAGTACTACACGTTCCTCTCGGAGCAGTAGCGGTCGGGCGTGCCCCGGGTCGCGACCTCCGTTCCGAAGGAACTGGATCCTCTGCAGACCTCTCCCGGCTGTCCTCAGCATGATCGATCTCGTCCTGGCGGTCCTGTGCAGCGTGTCGATCGGGATGATCTTCAAGCATACCGGCCGGCGGGGGATCGACCGGACGACGCTCCTCACCGTCAACTACGCCGCCGCCGTCGCCGTAGCGGTCGCGCTGATCCTGTTCGGGGAGCGGACGGCGGGCGGGGTGTCGCTGTCGCCGGCCCTGCTGGGGCTGGCCGGGGGCGTGGGAACGCTGCTCATTGCCGGCTTTTTTCTGCTCTCCTACGCGACGGATGTGGCGGGCATGGCACTGGCCATCGGGGTGATGCGCGTGTCGGTCGTCGTTCCGTTTCTGGCCTCCTGGCTCGTGTGGGAGGAGGTGCCCTCGCTGCCGCAAGGGGTGGGAATGGGGCTGGCCGCCGTGGCCTTCTTCCTGATTGCCCAGAAGCACCGTCCCCCGTCGTCCGGGCGGACCGGCGCCTCCTCGCCGTCCCTCCGGGAGAAGATCCGCGGGGTCGACGGGCACGCGTTCCTTGTCCTCGCGTTGACGTTTCTGGCGGGCGGGGGCGTCGACCTGTCGATGAAAGCCTTCCAGGAGGGATTCGGGGACGGCAACAGTCGAGTGCTGTTCCTCCTGCTCGCCTTCGGGGCGGCCTTCGTCGTGGGGGCACTCGTGGTCGGAATCCGGGGCCTCTGGCTCGGGCGATGGCCCGCCGCGGCGGCGATCGGGTGGGGCGTGCTGCTGGGGGTCGTCAACTACGGCTCGCTCGAGTTCCTTCTCCGTGCCATCGCCGACCTCCCGGGCCCCTTCGTCTTTCCGGCGAACAACATTGCGATCATGATCCTGGCCGCCGGGCTCGGGGTGGCGGTCTGGAACGAGCGGCTTACGCTCGCCAACCGGTGGGGGCTCGGGCTCGCCGGCCTGGCCCTCGTGTTGCTCAGGCTCTGACCCCCGGTTCGCTCTACGTCCATCCTTGCCTCTTGCATGCTGGGACGAACGCGCACAATTTTCGGGGTCGGCCTGCTGGTCGGGCTCTTCCTGAGCATCGGCGTGGCCGTGTGGTGGACACAGGGCCCGTCGACGTCGGAGGTGCGACGGACCGTGATCACGACGGTACAGGCGGAGGCCCCGGCATCCTTTCTCGTAACGGGGACCCTCACCCTGAGCGTGACGGTCCGCATCGACTCCGCCCAGTACATGACGCCGGACTGGCTGACCTACGCGCTGCGGCGGACGCAGCCCTCCGTGCTGCCGATGCTCCGGGGCTCCTCGCAGACCCGGGTAAAGGTGCCGGGCCGGGTGTCGTACGGCTTCGACGTTCAGGCTCTTTCCCCCGAGATGATCACCGTCGAGGAGGGAGGCGTCGTGGCGGTGGACCTGCCGGCGCTGAGCGTGCACAGCGTCGAACCGCGGCTGTCCCGCCTCCAGGTGCAAACCCGCACGCAGGGGTGGATGCGGGTCTTTCCCTCCACGGTCAACGCGGAGGTGCGCGAACAGGCCCTCTCCGCGGTCCGGGACGCCTTCCGGGCACAGGCCGACAAGCGCATTGCGACCGCAACACAGCCGCGGGTAAACACGGCGCGGGCCCTTAAAAAGATGCTGCGCCCGCCCCTGACGGCGGCCGGCCTCGAGAATCCGACGTTTCGAATTCGAGTCCGCGACCGCCTCATCCTGCAGCCGCGAGAAGGTGGCCAGAACGTTCAAAACTGATCGAAACTGCACCCCGCGTCCCGTGTTGGGCTCTACGGACTCAACAATCCGCTCCGAAGTGCCCCCTCCGGGATTCTCCTCCTACGCAGCGTTTTCAGTCATGGCCTCCGACGGGGCCCCCCCGACGTACGTAAGCACGCCGTACGGCATGGTCACCGCGGCGGGGCGGTGGTACCACATTCCGGAAGAACAGGCCCGCGCCTACGCCGGGGAGGTGCTCAAACACGTCAGCCTCGAGGACCTTGTCGAGCGCGCCGACCTCTGGATCGAGTCGCCCCGAACGGTCACGCTCTGGCTCCTGCCCCTCCTTCTCTGGGGGCTGTCGTCCCTTTGGGCGGTAGTGGGGGCGACCGGACTGTACCTGGGGTGGGCACTGGCGAGCCCGGCCGTTCCGAGCCTCTGGGGGACCCGTGCCGTCAACCTCCTCAGCAGCACGCTCGCCCAGGGGGGATACTACGCGGTCGTGCTCAGCCTCTTCGCGATGGACGATCGATTCGCGGCCGTCGGGGTGGGGCTGGCCGCGTTCGTGCTCTTCCGGTGGGGCATCGTGGACTGGGCGGTCCGGGGCGCACTCCGCGCCCTGCGGCGGCGGCTCTACCCGCTCCCCGTAACGGACCAGATTCTCCGGGGACTGATGGTCCGGGCCGCCCTCAAGCACCGCGTGTCGGTCCCACAGGTGGACGCCATTACTCAGGACATTCTCGACAACTGGGGGGCCCGGACCGACGCGGACTGACGCTCTCGCCCCGGCCCCGTCGGGCTCCTTCCCGTTTTGACGCCGCACCCTGAACAGGGCCCTCTTCATGCCCGCTTCCCTCACTCCCTGCCCGCAATTCGAGGAGAACCTCGACCAGCCGCGTCGCGCCCTGGCGGACCGGGTCCGCTCGGTCCTGAAGACGACTTCCACCGGCCCTCGGCGCCTGGTCCGCCTGTGCGTGCCCCTCGACGACCCGGTGGATCCGATCTCCTGGATGCAGGCCCAGGCGACGGACGAACAGCTCTACTGGGCCCCGCGGTCGGCCCCGACCGGGGAGGCCGACGTTCGGGAGAGGGCCCCGGAGGCCCCGGTGGTTGCGGCGGTCGGCCGGGCCGACGTTCTCGAGGGCCGGGAGCATCCCGTCGACTACGGAGCGCTTCAACGGCGGCTGCGGGCGCGGTTTCGTCGGGCCGACGCCGGCGTGCGCTACTTCGGGGGGCTGCGCTTCGACGCCCCCGCCCCGCAGCCGTCCCGACGGTCCGACGCGCCCTGGCAGTCCTTCGGAACCTACCGGTTCGTCCTGCCCCGCTTCGAAATCCTGGACCATGCGTCCCGACAGATCCTGGCCTGCAACCTGGTGGTTCCCCGGGACGCGGATCGCTCGGCGGAGGTGCGCGCGTCGATCCGGTCGCTCGCCCTGCCGTCGACGGCCTCCAGCGCCCCCCTCCCCGGGCCGGTCCGCCGTGCCGACCGCCCGGACCGGGACGGATGGACGGCGATGGTCCGCTGGGCCCTGGAGGCCATCGCGGCGGGACGCCTCGACAAGGTCGTCTTTGCCCGCAAAGTGGCCCTCGGGCTCGACCGCCGCGTCGACCCCTTGCGTGTGCTGTCGCACCTGAAGGCCACCACGCCCGGGTGTTTTCACTTTGCGTTCGGCCCGCCCTCCGGGCCCACGTTCGTTGGCGCCTCCCCCGAACGGCTCGTGCGGCGGGACGGGCGGGAGGTGCTGAGTGAAGCGGTTGCCGGCACCCGCGGACGGGGGAGCACGCCCGCCGCCGACGCGGCCCTCCGCGAGGAGCTGCTCACCAGCTCGAAAGAGCGGCGCGAGCACGCCTTCGTCCAGCGGGCCATCCAGCGGGCCCTGGCCCCCCACTGTGCCGTTCTGGAAGGGGCCGACACCCCCTCGGACCTGGCCCTGGCCCGCGGTCGGCACCTGCACGCCCCGATCCGCGGCACCCTCCGGCCCGGCACCGACACGACCGACCTCCTCGAGGCCCTGCATCCTACGCCCGCCGTGGGGGGCGTGCCCGCCGACGCGGCGCTCGCCGCCATCCGGGAACAGGAGCCCTTCGACCGCGGATGGTACGCCGGCCCCGTCGGGTGGATCGCGCCGGACGCCGCCGACTTCGCCGTGGCAATCCGGTCGGGGCTCCTCGAGTCCTCCACGCTCTCCCTCTTCTCGGGGGCCGGCATCGTAGAGGGGTCCGTCCCCGTTCGGGAATGGGCCGAGATCGAGCAGAAGATCGGCGACTTTGCCGCGGTGCTCGGTCTGCTCGGTCACCAGGACGGGGCCCAGGCGTAGCCCGGTCGGCCCCGGCCGCAGCAGGTCGCCCCCCTCCGTGTCTCGACGTCCGCTCTGGTGTGTCCGCCTCCTCCGCGTTTCCCCTCGGCGCCCCCAACCTCACGCATCTGTGGACCCGGATGCTCGTCGAGGAGCTCGTACGTCTGGACATCAACCGGTTTTTCGTTGCGCCGGGCGCCCGCTCGACGCCCCTCACGGTGGCCGCCGTCCGGCATCCGGCGACGGACGTGGTGCTGCACGTCGACGAGCGCGGAAATGCCTTCGCCGCCCTCGGCCACGCGCGGACCCAGGGAGGGGCTGCGGCCTGGATCACGACCTCCGGCACCGCGGTGGCCAACGGGCTCCCGGCCGTCGTCGAGGCCTCGGTCGACGGCGTGCCGATGGTCCTCCTTACGGCCGACCGGCCGCCCGAGCTCCGGGACACGGGGGCCAACCAGACGATCGATCAGGTCAAGCTCTTCGGGGACTTTGTGCGGCAGCACGTCGACGTGCCGCCGCCGTCGGAGGCGATCGATCCGGCCTACGTGCTTACCACCGTCGACCAGGCGGTGCACCGGGCGCGCCGCGTGCCCGCCGGCCCGGTGCACCTGAACTGTAGCTTCCGGAAGCCCCTGGAGCCGACCGACGACCCTCCATCGGGCCCGATCCCCGACGCGGTCACCAACTGGGCCCGGACCGACGGCCCGTTCACCCGGTACCCGACGCCGGACGTGGGACCGGACGCCGCCCAAATCGACGATCTTCTCGGGCGGGTGGGGCCCCTCGACCGCGGCCTCCTGGTCGCGGGGCGACTGGATACGGCGGCCGAGGCGGAGGCCGTCCGGCGCCTCGGCCGTCGTCTCGGGTGGCCGCTGGTGCCGGACCTGACCTCGCGCCTCCGGCTCGGCCCGGCCCCCGAGGACGGGCAGGTTCCGTTCGCGGACCTCATCCTGACCTCCGATCGGGCCCGGCGGCACCTGCGGCCCGACGCCGTACTGCACGTAGGCGGCCGCGCCGTGTCGAAACGCCTCCGCCTGTTCCTCCGAGAGACCGCCCCGACGGTGCGGGCCGTAGTGCGCCCGACCCCGGCCCGCCTGGACCCGGATCATCGCGTGACGCACCACATCGAGGCCCACCTCCAGCCGTTCGTCGATGCGATGCTGGGGCGGCTTGAGGACCGCGACGGATCGTCCCCGTGGCGCCGGGCCTGGGCCGCCGCGAACGAGCGGGTCCGGACGGTGATCGACGAGCACCTTACGGACGGCGCCCTCACCGAGCCGGCCGTGGCCGCCGTGCTCTCCCGTGAGCGTCCGCCGGACCACGCCCTGCTGGCCGGCAACAGCATGCCGGTGCGCGACCTGAACCGCCACGCGGCCCCCGGCGGCGGCTCGGGGCCGGCCTACGCCAACCGCGGGGCGAGTGGCATCGACGGGACGGTCGCGACCGCGGCCGGCCTCGCCGCCGGCCACCAGGGGCCGGTGACGACGGTCCTCGGGGATCTGGCCCTCTGGCACGACCTCAACAGCCTCGCGCTCCTTCCGGACCGGCCGGTCGTTGTGGTCGTCGTCAACAACGACGGTGGCGGCATTTTCCACTTTCTGCCGATCCGCGACCACGACGAGGTGTTCGAGCCGCACTTCACGACGCCCCACCACCGGACCTTCGAGGACGCAGCGAGAACGTTTGGCCTGACGTACTCGCAGCCCACGTCGGTCGAGTCGCTGCGCGCAGCCTACCGGGAGGCCTGCGACCACAGCGGGCCGTCCCTGATCGAGGTGCAAACTGACCGCGGACACAACCGCGAGGTCCACGAGGCGATCGAGCAGCGGGCGTCGGCCTCGGTCGACCAGATCGAGGACTGGCCCGAGCCCGGATCGACCTGACCGGGAAGGGGGCCTGTTCGACGGGGATCCATTCCGGCCGGGAGCCGCCGACCTCCGCCGCCAAAAAACCATTGATAGATCACATTTCGGGACGAACTGCGGGGCGGAGCGGGTCCGTACAGACCCGTCCCACTCTTGATCATTTGCCGCTCCGCGCGCCTGCCTGGGTCCGGGGACGTTCGAACCGATACCATGCTCCACCATCGCACGCACGGGGCGCCCGCCCGACCCCCGCTCTGCTTTCTCCACGGCTTCATGGGCGCCGGGTCGGACTGGGCGCCGGTGGCGTCGGCCCTGGAGACCGACGTCTACAGCCTGACGGTCGATCTGCCGGGTCACGGCGGCTCGCTCCACGGGCCCGACCACCTCTACTGCATGGAAGGGACGACGCAGGCCCTCGCCGACGTCCTCGACGACGCGGGAATTGACCGGTGTACCCTCGTCGGCTACTCGATGGGCGGGCGCGCGGCGCTGTATTTTGCCCTCTTTCATCCGGATCGGGTGCATCGTCTGGTCCTGGAATCCGCCTCTCCCGGAATCGAAGGGGAGGAGGCCCGTGCGCGGCGACGGGCGATCGACGCCGAGCGGGCCCGGCGCATCCGTGAGGACCTCGATGCCTTTCTTCGGGAGTGGTACCGGATGCCCCTCTTCGCCTCGCTCCGGCGACACGAACTGGTAGAGGACATGGTGGCACGGCGGCGGCGGAACGATCCCGACGAGCTCGCCCGGGCGCTTCGCGGCCTGGGCCCCGGTCGGCAGCCGCCCCTCTGGGATCGCCTGACGGATCTGGAGGCCCCAACGCTTTTGCTGACGGGGGCGCTGGACGAAAAGTATGCAGACACGATGGCGCAGGCGCACACGCGAATCCCGAATGCCCGACGGGTGCTCGTTCCGAAGGCCGGCCACAACGTGCACGCCGAGCGTCCCCGGGCCTTCCTGTCCCATCTGGTAGATTTTCTGCGCACGACGACCCCGGCTCCCTGACACGGGGCCCGGGGGCTCCTCCCGCAACCGGCTCTTCTTCTCCCATGCCCAAGGTGTTGAATCGGCTCCGCGTTTGGATCCGGGCCGCCCGGCCCAAGACCCTCGCGGCGTCCCTTGCCCCCGTGCTAATTGGGACGGCCATGGCGATAGAGGCGGGAAGCGGCGCACCGGTGACCGCCGGCTTCACGTTCCTGAGCGCCACCCTGATCCAGGTGGGCGTCAACTACCACAACGACTACACCGACTACCTGCAGGGGGCCGACACCGACGACCGGGTGGGGCCCCTGCGCGTCACGCAGGCGGGCCTGGTGGAGCCCTCGGCCATGCGCCGGGCCACCTTCGCCGTTTTCGGCGCGGCGGTGGCCGCCGGCGCCTACCTGATCGCCCGCGGCGGCTGGCCGATCTTCGTCATTGGGGTCGCGTCCATCGCGACCGCGATCTGGTACACCGCCGGGCCGTACTCGCTCGCGGCCCTCGGCCTCGCCGACCTGGCCGTCTTCTTGTTCTTCGGTCCCGTGGCCGTGGGGGGGGCCTACTACGTGCAAACCCTCGCGTGCCCGCCGGAGGTGCTGGTCGCCGGGGTCGGCCC
>JBDGQP010000090.1:0-16542 GCA_042218975.1 Salinibacter sp.
CTCCGGCGGCCTGCGCTACCACGGCATGAGCCCGCAGATCAGCGCGCTCCTGGAGGCCGGGATCATCGAGGCCACGAGCACGCCCCAGATCCCGATGTTCGAGAGCTGCGAGGAGTTCGTGCGGTGCGAGGGCATCCTGCCGGCGCCGGAGGCCGGCCACGCCGTCTGGGGCGCCCGCGAGGAGGCCCTGAAGGCGAAGACGGCCGGCGAGGAAAAGACGATCGTCTTCAACCTCTGCGGCCACGGCCACTTCGACCTCAGCGCCTACGAGGACTTCCGGGCCGGCGAGCTGGCCGACTTCGAGCTGCCGGACGAGGAGATCGAAGACAGCGTGGCGGCCGTGCCGACGGTGGGATAGCGAACTCAGCGCGAACGAGCGGGGTCCACAAGCTGGACCGGCTTCGACACACGCTCCTTGCGTACGATGTCGCTCTCAGAAGAACCACTGGCCACCTACCGGACGTCTCGGTTGCAGCGCTGGGGGGCGCTGCTCGCGGCCGGCGGGGCGCTCCTGGTGTTCGGGATTCAGGTAGCCAGTCCCCGCCCCCTCTTTTCCTGGCGGGCCCTTCTCCAGCAGATCCCGACCGGCGGAGCGATGATCGCGGCGGCCGCGTACGGCCTGCAGGCGCGGATTGAGGTCTTCGAGACGGGCCTCCGGGAGGTGCGGCCGCTCTGGTGGGACCGAATCATTCGCTTCGAGACCGTCCAACGCGCACTCCTGCCGCTGACGGACGACGGCATCCGGCTGTTCACCGGATCGGGCCATCAGCTGGAGTTTGGGATCGATGGGAATGGATTCGAGCGGTCCGATCAACTTATTCGACAAATTGTTCGGTTGCTGCCCGAAGAGACCGAGGTCGAGGACCCGGCCGGGCGGCTCAACGACCGTTGAGAAGACGACGGCCATGGAGGAGCGGAAGAGCCGGGGGGATGTCATCTCGTGGCCCCCCGCTCCCGCAGCCGTTGGGCATCGTGCGGGGCATGCCCGTCGCCCGCGGTGTTGTTGAAGTAGCAATACACGTCGCGCCCCTCCTCCGTCCAGTCGCGGATTTGCCGCGCCCAGTCGTCGAGCGCGGCGTCGGGGTAGCGGCCGCGGTACGGCTCGCCGGCCCCGTGCAGCCGCACGTAGACGACGTCGGTCGTCACCGTGCGGAGGGTCGACCGGTCGCCGTAGTCGTAGACGCAGAACGCGGCGTCGTGGGCGGCGAGCGCCTCGGCGGTGCCCTCGTTCAGCCAGGTCGGGTCCCGAAACTCGAAGACGTGCCGGTGGGCGCCCGAGAGCGTCTCGAGAAAGTTGTGCAGACGCTCCAGGTTCTGGTGCCAGTTCGGCGGGCACTGGAAGAGGATCGGGCCGAGCTGGTCCCCCAGCGGCTCGACCGCGCGGTAGAGGTTCTGGACGGGCTCGGCCGGGTCCTTCAGCTTCTTGAAGTGGGTGATGTACTGGTTCGCCTTCACCGCGAACACGAAGTCGTCCGGCGTCTGGGCCCGCCAGGCGCGGAGCGTCTCCGCCTCGGGGCGCTGGTAGAAGGTGTTGTTGACCTCGACGGTCCCGAACGTGTCGGCGTAGAACGAGAGGCGGTCGCTCCGCGAAAGGTCGTCGGGATAGAACCGGCCCGCAAACGGGTCGTGCTGCCAGCCGGAGGTGCCGATGTGCGTAAAGGGCACGGGGGCGTGGGGGTTGAGAGCGTGGGAGCGCGGGAGTTGAGAGCGTGAGGGAGGCGGAAGGGCTATTCCGGCGGGGGCTGGCGGACGGGGGAGAAGTAGGCCGTGCGGCCCGAGACCTGCTCTTTCTGGAGGGGGGCGCCGGTGTCCGGGCAGTGCTCGTCGCCGTAGCGGTGGGGCAGCATGAAACGGTCCGGGTCCAGCGCCTCGGGGTCGGCGTCGGCCGCGATGGCGGCGTCGAGGACCGTTTGGACGGCGTCGTAGAGCCCGCGCAGGTCGGCCGCCGACAGCTCGGGGATGGGCGTAGCCGGATGGATGCCTTCTTGGTAGAGGGCCTCGTCGGCGTAGATGTTGCCGAGCCCCGCGATCACGCTCTGGTCCAGCAGGCGGCCCTTGATGGTGCCGCGGCGTCCCTCGAACGGGCGGAGGAAGGTCTCGACGTCCGCCCGACGGGCGTCCGGCCCGAGGTCCTTCGCGTCCACGAAGGCGGCCGGCGCGTCGATCAGTCGGACGCGGGCAAACTTGCGCGGGCACTCGAACGCGAGGTGCCCTCCCTCTTCGAAATGAAGCTGGACGTAGGCGTACTCGGGGGCGTTCCCGTCCGGCAGAACCCGGACGCGGCCCGTCATGCCGAAGTGGAGGGCCAGCCAGCCGGTGTCGTCGCCGTAGCGGGCGAAGACGTGCTTGCCGTGACGGTGCGTCGCCCGGAGCCGCCGGCCCCGAAGCACCGCGTCGAGGCGGGCGGGCTCCAGGCCGTCGCCGAGGATGAGGGGGTCGACGACGGTCGTCTCCGCGATTTCGCGGTCGAGGGCGGCGTCGGCCACGCGGCGCCGGTACACGACGGCGTCGGGCAGTTCGGGCATGGGGGCGTCGGGGTCGATGCACGGTGGCGCGGTCCCGTCCGCAACCACGGACGGGCGTCTGGACGCAGGGGGCCTGGGGCATGCAGGCTCGCCGACGGGAGACGCCCCCTGCCGGTGCGCGTTCACGCCCGTGCCGGGCGCGACGTTCCCCCGACACGTTCCGCACCGGGCGACCCCGACCACGCTACGTCTCGGTGCCGGTGGCCGGCTTCGCCTTGAGGGCGTGGAGGTACACCTCGTGGCCCTCGAGCTGTGAAACCATCTCCTCGCTCAGGTTCCACTCCGTACGGAGCAGGCCCGGTTGCGGCAGCTCGCGGAAGAGGCCGTGCACCATCCACTCCTCTCCGGGCTCGGGCTGGGCGGCCTCTCCCTCCATGCCGGGCGTCGATTCGGGATTGGCCACGACGAAAACCCGGTCGCCCTGTCCGGTGCCAACCCAGAACATGCGCTCCCGCACCACCGACTGGATTGGGGCACTCGGCAGGGCGGCCACCCGGCGCTGGAGGGCGTCCTGAGCGGACGTGTCCGCGGCCCTCCTCCACTCGTTCACCGTTCCCGCGGATCCGGAGGGCAGGCGGGGCGACACCACGACCCCGTGCATCGCCGCGGCGCTCTGCAGGGCGACCACGGCGGGCTCATTTTTGAACGCCGAGGCCGCCCGCTTCGGCACGGTCAGCCCGAACTTCTGCTCGAGCTCGCTCGGATTGAGGCGCTGCACGACGCCGGTCACCTGCACAATGTCGCGCTCGGCGAGGGGCACATCGCCGGTCCGCCCGCTCACCTGCGCGATCGAGTCGGTGCTCACGACGAGCAGGTCCTGCCCGAAGTCGCTGCCCCCCACCGTGAAGACCCGGGGCGAGAAGATCCGGTCCACCTCTCCGCTGATGACGACCGTCTCCCCGACGTGCTTTTTCGGGGCCTGTGCCAGGTCCTCCGGTCGGGTGCGGATGCTGGTGTTCGTCTGATCCTGACAGCCGCTCCATAGGAGCAGGCCGGCGAGAAGAACGCCGAGGGGCCGAAGAATCGCGGTGTTCGAACGAACGGGACGCGTGCTTGGGCTCAGCATGGCGGGCGCTCGCTCTTTTGTTCAAGAGTATGATTTTTTTACATTTAATGGCCTCGTCGACAAAATGATCTGAACAGCGCCCGGCGGGCACCGCCCGCAACTGTTGCTCGATTTTCCGTCCCTTCGTACGTTTACAGGCGCGAAGCCCTCGTCCCCAATCGGCCCGGTAGCCGACGGGGCCTGCATCGCCCGATCAACGGTCGTCTGGTTCCCATGCGTTGCTCTGCCCGCTGCCCACAGTCATCGCCGCTCTTCTCCCAGACAGGGGCCCCGACCCTCCTCGGCCTGCTCGTGGGGCTGGCCGCGGCCCTAGCAGGCTGTTGCACATTGGAATTTGAGTCCTCAGCCGAGCGATTTACTCGTGGCAAACAGTCTTCATTAGAAAAAATTTGTCTTCAGTTAGCTACAATACGCAAACTTATTTGCCAATTTTAGGAGGAATCGTGAAGATAGATCTATGCGCAACAGGCTGCTAGCCCCGGCGGCGGCCCAGGACACGCCGTACTTCGACGACGTGAGCGACCGCCTCCCGGCCCGCACCGTGGCCAACGACGTTGAGGCCGGCGACGTGAACAGCGACGGGCACCCCGACCTCGTGGTCAGCAACACCGGGGCCTCGGATCCCGGAGAGACCCCGCCCGACTGGCAAACCGTCCAGCAAAATTTCCTCTGGCTCGGCCGAGGAGGCCCGTCCGACTGACGACCGTCGGGCCCGCCCGGTCCGCGCCGGGGTCTTCGACCCGGAGCGTCCGTAGTTGGGGCCCCTTTTGGTGCGCTCCACAGAGTGTTGTAGATACGTAAACCCCTTCTTCTCCCGGCGTTTCTTTTCGACATCCTTGCCCGCTCCGTTCGCTCCCCGACTGGGGTGGGCCCGCGAAGGGTTGATTCGCGCCCTCGCCGGTGCGCCGGGGCCGCCCCCCGGCTACCGGCTCGTCGAGTCGCCGAGGGCAATCGTGACGACTACACTCCGGTGGTCCGACGGGTACCCCTCCACGGCAACGTCGGTGGGGGGCTCGTCGCGGAGCCCAATCGTGTAGGCGTCTACGACCTCCACGCCGTCGCCGGCGACGTACACCATGTCGATGCGGTCGTGCACCTCGTTCGGGTCGCCGGTGAGGGTCGTCCACGTCTGTCCGGGCCGCGCCACCTCGTCCGGATGGACGGCGCGGAAGGCGTCGCGGAAGCCGTGGCGCACGATTGCCCGGGAGGTGGGCCACGCCACCGTCGTCCCCAGGTGCAGCCCCGCCGCGGCGGCCTCCTCGGTCCAGTCGAGGTGCGAGGGCTCGTTGAAGTCGCCCGTCAGCAGGACCGGCGCCCCCGAATCCAGCGGCTCCTTCAAGGCCTCGAGGACGGGCTGGATTTCCGGGAAGCGCGTGGAGCGGGCCTGGGCGACGGCCTCTTCGGGGGTGATCTCCCCGTCGCGGAGCTCGTAGGGCTCGTAGGGGTAGGGCGACAGGTGGACGTTCGCGATGTGGACGGGGTCGTCGACCGTCAGGTAGATCGTCGCCCCGTAGCGCGTGACCCGCGAGAGGGGGTAGCGGCTCAGGAGACCCGTGTCGTTTTTGCCGCTGGCCTCGTGCTCGCCGTGGTGATGGAAGTAGTAGCCCAGCGAGTCGGCGAGGACGCGCAGGCGCGGCTCGCTGACCTCCTGAAGCCCCACGAGGTCGGGGTCCGCGGCCTCGATGGCCCGGATCGTGCCGCCGTCGGGGGTGGCGTAGAGCACGTTGTACGTCATGACCGTCAGCGTGTCGGGCCGCTCGCGCTCGGGGGCGGGGGTCTCCTGAGCGAGGGCAGCCCCACCGCCGATGACCCCGAGAAGGAGCGCGAGGAACAGAGCGCGCCCGAAGGCACCGGGCATAGAGACGAGGAAAGACATGTAGAAAGCCATTTCGGAAAGGAGTGCAAAGGGTCTCAAAACGCGTCGACGCCGGCCCACGGTCGGACCGGCGTCGACGACGAGAACGCTCGCAGGGACTTTCTGTTGACCAGCTACTCCTTCGGGCGCCACATCGGCGGATGCTGTCGGGCCCTGCTTCTCGGAGAACCGCATCGGCAGGCGGAGCCGGAGGGGAGTTGGTTCTTTCACTTCAGTGGGCCGGCGTCGTACAGGATGTCGCCCCGAATTCCCTACTCGTTGCCCGGATCGATGAGGCGGTTCGCCTCCGCGAGATCGGCGAGGAGCCCCCGACATACGGCCTCCCGTGCGGCGTAGACGGACGTGATTTTGCCCCGCGTGTTGGCTTTGGAGGAGGGAGCGCACCCGCAGGCGTTCGTAAGCAGCGAGAAGATCCACGACCTCATGGCGAGGCCGCCCCCTTCGTAGCTGGGGTTGCTCTGCTCTCGGGCAGTCCGGTCACGCCGATCGCAGTGTAGAGTTCGTCGTAGTCGGCCTCCCAGTCCCCGACGCTGGCCCGGTTGCCCTGATCGACCGCGCAGCGGCGCGTCGAGCCGCGGTCGCAGATAGCGGCCAGCTCCACCCGCTCGTTGAAGAACCGGAGATTGGTCCCGATCTCGTGGGAGGAGGTGAGCGCCACGGGCGGGGTCGAGCTGGGCTACCGGCTCGGGCCCGCAGGCCGGGTCGTCCCGGGCACGCGGTACGACCTCGGCCTCTCGACGGTCGCCACCAACGACGAGACGGCCGTCGAGCGGGGCAAGGAGGGCGACATTCGGAACGACGCCATCACGCTGAGCCTTGGGTACACGTATTCGTTCTAGCCTGACCGCCGGCTCCCGTCCCTCGACCCGATCGCCCATGGCTCCCTCCGCCTCAGAGGCCCCGTCCCGATCCCGTGCCGTGGGGGTCGACGTGGGCGGGACGTTCACCGACTTCGTCGTGGTCACCGACGAGGGCCTGTCGGTCCACAAGGAACCGACCTCGACGCCCCAGCACGCGGCGGTCGTCGCCGGGCTGGAGCGGATCGACGGGACCGCGGGCGCCCCCGTCGTCCACGGCACCACCGCGGCCACCAACGCCCTCCTCGAGCGGGAGGGCGCCCGCACGGCCCTCGTGACGACGGAAGGGTTTGCCGACGTCCTGGCGATCGGGCGCCAGAACCGGCCGGCCCTCTACGACCTGCAGCCCTCGCGCCCGCCGCCGCTCGTCCCCGCCGACCGGCGCCATACAGTGCCCGAGCGCCTCGACGCCGACGGCGAGGTCCTCACGCCGCTCGACGAGGCCGCCGTGCGCCGCGCGGCCGACGCGCTGGCCGAGCAGGACGTGGAGAGCGTCGCCCTCGTCTTTCTGTTCTCCTACCAGAACCCGGCCCACGAGGAGCGGGCCGCGGCGCTGTTGCGCGAGGCCCTCCCCGACGTGCCCGTCACGCGGAGCAGCGCCCTGCTGCCGGAGTACCGCGAGTACGAGCGAACGGCCACGACGGTCGTCAACGCCTACGTGCGCCCCCAGGTGGCCCGCTACCTCGACCGGCTCGACACGGCCCTGGCCGGACGATCGGTGCGCGTCATGCAGTCGAACGGCGGCACCATCGGCCTCGACACGGCCGCCGACGAGGCCGCGCGCCTCGCCCTCAGCGGGCCGGCCGGCGGCGTGGTGGGCGCCCTCGGCGTCGCGCGCCGCGCCCTCGACACCGACGCCCCCCGCCTCCTGACGCTCGACATGGGCGGCACCAGCGCCGACGTAGCCCTCTGCGACGGGCAGGTCCCCCGCACCACCGAGCACACGATCGCCGGCCTCCCCCTGCGCCTGCCCGCCACCGACATCCACACCGTCGGGGCCGGGGGCGGAAGCATCGCCCACGTCGACGCCGGCGGGAGCCTGCGGGTGGGGCCCGAGAGCGCCGGCGCCGAGCCGGGGCCCGTCTGCTACGGCCGGGGCGGCACCGCCCCCACCGTGACCGACGCCCACCTTGTGCTGGGCCGCCTCGCCCCCGAGCACGTGCTGGGCGGGGCCGACACGCTCGACATGGCCCCCGACGCGGCCCGCGACGCCGTCGCCGACCTGGGGCGGGCCGCCGGCCTCTCGCCCGAGGCGGCGGCCCTCGGCGTCCTGCGGGTCGCCAACGCGACGATGGAGCGGGCCCTGCGCCGCGTCTCCGTCGAGCGGGGCCACGACCCCCGCGACTACACGCTCGTCCCGTTCGGGGGCGCCGGCCCCCTTCACGCCGCGGCCCTGGCCGAGGCACTCGGGATGCGGCGGATCCTCGTCCCCCCCGCGCCCGGCGTCCTCAGCGCGCTCGGCCTCCTCATGGCCGACGTCGTCTACGACACCGCCCGGGCCGTTCTGACCCGGGCCGACGCCCTGCGCGAGGACCCCTCGCCCCTGGCGGCGGCGCGCAAGGCCGCCGCCCGGGACGTGCGCGCCGTCCTGTCTGGTCACGGCGATCCCGCCCTGTCCCTCGAGCTCGACGTCCGCTACGTCGGCCAAAGCTACGAGCTCAGCGTGCCCCTCGACGCCCCCATCACCGCCGAGGGCGTGGCGGACGCCGTCGCCGCCTTCCACGACCGGCATCGGGCCCGGTACGGCCACGCCGACCCCGACGAGCCGGTGGAGATCGTGGCGCTTCGCGTGCGGGGCCGCGTCGCCGAGCCCCCGCCCGAACTGCCCCGCGAGCCGACGACCGACGCGCCGCTCGACGACGCCCTGCTCGGCACACGCCCGGTCTGGTTCGAGGCCGACGGCCCGACCGAGACGACGGCCTACGCGCGCACCGCCCTCCACCACGGCCACGCCCTCGACGGGCCCGCCGTCCTGCACCAGTACGACACCACCATCGTGGTCCCGCCCGGCTGGCACGCCCGCGTCGACGCCTGGCAGAACGTGCACCTGGAGCGGTAGCCCCCGTCCGTTGCGGGCACCGCTCATCGGGCAGTCCCCGAATCCCACCCGCCCCCGATCGCCCCGAACGTGCGCTCCGTTCGGGGGTAGCGAGCTGGATGTGTGAACGGATTTTGCCTCCGTCCCTCCACACGTCCTCACATCCAACCCCGAATTCTGATGCGGGATTCGGGATCAGGAGCGACGGGTGCGGATGACGACGGTGCGGGCGACACGGTCGTGGAGGGCCTGCCGGTTGGGGTCCCAGTAGAGCTGCACGAACCCGAGCAGCCCGGTGGCGATGCCGGCGGCGTACCCGCCAAACCGCTCGAAGGCGTACCACAGGCCGATCGGCTCCCCGCTCAGGCGGACCACCCGGATTCCCAGAAGGTGCTTGCCCGGCGTGCGCCCGCCCCACCAGGCCAGGAAGAGCGTAAAGTAGAGGCCGATCCACCCGACGGTGATGCCGAGATCGTTGGCCGTGGCCCGCGCCATCCGCCACAGGCTCGGGCTTCGAAGCTGAGCGCGAAGGCGGTCCGCCTTCTCCGCGAGGTCGTCGTTCTGCTCCGCCAGCGCGAGGATCCGGGCGTCGAGGGAGTCGAGGCGACGGCCCGCGACGAGGGACCGAACGGGGGCGGCCAAGGTGTCGAGCGCCGCCGTGTCGCGCGACGCCAGGGCCTGTGCGTAGCGGCGGAGAAGCGCGGCCCCCTGCTCGGGCCGGGTCGTGTCGGGCAGCAGTGCGCCTCCGTTCCGCCCGGCCCGCAGTTCCTCGAGGTCGTCGGCGGTCGTGAGTGCGTCGAGGCGCGGGGCGTCGGCCGGCGGGGCCTCGGTGGAGGCGGGCTCCTCGGCCGTGTCGGGCTGGACACCGGGGACCAGGGCCGTGAGGCCCGGCCCGGAGGGGCCCCACTGCCCGGCCTCCTCGACCAGCGCGATGGAGATCCCGAACAGGAGGATCGTCCCCAGCGCCACGAGGACGCCGCGGCCCCACCGCTTCCACCGGCGCTCGAGCTCGGTTCGGGTGGCGACCCGGTAGAACACGTAGGCGACGAGGAGCCCGACGAGTCCCCCGGCCACGTTGGCGATGATGCCCGCGAGGGCCAGGTCAACGAGCAGGGCCACCAGGCGCTTCCACGGGGCCGCCAGGGGCGTGTTGAGGAGCGCCTCGTCGACCTCGAAGGCATGGGGGGTCACGATGTCCCGGGGATCGAACTCGGGATCGTCCCGCCCCCGTCCCGCCGCGTCGGCGATGGCGTCGGACATGGAACTCGCGGTACAAAGACGAAGAAACGCAAGATCGGGGTGCCCGGAACCGCCGTACGGAAGATGGCCCGCACGAATGGGGGTGTCAAGCTCCGACCCCGGACCGGCCTTCCGGGCACGGGCACAGCGAGGACGGCGCAGGCCCGGACGCTCGGCCCCGAACTCCGCCTCCGGACGTCGGTTGATGTGTGTCGAGTTCGAGGAGCGCTTCGGTCGAGGGGCCCACCACCAGGGAGCGACGGAACCGAGCGCCCCGGGAGGCCTCGCCAGATCTGCACGACCTGTTGCCCGCTCGTTTTTCCGACGCCGCATGTCCCCACTTACGTCGATCGTAGCCTACGTCCTCCTCGCGGTCGTCTCCACCGCGGTCGTGTGGAAGGGGAGCGAGTGGCTCGAGTCCGCCAGCGAAAAGCTCTCGGCCTACTACGAGCTGCCCCCTCTCGTTCAGGGCGCGGTCGTTCTGGCCGTCGGGTCGAGCTTTCCGGAGCTGTCTACGGCCGTCCTCTCGACGCTTCTCCACGGCGACTTCGAGCTCGGGGTGGCCGCCATCGTGGGGTCGGCCCTCTTCAACGTGCTGATGATCCCGGCCCTGGCGGGCCTCTGTTCCGACGAAAAGCTGACGTCGACCCGCGATCTGATCTACAAAGAGATCCAGTTTTACGTGATCTCGATCGCGGCCCTGCTGCTGATGTTTTCGTTCGCGGTCATCTACAATCCCGTGGAGGGGGCGGACGGCCCCATCCTGGGCGAACTGACCCGCGGTCTCGTGCTGTTTCCGCTCGGGCTCTACGTATTTTACGTGTACCTGCAGTACCAGGACACGGTGGACCACGAGCCCAACGAGTCCCCCGCCGACCTGGCGGTGCCGAAGCAGGCCGGGATCCTGATCGGCTCCCTGTTCGTGATCCTGGTCGGGGTCGAGGGCCTGGTCCGGTCGGCGATCGGGTTCGGGGAGGTCTTCGGGACCCCGAGCTTCCTCTGGGGCATCACCGTGGTCGCGGCCGGCACCTCCGTCCCGGATACGTTCGTCAGCATACGGGCCGCCCGATCGGGGAACGCCATCACGAGCGTCGCCAACGTGCTTGGCAGCAACGTCTTCGACCTGCTCGTGTGCGTTCCCGCGGGTGTGCTCGTCGCCGGGACCGTGGTCGTCAACTACTCGGTCGGGGCCCCCATGATGGGCGTGCTCACCGCGGCGACCCTCATCGTCTTCCTGGTCATGCGCAGCCAAATGGGCGTGACGACCGTCGAGGCGTGGGGCCTCATCGCCGTCTACCTCGCATTCGTCCTCTGGATGGGCGTCGAAACGTTCGGGGCCGTCGACCTCCTCCCCAACCTTCCCCCGGCCACCGCGCCCCCCAACCACTGACCCGCTCCTTCTGCGGAGGCCGGCGGCCGGGCGTGTGCCGTCGCGACGAGAGCGCCTAGAAGACGAATAGGGGCTGCTCCGAGGCCGAGCCCTCGAACGTCCGTCTCCGGTGGTCGGGGGGCGGGGGCGCCGGCAGTCCTCCCGATTCCTCGCCCCCGAGCAGCGAGTCGGCACGGGGCGCATTCGGGAAAGGGGCCCGTTCTGTCGTCCCGTGACGCCGGTCCGCCTTGACTTCGAGGCGACGCATTTACAGATTCTTTACTCCCGGCGACGACTTCCGCTCCTGGGGCGTCGCAGCCCTCTCCGTGCGCGCTCTCTCCATCTACCACGCCCGCTCCGCCATGGACGACGTCCGCCTATCCCGCCGCGATTTTCTCGCTCAGGGGGCCCTCGGGGCCTCCGCCGCCACCCTCGTCCCCCGCGAGGTGCTGGGCGGCCCCGACCACACGCCCCCCAGCGACACGCTCCGCGTCGGGGCGATCGGCGTCGGGGGGAAGGGGGCGGTGGACGTGCGGAGCGTCGCCGACCTGGACGGCACCGAGATTGCCGCCCTCTGCGACGTCGACCAGAAACGGGCGGAAGACATCTTCCGCGAATACCCCGACGTCCCGAGGTACGAGGACTACCGGGAGCTCCTCGCCCAGGAGGCGAGCCGGCTCGACGCGGTGCTTGTGAGCACGCCGGACCACAACCACGCCCCGGCGGCCATGCGGGCCCTGAACGCCGGCCTGCACGTCTTCTGCCAGAAGCCCCTCACCCACACGGTGGAGGAGGCCCGTCGGCTCGGGGCCGCGGCCCGCGACTCGGGCCTCGCCACCCAGATGGGCATCCAGCACCACGCCTACGACGGACTCCGCACGGCCCGCGAGATCATCGAGTCGGGGGCCATCGGGCCGGTGCGCGAGGTCCACCTGTGGACCGACCGGCCCATCTGGCCGCAGGCCGAGGCGCGCCCGCTCGAGATGTACCACGTGCCCGACCACCTAAACTGGAACCTGTGGCTCGGGCCCGCCGAGGAGCGGCCCTACCATCCAGACTACGCCCCCTTCACGTGGCGGGGCTGGTACCCGTTCGGGACAGGCGCGCTCGGGGACATGGGCTGCCACTTCATGGACGCGGCCTTCTGGGCCCTCCAACTCCAGGCGCCGACGCGCATCCGGGCGGAGACGACCCCGACGTATCCGGAGAGCTACCCGGCGGCCTCACGGCTGGAGTACGAGTTCCCCGCCCGGGCGGGACACCCGGCCGTGACGATGGTGTGGCGCGACGGAAACCTCGAGGCGCCCCCACCGGCGTCCTGGCCACAGGACGAGGAGTGGCCGCCGCCCGGCTACAACGAGGTCTTCGTCGGGGACGACGGGGCCCTCCTGTACGGGCTGAGCACCCCACCGCGGCTGCTCCCCCGATCGACGCACAAGGCGGTTATGGCCGCCCCCCCGGACCAGACCTACGAGCGCTCGCCGGGCATCTACGCGGACTGGCTCCGGGCCTGCCGCGGCGAGGGGACACCCAACACGCACTTTCCCGACTACGCAGCCCCGCTTACCGAGACGGTGCTCCTGGGCAACGTGGCCGTTCGGTCCCAGCGCACGGTAGAATGGGACGCCGAGGCCGGGGAGATCTCGAACCGGCCGGCCCTGAACGAGCACCTCAGCGCCTCACACCGGTCGGGCTGGGCGCTCTAGAGGGCGGCCCTGGGGTCCGATTACCGTCAACGTCCTCGCATCGCCGGCCGACAGAGGCCCCGTGCGCGACGAAGACGCGACCGGCCGTTCGGGCCCCCGCCCGGGGCACGAACCGAACCCCGGGCATGAACGTACATATCCTGCCTTACCGATACGTGAATAAATTCGTGAAGTCCGATTCTTGCTGGCGGCTGTCCACGGTCCCCAGCTATCGGGGAAAATGATTTGCGTACGTTCTCACGGATCGGTATCCCGGCGGCACTCCTACCAGACTGGCCCCGTTCCCGTGTCTCCTCCAATGCTGGGCCGGCCCGACACCGACTCGGAAGCCGAGCGCGACCGGCTGCGGGCCCTTCGACGCTTCCAGATTCTCGACACCCCGCCGGAGCCCGAGTTCGATCGCGTCGCCGAGCTGGCGGCCCACCTGTTTGACGTCCCCGTGGCGCTCGTCACGTTCGTCGACACCCACCGGCAGTGGCACAAGGCCGCCCTCGGCACCGACCGTGCGGAGATCCCCCGAAGGTGCTCCCTCTGCGCGGCCACCGTCGAGACCGAGGGCACGAGCGTCATCGAGGACCTCTCCGAGTCGGACTGGTTCGCGGAGAATCCCTTCGTGGCCGGGCCGCCGCACGCCCGGTTCTACGCCGGCACCCCGCTGGTCACCCCCGACGGGTACCCCATCGGAACGGTGAGCGTCCTCGGGCCGGAGCCGCGCAGCGCCGCGCCGGCCCTGGTCCGTCAGCTCGAGCACCTGAGCGACATCGCCATGGAGACTCTTCTGGAGCGCCAGTACGCCCTGGGCGACCGGGACGAACTGAGCCAGACGGTCCTGGACCACCTCCCCGGCCTCTTCTACGTTCTGAATCGGGAGGGCCGGCTGCGGCGCTGGAACGCCCGCTTCGAGCGCGTCTCGGCGTACGACCCCGAGGAGCTGGCGGGCCGGTCGGCCGAGGCGTTCTTCGAGGGGTCCGATCGGAGGCGCGTTACGGAAGCCATATCCGAGGTCTTCCGCGAGGGGTCCGCCACCGTCGAAGCCGACTTCGTGCGGCGAAACGGGTCGACGGTGCCGACCCTGTTTACCGGCGTGCGCACCTACCTGGAGGGGGCGTTCCACCTCGTGGGCATGGGGATCGACATCTCCGAGCAGCGGCGACAGGCCCGCGCGCTCCGGGCGGCGAAAGAGGAGGCCGAGGAGGCCAGCCGCGTCAAGTCCAAGATGCTCAAGAACCTGAGCCACGAGATCCGCACGCCGCTCACGTCGATCCTCGGCTTCGCCCGGGTCCTCAAGGAAAACCTGTCGGGCGAGGACGGCCGCGCCGCCCGCCTGGTGCACGAGGCCGGCAGGCGACTGAAGGGCACCGTCGACTCGGTGCTCCAACTCTCGAAGCTGGAGACCGGCACGCAGACGCTGAACCGGGAGCAGCTCGACCTCTGCACGGTGGTCGAGACGGGGGCCGAGCTGCTCCGGCCCCGGGCCGAGGACAAGCAGCAGCGGCTCCGCATCGACGTGCCGGACGCCCCGGTCGAGGGCCGGTGGAACGAGGGCGCGCTCCGCCGCATCGTCGAAAACCTCCTGGAGAACGCCATCAAGTTTACGCCCGAGGGCGGCACGATCGCCCTGCGCGTGGAGGAGGACGAGGGACGCGCCGTCCTGAAGGTCGAGGACACCGGCGTCGGGATCAGCGAGGAGGCCCTGCCCCACATTTTCGACGCCTTCAAGCAGGAATCGGAGGGCCTGACCCGGGAGTACGAGGGCAGCGGCCTGGGCCTCGCGAACGTGAAGGAACTGACCGAACTGATGGGCGGGACCATCGAGGTCGACAGCACGAAGGGCGAGGGCTCCTGCTTTACCGTCCGCCTGCCGCTGGTCGAGCCGCCTGCCTGAAGGCCCCGCGTCGGGTCACGCCCAAAAATTCGACTCCCCCTTTACGATCTACGTGGAGATACGTAACTTTCTCTGTGGTGACGTGTATTCTAAACATGACTGCACGCTGAGGGGCGTTTCAGCCGGCGTGCCTCCACCGTGGGCGGTCTCTGTCCGTCGCCCCGCTACACCCTGCTCTTCTTCCCTTCTCAAGTCTCGTCCGCATCCACGATGCTTGCTCTCAGCCTGTTTTCGTCCTCGTCCCGCAACCGCAAGAACAAGAAGAAGGACTCCACGTCGGAGTCCCCTTCCCGAACCGACGAGGTCTCCACCTCCATCATCAGTGAAGGGGCCAACATCGAAGGCGTCCTCGACTTCAACTCGGTCAATCTCCGCATCGAGGGCACCGTCCACGGCGACATCTCCACCGACGAGCGCGTGGTGGTGGCCGAGGGGGCGGAGGTGCAGGGCACCATCAACGCCCGGACCGTCCGGCTGGCCGGATACGTCGACGGCCACGTGCTCGCCACCGAGCAACTCGTGCTGTGCCCGACTTCGGAGGTCCACGCCACGCTCGAGGCCGATGTGCTCGAGATTCAGCCAGGGGCCGATTTCAGCGGCGAGGTGCCCGAGACGAAGCCCTTCGTCCCCGACGCGGAGGCGCCGGCCTCGTCCAACATTGATTCCACGGAGCTGATTTCCGCGTCGAACGCCTCCGATGGTGAGCCCGCCCGTGCGAGCAACGGCGAGGTGGAGCACGAGGAGAATTAGGGCTAGGTCTCGTCCCCTCCGAGTCGGACGCGGTCCCCCGTCGATCGCGTCTTGATTTGGGCGTACCCAGACGGACACGCAGCAGAGCGGGGCCTCTCTGTGCTCCTACGCCCCCATTCCCCTTCTCCCTGCGGACCGCATCGGGGCGGGGACAGGCGAGCCTCCGCTTTTCCGCCCGGGCGTCTGCAGGTCCATTTCCGATGCGGACGGAGCCGGCATGCCCCTCTGTTGCGCTCTCGGGTCGGGCCGCTACTTCAGGGGCCGGATGTAGATGTTCTTGAAGTAGACCGTGCTCTCGGGGTCGTGGCCCTGCAGGGCGATGGTGCCGCCCGACAGCACCCGCCCTTCCATGCCCTTCCGCGGCGCGTCGTCGGGCTCGGTGTACTCCGCCGTCGTCTCGCCGTCGACCGTGATTTCGATGTGGTCCCCCTCCACCCGCACGGCCATCGTGAACCACTCGTTGTCGCCGACGGGCGACTGCTTCACGTCCTCAACCGCGTAGAGGCTTCCGGTCTTCCGGGGATCCGACTCGTAGGAGTTGTTGATCTGCGCCTCGTATCCCTGCGACGGCCAGCCCTTCTCCTGGTACTGGGTGTGGAAGTAGATGCCGGAGTTCGAGCCCGGCTTCGTCATCACGTCCACCCGGAGCTCGAAGTCGTCGAAGTTGTGGTTCGCGACCGAGCCCGTGTAGAAAAGGTGCGAACGCGGGCCGTCGGCCACGATGCGGCCGTCGTCGACGGAGAAGGTCTCCTCGTTCTCACTCGCCCGCCACCCGTCGAGCGTCTTGCCGTCGAAAAGCGATACCCAGCCGTCGCCCTCGGGCGGATTCTGCTGGGCCTGTGCGTCGGCGCAGAGGGCCGCCGACAGGCCGACAACGAGAAGCAGGGCGAAGGCATTCGTGAGGAGCGTCTTCATGGATCTTGCCGGGTCGATTCGAGGAGAGTGGGGGCGAGGAGGTCGTCCCGGTTCGACACGTGCGGGATAGGGCCTCCTCTTCGGGTAGGATAACGCAGCCGTGTCCGCATGTCCAGTGGGACCGGTCGGCAGCATCCGGACGGGGGCACCGGAGGTCTGGGAGGACTCGTTCTGGCGGGTCCCGGATGGCCGTCGACCCTCTTGGAACGCGTCCCTCGGCTTGCTCTATCGCTTCCTCGGCGGTCCGTCGGTCCGCTTCGAGAGTCGCAGGGCCCGGGCGCCGCGTCGATTCTATTCGTCTCAACGCCATTCTCCC
>JBDGQP010000091.1:0-17917 GCA_042218975.1 Salinibacter sp.
TGCTCTATCGCTTCCTCGGCGGTCCGTCGGTCCGCTTCGAGAGTCGCAGGGCCCCGGGCGCCGCGTCGATTCTATTCGTCTCAACGCCATTCTCCCGTATGGAAGCGATCAACCTGCAGGACAAGCTCGACCAGTTCGATGAACGATGGGCGCCCCGCATCGTCGGTGCGCTCAACGGGCAGCACGTGAAGCTCGCCAAGCTGGAGGGCGCCTTCGACTGGCACCAGCACGCGGACGCCGACGAGCTTTTCCTCGTGCTCGACGGCAGGCTCATCATCGTGCTGCGGGACGGGTCCGACGTGCGTCTCGGAGAGGGCGAATGTTGCATCGTGCCGCGGGGCACCGAACACCGCCCCGTGGCCCCCGAGGGGGCGGCCCACGTCCTCCTCGTCGAGCCAGCCGGGACACGCAACACCGGTCGCCGCGAGACGGAAAAGACCGTCTCGAGCCCGGAGTGGATTTGATCCCCAGGCGCCTACGCCGAGGGACGCCGGTCCGACGGTCCCTGGTGGTGCCGGCGCTCGTAGTGCCGGGCCCGATCGTCATGCCGGATCAGGAGCCGTCGGGCCGCCGCCGTGATGTGGGCCGCCTCTACGTCTTCGCCCGCGAACCGCCGGACGTCCGCCATCGACACGAACCGGAGCACGGTCATGAACTCGACCTCCGTGTCCAGGGCCCGCCGGAGGACCTCTCCCCCCCGGTACCCGTCGATGTCCCGTGCCGCGATCGCCGGGAGGATTTCGGTTTGAAGCAGGGCTTCGTAGCGATCGGCGTCGTCGGGGCGAGTCCAGCCCCGCCACACGCGAGCAATCATCGGGGAGACGGGCTCGATTCGGCAGGTACGTGAGCGACCCGGGCCTCCTTCCGCCTGCAGGGTCCGTTGTACGCTACATGACGTCTTTTCCGTTAATCCCCTCTTATTTTCTGCGCCGGGACGTTAGATTCCGGGCGGCGGATGTGTCTATCGGGCGCATTTCTTCCGGGGTATACGCCCCGCTCAGGGACATCGCCCCCTGAAGGCTCGGGTCTGGTGGGACCCGGGCCTCTCGTCTTTTTGCGGGGCGTGCCCGGATTACGGAGTGTGCCCGGAGGCGGTGGTGTCGGCAGTGGTGCAGGCTGGAAAGACCCGACGGACTCCATTGATCCATCATCGCCTCGGGCGCGACTTCGGCGGCCGGTTCCGCACCCTCTCATCCCGGCTCCCGGTGAGGCCCACAGCTACCCCGCGAAGGCACCCAGGAGGGTGCCCACCGCCATCGTGAGGAACACCAGTCCCGCCAGCAGCGGAGCCGCCACGCACCATCCCCACAGCCACTTCATTCCCTGCTCCTCCCACTCCTCGTCGAGGGCCTTGCTTCGCCACAGCACGTATCCCCACCACAGCGACACAGAGGCCGTCGTGAGAAACGTGAGCAGGGCCGGAAACGTCCCGGAGAGGGTCGAGGCCATTGCCTCGGTCGGGAGCCATCCCGAGAACAGGGCGGCCGAGAGGCTGAGCCCGACGGTGCCGACGGCCAGCATGAGGGTTCCCTCCAACCGACCCAGCCGGTCCGGCAGGTGCTGTTCGGGATCGGGGAGGTACTGCTCGGGCAGATGCTTGAGCATTGCGGATCGGAGCGTGTCGGAGACCGGGACGCGCCGGAGATTGGGACCGACGGAGAATTTTTGGGAATCACAAGGTGAGAAGTCCGCCCGCCGCGCGCAACCGGGACGCGCGACGATATTGGAAGATTCGCGTCGGGGAGTGCGAAGGACGGCAGGGGACCCTCGCAGATTCGGGTTCTGCGTCCGGCGCAGAGATTCCCAACGCGTTGCCCCCGCCCCGTTCACGCAGGGGCACTCCTCCCAGGCAGGCGATCCGGAGTTTGGTGGCGAACCGGTCGTCCCCCCCCGAAGTTGATCGCCTCTCCGTTCAGGACGATTGCCATAACCACCGACCGTAGTGAGGTGGCGTTCCGAGGCCTCCTCTCGTGAAGGACGCGTAGACGGGAGACGGAGATCCGGCGAATGCGGAGAGAGGCCGGGTTACCGATCCGTGCAAAAGTCTCTGAACGATTTCTGCGGTGGGCGGCGGACCGAGCCTCATATGCGCGGAAACGGTCTTCATGTATTTCTTCACGGATCGGTATGGGCCACGCGTCGCGTGTGTCTGAGGGGCAGAATTCTACGCTCATGCTTCCCTGTCCCCACGATGTACTATTCCGACGACCACGCGGTCCTCCTGCCGAAGGGGGCCGATCCCCTTCCGATGCCGGAAACCAAGACGGAGCTTCTCTGGGTTCTCGCTGCGTTGAACGCGCGCCGGCGGTGCGGCCCGTTTCCCCATGGGCCGTCCTCGTCGGCCCCCCGGCGCGGCGACCATCCGGCGTGCGCCTCGGCCGCCCGGCCCGGGCTGCCCGGTCGAACGGCGCGGCTCAATTGGCGTCCGTCGACGGGCCCTGCGCGGAACCGGTCTGCACGAGGTTCAGGAAGAGATACGTCCCGAGGGCGATAAAGAGGTAGTAGTCCAGGAGTCGCCAGAGGAGGAGCGTGGGGGCCATCAGGGCCTCCGGCATGAGTGGGCCGATGAAGAGGGCGTACAGGCCTTCCAGCCCGCCGGATCCTCCCGGCGTCGGCAGCACGAGTGCGACGAGCAGCGTCGCGGCCGAGCGGAGGAAGAGAAGCCCCGCATCCGCTACGTGCAGGCTACGAACGATGAAAAAGACAACCGCGTATCGGGAGAGCCAGAGCAGCGCCGTTTGGATGAACCCCCAGCCGTAGAACGACGCAGGCTGTTCGCCCAGCCGCTTTGCGCTCCGGTAGTACGAACGCATCTCACGCATCCCGCGGTCCCGGAAGCGGCGGAGCAGGGGCAGCTGGAAGACCCAGTCGACCAGCGCCGCGAGGTGACGCGGGCGAACCAGCATGAAGTAGGTCAGCCCCGTTCCCCACACGAAAAGCACGCCGAAGTAGGCGACCAGGGCCTGCCACCCCCACGTGCCCGCTACGCTGGGAAGGAGCTCGACGACGAAGCCCGCCCCGATCAGAACGGGAATGGTGGCGAGAAACCAGAACCAGTTGAGAAGCATGCAGAAGAACATGAACGCCGCCGTCTCTCCGACCGGAAGGTCCTCGTCGTGGGCGACGTAGAAGGTGGCCACGGGGGCGCCACCGATGAGGGTGGGGGTCACGTTCGCGAAGAAGTACCAGGCGAGTTGGCCCCGCATTCCGCCCGCGAGGTCGAGCCGGCCCTGCGACACGTAAGTCAGTCGCCACCCCCCGATCCCGATGCGGGCCAGCGCCATGACCACGGCCCCGACCAGCATCCAGAGCCGTGCATACCGGAGGGTCTCGCGAAACGCCTCGGGATCAAACGTGAAGTACCCGACGAGGGCGAGGGCGAGAAGACTGAGGAGGACAGAGGCGACAACGTGCCGCCACGACACCTGCGTCGGGGCATCCGGGGCCGGGGCGTCCGGACTCGAAGGGGCATCCGGCGGCGGGGCGGTCGAGGAGGAACCTGCCATTGGGCCTCACTCTGTGGACGGAGAAGCAGGACGGTCGGAGGAGGATTCGGGGGCGGGCGGCAACCAGGCCGAGAGGTCCCGGTCGATCAGCCCCTCGAGGCGGCGGACGTGGGGCGCGTACCGACGGCGAAGACGCCGTTCGAGCGCAGGGTCGAGCGCGGGTCGATCCGACGAGGCCCCGGTGCTCCGGCGGCGAACGAACTGTTCGACGCGAAGGCGAAGCGGCGCGGGGGCCCACCGGCGCAGCAGCGAGGGAGCGCCCGACGGCAGAACGGAGAGCAGCGTTCCGAGGAGGCGGCTCTGCCGCTCGCCGGTGCGGTTGAGCCGCCGATCGGTGTCGATCTCCACGTCCGGATCGACCCCCAGGAAGCGAAAGATGCGTCGAAGCGTCGTGTCGGTGCGACGGGCGAGATTTGCCGACCGCAGGACGAGGAATCGCTCCCGGGGAAAGCGTTCAAACCACTTCGCCAGCGTATCGGCGTACACCCCGTCGCTGAAATACCCCTTCCAGGCCCGCCGCTTCGCGTCGGGATCGGCCCGCTCAGCGTCCAGCGCCTCCTCGAACGAGAGGGGCTCCCGGCCCTCAGAGACGTTGTGGAGGTAGTGGGAGTAGGCGCGCGCAACGGGGTCGCGGAGAAGCAGCAGGAAGCGGGGCGGCGCGCCCCCGTACAGCGACCGCACGCGGCCCGCGACGGGGTCGACGTGCCGGAAGTAAGAGGGCGTTGCCTCCCCGGTGAGCTGGTCCCCCGTCTCCGCGAAGTACTGAAGGTATCGGTCGAGCCCGGACGAAAATCCGGCGTCGTCGTCGAAAAAATGAAGCTCCTTCACGTACGGAAGGAAGAGGGTCGGGTGCTGGCGAAGGTAGTCGTGTAGGGAGGTGGTGCCGCCCTTGGCGACGCCCAGTACGAAAAAGTCGGGGAGCCTGCTGGAGACTCGGGTCATCGGCTCTCTCGCGTGCTGGAGGAAACGTCGGGCCCTGAGAGAGCGGCCTGAGGCGCCGCGTCCCCGTCGGCGGCGAGAAGCTCGTCGTAATGCCGGACGAGCCGTGCGTGAACGGTATTCAGGGCGAAGTCCTGAGCGCGTTCGAAGGCGGCCGTGCCCATTCGGTCCCGGAGTGAGGCATCCAGAACGAGCCGGCGTACGGCCTTCGTGAAGGCCTCAGCCTCGTCCGGCGGGCAGCGCCAGCCGGTCGTGCCGTCGTCGACGAGATCCCGGCTCCCGGCCGCGTCGGCACAGACGGTGGGAAGGCCCGAAGCCATTGCCTCGAGGGTGACCTTCCCGAACGTTTCGGTATCGCTGGGGAAGAGGAACACGTCGGACGAGGCGTAGGCCCGGGCGAGGGCCTTCCCGCGCAGAAAGCCCGTAAAGAGCGTGTTCGGAAGCCGCGCCTCCACGTCCTCGCGGGCGGGCCCGTCCCCGACCACCACGCTGCGGTGCGGGACCTTCTGGCGCTCGAGCTGCTCGATGACCGTGGCGTAGGTGCCCAACCCCTTTTCCCAGACGAGCCGGCCCACGAACGCGACGACGACCTCCTCCCTCTCGATCCCATGGTCCTGCCGCCACGACAGAGACCGGTGGGCCGGATTGAACTGACCCGTGTCAACCCCCCTCTGCCAGAGCCGCAGGCCCTCCTCGATGCCGTGATCGCGAAGCACCTCCATCATGGCGGTCGTGGGGACGTACACGTGGTCACACTGCCGGTAAAAGCATCGGAGATAGCGCCAGACCACCGGCTCCAGCATGCCCAGGTTGTAGTACCTCAGGTACGACGCAAAGTGAGTGTGGTACGTCCCGGCCACCGGAGTTCCCGCGGACCGGGCGTACCGCAGGGCCTGGAAGCCCAAAAAGTCGGGCGTAGAGATTTGAAAGAGGGTCGGACGGAAGGCCTCGATCTCCTTGCGGACCGACGGGGTGAGGCCCAGGGAGCATCGGTACTCCGAGCGGCCCGGGACGGGAATGGAGGGGACCGGAATGAGCGTCCCGGCGTGGTTCAGGGCCGGGTCCTCGACCGTCGGGGCGAACACGCGGACCGGGATGCCCCGGCCCTGAAGGTGTTCGACCAGGTTGTTGAGGGTCAGGGCCACCCCGTCGGCGATGTGGTTGTACGCCCCGGCGAACAGGGCCACGCGCTTCGGTGGGGGGCGAGAAGTCGGGGTGCCGACGTCGCTCATGGGGAATCGGCATGATTCGAAAGTGAGAGCGGAACGAGGGGAATAGGCTTCCGGGGAACGGGACCAGGGACATACGGGGGCGCGCCCTCGCGACCGAGGCGGGGTTCCCCCTCGGTCCGGAGTCGACGTCCACCCGGGTTGCCCGGGCGAAGAGGAAAGCCGCCTGGGGGGACCTGGATCCCACCGCTGGGCTCCGTCTCGTCACCCTGGGTCTCCTCTCGTCGAGAACATCGTGGATCGCGGGAGGAAAACCAGCGGGCGCAGGAGAAGCGGCCGATGAAAGTAACTTTTGAGGCTTGCACGGTTCCGAGACCGGATCTACGAAGCATTAACGGCCCCCGAGCCAACCGTCGATCGGGCCGCGGGGGAGCCTTACGGGTCGGTCTGTTCCTGTACCCCAACGGCCCGGAGCACCGGCCCTGCAATCCCCCCCGACAGGAGCACCGAGCTGGCAATCACGAAAAACACCTCGGCGTCGACCTTCCGGGCCTCCGGATACCCCGCCTCGGCCAGCTTGATGGCGAACAGGGAGCCGATGGCCGCCGCGACGATTCCTCGGGGGGCCAGCACCGACAGGCCCACAACCTCTCGCCACTTCAGCCCCGCCGGAAGCCCGGCCACGGCAACCGCCAGGGGCCGAACGACGAGCAAGAGCAAGCCGGTGAATACGACGCTCTCCGCAGAAATGACTTGAAATGCTGCCCACTCAATCCGAGCCGCGAGGAGTACAAAGAGGAACGAGACAAGCAGCACCCCGAGGTTCTCCTTGAACGTGAGGATGTGTTCGGTGTCGACCCGGCGTTGGTTCGCCATGATGACCCCCATCCCCGTTGTCGCGATGAGGCCGGCCTCCGGGCTCAGGGCCTCGGCGAGCCGGAACGCCCCGACGACCACGCCGAGCGTGAGGGGCGTCTCCATGTACGGCTCCACCCATCCCCGCCCGATCGTCACGACGACGAAAACGGCCGCGAGCAGGGCCACACCGGCCCCGCTCCCAATCGTCCACAGGAGCGTGGCCGCCGCGTCGACCAGACCCGTCCCCGCCTGCCCCGACGCGGCCACCTGATACACCGACACGGCGAGCACGGCCCCGAGCGGGTCGTTGACGATGCCCTCCCACACCGTCAGGGTTTTCAGGCGCTCCTCGACCTCCAGGTCGCGCAGGAGCGGGATCACGACGGTGGGGCCCGTCACGATCAGAATGCCTCCCAGCAGGAGCGCGACCTCCGGCGAGAAGCCGAGGATCCACCAGGCCAGGACCGCACCCCCGCCCCAACTCACCAGTGCCCCGAGCGTCGTCAGCGACAGGACCGGGAGCCGAACGGACTGAAGGCCGGACAACCGAAGCCGCATCCCCCCCTCGAACAGGACGATAGAGACCCCCAGCGACACGACCGGAAACAGGGCGTCGCCGAGGAGCCGGTCAGGATTGACGACGCCTGTGGCCGGGCCCACCAATATCCCGGCTACAAGGAACAGCACGATCGACGGCACGCCCAGTCGATTCGAGATCCATTCGGCCCCCACGCCGAGGCCGATGATCAGGACCAGTGCCGAGAGTGGATCAAGCATGCGTCCGCCATCGATTCGTGGAGTCGCTGCGCGGGTCCACCCGCCGTGCCGGTCTCTCCCCACTTTCCCGCGAACTGGCAAAAGGTTCCTTCACGGCAGAAGCGCCCCGAAGCGGCGGCGGGACTGTGCGGGTCGGCCCTGAGGCCTCCACGTTCCTCGAAGAAACGCTCATCGCGGGGGTCGCGGTCGACGACAGCGGGCCGCGCTCCCGGTACGAACCCGCCGGCCTCGATCAGTCGAGCGCCACGAAGGCGAGGCCGTTGTTCGGGTTCATCGGCACCACGAGCTGGTGGCGCTTGGGGTCGTAGCACATCGACGCCGCGCTCGGGATGTTGCGGGCGATCAGCTCGGTGGAGCCGTCCGGCCGGATGCGCGAGATGCCCCCCTCCGCAACGCTGCTGGTGTACTTCGTGCCGTCGGGCATGATGACGAGCCCGTCGCCGCCCGGCTGCGCGGCGGTTTCGGTCTTCACCAGTTTCCCCTCCCGGGAAAAGGTCAGCACCTCGTCGTTGCCGTAGTTGACGACGACGAGGTTGCCCTCCGAGTCGATGCCGAGGCCGTTGGGCTGGCGCAGCGGGGCCCCCTCGACGAGGACCGAGGGCGTGCCGCTGGGCTCAATCTCCCAGACCCGCCAGGTCGACGGGTCCGCGTCCTCTCCGAATTCGCCCGTCTGCGTGACGTAGATCGTGCCGTCCTCCGCGACCTCGATGTCGTTGATCCAGGGAGCGTCCTCGATGCGGATCTCGCCGACGGGCCGGCCGGTTTTCAGGTCGAACTGCCGGACGACGGCCACGCTCGGGTCGTCCTCGCTCGTCCCGCCGGCCTGGTCGGCGAGGTGAAGCGTTCCGTTGGCAATATCGCTGCCCAGCGGGTGGTTCAGCGTGAGCGGCGGGCTCAGGGTGTCCCGCGCCGAGGGACGCTGCACGCCGAGCCAGCGGGGCGTGCGCACCGAGCCGTCGTGGTTGATGAAGGAGACGAACGCGTCGTTGGTGCGGGCGCTCTGGGGGGCGCCGCGGTTGGGCACCACGATCACGTCGCGCTCCGGGTCGTAGGTGCAGCTCTCCGCGGAGTAGAGGGCGCCGTACATGGTGACGTTCGACGAGGCCGGCGCGAACGACTGGTCGGCGCCGGGTGCGGCGGGCACGCCGACCGGGTTGCCGACGGGGTAGGACGAGGAGGGCTCCTGTGCAAAGGCCGGACTGGCGACGAGGCCGATGAGAAGTACGGCTCCAATTGAGAGGGGGACGAGGCGGGTCATGGGTCGTTCGTGTGAGGTTGTTGGGGAGGAAAATGGTCGCTGTTCGGGGCAGGACGCTCACCGATCGGTCATCTCCTCCGGTTCTTCTGGGTAGCGGGCCCCGACGACCTCAAGTGTCGAGAAGGCCTCTTCGATCGCGCCGAGATCCTTGGCCGTCAGATCGACGGCCACGGCACCGATGTTGTCCGTGAGGTGCTCCAATGTGGTCGTGCCCGGAATGGGCACGATCCCGGGCTTCTGCGCGAGCCCCCAAGCCAGCGCGATCTGGGCCCACGTCCCGCCTCCCCTCCGAGCGTCCTCGGATCATTCCCGACACGTCCGGGAAGGTGCCCCTCTTACGAGGGAAAATCAACATACCAGGTTCTTAGCGCCGAGGGCCGCCCACGGGCTCGAACCGGTAGAGCCCGCCGTTCGGCATGTCGGTGAGGACGTAGAGAGAGCCGTCCGGCCCCATCGCCACGTCGCGGATCCGGCCGATTTCGGCACGGATCAGCTCCTCCTGTTCGGTCACCTCGTTGTTCTCGCCCAGCTCCACGCGCAGAATCTTCTGGTGGGCCAGCGCCCCCATGAACAGGTCGCCCTTCCAGTCCGGAAGCCGGTCGCCGGTGTAGAAGGCCATCCCCGAGAGGGCCGGCGAGGGGTCCCAGTACTCGACCGGGTCGGTGATGCCGGGCGCGGTGGTGCCGCCGATGGGCGTCTGGTCCGAGTAGGTGTCGCCGTAGCTGACGGCGGGCCAGCCGTAGTTGTTGCCCGCCTCGACGAGGTTCAGCTCGTCGCCGCCGTGCGGGCCGTGCTCGGTTTGCCAGACGGCGCCGGTCTCCGGGTGGATGGCCATGCCCTGCGGGTTCCGATGGCCGTAGCTGTAGACCGCGCCGAGGCCCTCGTCGCTGCCGACGAACGGGTTGCCCTCGGGCACCGACCCGTCCATGTTGAGGCGGACGGTCGTGCCCACCGACGTGGTCGGCGTAGGGATGTCGACCGTCTCCTCTCGCCGTTGGCCGCGCTCGCCCATCGTCACGACGAGGGTCCCGTCGTCGAGAAACCCAATCCGCGAGCCGAAGTGGTAGTCCGTCTCGAGGAACGGCGTCTGCCGATACACCTCTTCGACGCTGGTCAGCGATGTGCCGTCGAGCTTCGCCCGCGAGAGCACCGTGCCCCCCATACTGTCCGCCCGCACCGCGGAGTGCGTAACGTAGATCCAGCCGGTGTCCTCGTAGTTGGGCGCCACCGCCACGTCGAGGAGCCCGCCCTGATTCTGGGCCCAAACCTCCGGCACATTCGAGAGCGCGGTGCGCTGGTTGCCGTCGATGAGGTAGAGGGTGCCGTCCCGCTCGGTGATGAGCGTGCGGCCGTCCGGCAGCCAGTCGACGGCCCACGGGTGCTCGAGGCTGTCGACCGTCCGGACGACCCGGAACGTCGCCTCCTCGGAGTCGACCGTGTCTACTGCGACCGCTCCGTTCGGAGAAGCGGAAGAGGCCGGGTCGGAGCCGTCGCCGGAGCCGCAGGCGAAGAGCGCAAGGGAAAGTAGGGGGATGAGCAGACGCGTCATGAGAGTGCGGTTGGGGGGTGAGGGAAGGAGGAAGGGGTCCCGGTGGGAGAAACTGCGCCTTTCAGCCTCGGAGAGCGCGCCCCCCGGGCAACCGACCGGGCGCTACAGGTCCAGCCGGTACGTGGGTTTTAGGGTCAGGGCCCGGTATCGGGGCGGGAATCGGTCGGGGGAGTCGTTGTTGTGTTGTAGGCCGGGTAACAGGTCCGACGGCGGGGCGAAGCGCCACTGCAGTCGGGAGTTGACTCCGAGTTCGCCGGGTGCTGTACTGCACCAGGGTCGACCAGAGGAGCGACGTGCCAACGGTGATGTCCATTTCCGGGGTCAGTCCCTGGCCGACGGACACCTTGACGTCGCCCCCGACCCGGAGCTGGGGGCTCGGCTCCTCGGGTACACATTCTCTTTGCGTGTTCGTATTCACGTACGGAATGACGGCCGTCGGCGTGGAGGGTCACGAGCCCGGTCGTTCAATCCCGGTGATCTCGAAGCGGGCGCCTCCGCCTGGGCCTTCGGAGACGGAGAGCGACCATCCGTGCGCGGTCGCAACCGCCCGGACGATCGAGAGCCCCAGCCCGGTTCCGCCCTTGCGGGTGCTGTAGCTCGGCTCAAAGATCTTCTCGCGCTCGTGCGGAGGAATGCCGGGTCCGTCGTCGGCCACGAAGAACCCGCCTTCGATTCCACCTACCGTCACGGTGACCTCCGGCCCGGCGTGATCCACAGCGTTGCGAAAGAGGTTCTCCAGAAGCTGCCGCAGGCGGCCCTCATGCGCGAGCAGGAAAAAGCCCTCTTTCGACGCTCCTTTTTCCGCGGAGGGGTCCCCCGAAGCCCCCGGTCCCGAGAGACGATCGTCCACCCGAAGGAGCGCCCCGCCGCCGGCCTGCTCCCAGGAGGCCTCCACGGCGGCCGCGAGGCGAACAGGCTCCAGATCGCTGGGCCCGAGGCGCTGCTCGCCGTGGGCGAGCGCAAGGGTATCGGTGATGATCGCTTCCATCCGCCCGAGGGCCCGCTCGGATACCCCGAGGTGCCTGTGAACCTTCGCGGCCGGGCTCTCCTCCTCGCGGGCATCTCCGGTTCCCACGCCCCCGACGTCTTCCGGGGCCTTCTTGCCCTCGGGAGGGGCCCGATCGAGGAGGTGTCGGGCCATGTGCAGATGCATCTGGGCCGCGTTCAGCGGGTTTCGCAGGTCGTGGGTGACCAGCTCGGCAAACTGCTCGATGCGCTCTCGGGAGCGCTGCCGCCCGAGCTCGTAGCTGGCCCAGCGGGTGAGAAGCTCGACCAGCGCCTCCTCGTCGTCGCTGAACGGCCGGTCTCGGACCTCCCGGGACGCGAAACAAAACGTGCCGTAGAGCTCTCCTTCCACCAGGATCCTCGACCCGATGTACGACCCGAGCTCGAATCGCTCGTAGGCCGGGTCTGGTTTCCACCCCTGGGCCGGCGCGTGCTGGATCGAGAGCAGCTCCGTCCGCCGGACGGTCTCCCGACAGTAGGCCTCCGACAGCGGACAGGTCTCCCCCGCCTGGAGGAGCGGATGGTCCCCGGAGGCGTAGAGCACCCTCTGGATGCCGCTTGCCGGCTGGTGGGGCTCGGCCGGAAGGCCTTCCCCCTCCGACTGGGCGCGCGGGGCGACGTCCTGTTCCTCAATGCGGGTCAGAACGCCATAGGGCAGACCAAGGTGCTTTCGCCCAAGGTCAATGAGCCGACGGACTTTCTCCTCGAAGGTCGCCTCCCGGTCGGCGGTGACCCGATACATCTGACGGAAGACAGATCGTTCTTCCGTGGAGGCGCTCCGTTCCGGGCGGGAGTCCCCTTCTGAATGTCGTCTGGGGTCGGCGTCTGGCATCGAAAACGCGTCGGCTTAAACGGGCTCGGGCTGGTTGGCACCCCGAGGACGGTCCGGTCTGCGGATCCAGCTACACAGGAATGGGTGCCGCCGTATGGTAGCGCTAGGCCCCACCGAATGCAATCTCGGCGGTCGTTACGAAAACTGAAAACGAGGGCCCGGATCCAAGTGCAACCTTTTTCTGCATCCTCCCCTCTACTGTGGCGCGCCCACTCGGGCGCAGACCCGCACCGCGGGTGCTATTCGGATCCTCCTCAGAGATTCGCTCTCTTTCCTCTTTTCCGTCAGCGCCATGACCCGCTCTTTTTCTTCTCTTCTTGCGACTGGTCTCGTCCTCGTCGGGCTGCTCGCAGGCCCCGCGTCGGTCGCGGCCCAGGATGCCTCTCGCCAGACGCGGTCCGTCGACGCCTTCACGAAAGTGGCCTTCGCCCTGCCCGGAACCCTCCATCTGCGCCAGGGGTCGACCCAGTCGGTCGAACTGGCTGGTCCCAGCGAGGCGCTCAGCCGCGTCGAGACCGTCGTCGAGGACGGCCGGCTTCGGGTGCGCGCCGAGGAGGACGGCGGCCTGTCGGGCCTGTTCGACTGGTTCACCGACGACAGCGACGAGACGGCTTCGATCGACGTCTACGTCACGATGCCCACCGTGGAGGGCGTCAGCGTCGCCGGGTCCGGCGACATCATCGCCGAGACGCCGATTGAGACTGAGCAGCTGAACGCCGAGATCGCCGGCGCCGGCGGCATCGAGGCGGAGGTGACCGCCACGCGGCTCACGGCCAACATCGCCGGCTCCGGCGACCTGACCCTGCGGGGGCGGGCCGACGAGGTGACCGTCGAGATTGCCGGCTCCGGACACCTGCAGGCTGCCGACCTGCGGGTCGCGACCGCGGAGGTCAGCACGGCCGGTTCCGGCGACGCCGCGCTCCACGTCACCGACCGCCTCAGCGCCCGCCTCGTCGGTTCCGGCGACGTCCACTACCGCGGACAGCCGACGGTCGACACCGACATCGTCGGCAGCGGCACCGTCGCAACGATGGCAAAAGGGACCGGCGGAGACGGCGAGCTGTGACTCGACGCCCGCGCGAGCCCCGTCCGGCCGCTGTGTCGGGCCCTCTCCCCGGAACGTCGGATGGTGCCCTCCGCCCGGAGCGCGGCCAGCCGCACGACGGTCACCGCGGCGATGGCTGCGGTGGCCCCCAGGGTCCTCAAGACGACAAACACTGCCGTGCCGAGGCGACCCAGAGCGTCGAACCCGAGCCCGGGCGTGTCCCCGGGCTACCGGGCAGCGGGGACGCGCCGGCCTGTCCGGGTCCGTACGGCCAGCCGCACCAGCACAGCCAGCATGCCCACTAGAAGGCCGGCGAGGCCGAGAAACGCCACGCCCCATCCGAGGAGGTCGGCCACGAGGCCGATCGTCACGCTGCCGCTTGCCCCCAGCACCATGTAGACGGTTCGGATGAGCCCGAACCCGGCGCTGCGCTCGTGGTCGCCGAGGTGGTCCATGAATTTCGGCATGAGGGCCGCGCCCCAGCCCATCGAGACGCCGGCGAGGGCCACCGCTATGACGGCGGCGCCCAGGTCCGTCCCCACGACCAGGAGCCCGTACCCGACGATGCCGAGGCCGACGGCCACGCTGGCGGCGGCGTCCCGCCCGATGCGGTCCGAGAGCGCCCCGAGGCCGGGCTGAGACGCCCCCTGCACGAGAAAGTACGCGGAGAACAGGAGGCCCGCGGTGGATTCCGAGTAGCCATGGTACGCCACCAGAAACGTCGGCAGGAAGGACGCGGTGGCCTGCCACACGAACATCCCGGTCGCGGAGAGGGCCACCGTGACGGCGATGGGCGGGCGGCGGAGCAGTTCTGCGAGCGGCCCCGGGCGGACGCGGCTCCACAGCGACTGCTCGGGGCGCACCGGCGGGCGGGCCCGGATCACAGCGACCACGAGGGCGACGACGGGAAGAGCGAAGGCCGTGCCCAGGACGAGGGCCCAGCGCCACCCCATCCAGGCGCCCACGGCCCCCGCGGCCACCGGGACCAGCACGCCCGCGACCGGCGCCCCGGCGGTGTGGATGCCGATGGCCGTCCCAATCTGCTCGGTGGTCCGCGTCAGCAGGGACGTCGCCACGCTGTAGTGGAGGCCCGCCACGATCCCCAGTGCGGCCGTGCCGACGAGAAAGACCGGGTACGACGGCGCGAAGGCGAGCAGCGTGCTCGCGATGGCCGTGCCCCCCACCGCCACGAGGATAATGCGCCGCTCGCCGTAGCGGTCGGCGAGCAGCCCGCTGGGAAACTGCGCGAGGGCGTACCCCAGCCACATGCCGGTCAGGGCGAGGCCGATCGCACTGTTGGGCACCGAAAACGCGTCGCTGATGAAGGGCACGACCGGACTGATGACGAGTCGGGCGGCCATGGTGGCGAAAAAGGCCAGCGTGCACGTCCCGAGGACGGCACCCTGGCGCGACCAAAGCGTCACGGTAGAGTCAGGAATTTGGGAGAAAAAAGGAGCGCGGAGGCAGGGCACTGGGGATCGAGGGGCCGGCGGCGCGGCCGGAGGCCGTTGAATTCGGCGGCCCCGCTCAGCACCACTTTTGCCGCGATGGCGGTGAGCACCCTGCCTGGGCAGTCCGGGATGAAGCCGGGCCAGTGGTCATTTCGTTCGTAAATATCGATTGAACGGGAGGAGTCGGCATGTAGGAACTTTATCCGTGTTACGCAGCCGTTACCCGGCGTTTTTCCCCTCGTCTGATCCGCAGAAGGTGATAGTGCGGCCCCCTTCTGGCCGTTTCATGGAGTTTTTCGCTCGGATCGATCGACGTCACCGATCGGTTGTAGGGAAGACGGCACTCAGGCCTCAGACTCTTCCGCTTGCTCCTCGTCTCGCCCCTCGTTCCGTCCCGTCATGGAGCTCCGCCACCTGCGATACTTCACGGTCCTCGCCGACGAGCTGCACTTCGGTCGGGCGGCGGACGCCGTGTTCGTGGCCCAGTCCACCCTCAGCCAGCAGATCCAGGCCTTCGAGGACGAGATCGGCGTCCGACTCTTCGACCGCTCATCCGGGGGCGTGGAGCTGACGGAGGCCGGGCGCACCTTTCTGCCCTACGCGAAGCGCGTGCTGCGGGAGGCGCGGCGCGCGGAGTCGGTGGCGCGGGCGGCCCGGGACGGCCTCGCGGGCCTGCTCACGATCACCTACGAGGGCACCGCGATGCGGAGCGGGCTGCCCGCCATCATCAAGGCCTTCCAGCACCAGCGTCCACACGGGGAGCTCGACCTGGTGGAGGAGACGACCCGCGAGCAGGTGGAGGCCCTCCGCGAGGAGAAGACGGACGTCGGCTTCCTCTTTTTGCCCATCAACGAGCGCGGGCTTCGGGTCCACACGCTCTTTTCGGCCCCTATGGTGGCGGTGCTGCCGGCGGACCACGCGCTGGCCGACCGCGACACGGTTCCGCTCCGCGAGCTGGAGGGGGAGCCCCACGTCATCTGGGCCCGCAGCGGGGCCCCGCGCATTCACGACGCCTACGTGCGGGCCTGCCACGAGGCCGGCTTCACGCCGCGGATCATCCAGGAAATCGAGCGCGGAGAGAGCTTCCTGGGGCTCGTCGAGGCGGGGCTCGGCGTGTCGACGGCCCACGCCTCCAACGCGCAGATCCAGCGTCCCGGCGTCCGGTACGCCAAGATCGTGGAGCCGACGGTGCCCCTCTCCCTTGGGCTTGCCCATCGGCACGACAACGAGTCGCCGCTGCTGGCCCGGTTCCTAGAAACCGTGGCGGAGGAGCAGGCGGCCTTTCGGCAGGACCCGCTCTGATCGCCGGCGTACTCGCCGGGGATGTCCCGCGGCTCGATCCCGACGTAGAAGGCGTCCATGTCCCCGTGGACGATGCGCCGTGGGGACTACGCCGCCGCGACGGGCAACTCGTCCCATCGGGTGGTATAGCGAGGCGACATGTTTTGGCGCTTCATCGTCCAGTCGCGCCCGGCGGAGGCGCTGCCCGGCAGCCCCGCGGCCGCCAGGCCGACGGTGCCTGTCCCGTGCTCGCGGTTGACCTGGTCGACGGCGGCGGTGAGGGCCTCGTCCGCCGAGCGCCGTCGCCCGAACAGGCTTTCCTGGTGGGGGCGGGCCGGGCGGATGTCGTAGAGCCGCACCCCGGCCTTCTTGTACCCGTAGCCCGAGCGATAGATCACCTCCAGGAGGCGCCCACTGGCCTTGACGAGCGGCGCCGCCCGGGCGGTGTGTTCGCCGAGCGTGCCGGCCGCCCCGTTCGCGTAGTACGGCGGGTCGCCAAACCGCTTCGTCGTCACAAACGCCTCGAGGCCCCGGGCCACGAGGCCCTCCGCCCGCAGCTTCTCGGCGGCCCGCTGGCTATGTTTGGCCAGGGCCTGCCGCAGCCCCGTCTTCGAGCGCACCCGCTCGCCGAACGACCGGCTTCGCACGAGCGTCTTTCGGTCGGGCCGCACCAGCTCGAGCGCCAGGCAGGAGCGGCCCCGTAGCTCCCAGGCCGTGCGCAGCCCCACCACGGTCATCTCCCGGCGGATCCACGGGTCCGGGAGCGAGCGGAAGCCCTCGGCCGTCGTTACGCCCTCCTCCTTCAGCGTCTGCTCGTGGGCGCTCCCGATGCCCCAGATGTCCCCCACCGGCACGCACTGGAGGAACTTCCCCAGCGTCGGCTCCGCCGGACACACGTAGACGCCGGTTCCCCAGCCGACCCGCTTGCGCGCCTTGGCGTTCTCGTCGGCCGCCTTCGCGAGGGTCTTGGTCGGCCCGATCCCGACCCGGATCGGGACGCCCACCCAGCGCTTCGTCCGCCGGCGGAGCCGGTCGGCCAGCCGCCAGAGATGTTCTCGTGGGAGGGCCGGGAGCGTCAGGAACGCCTCGTCGATCGAGTAGCGCTCCAGCTCGAGGGCCTCCTCCTGCAGGACCTGGGCCACCCGACGGGACAGGTCCCCGTACAGGGCGTAGTTCGACGACAGCACGGCCGCGCCCATCTGTTCCAGGTCGTCCCGCCACTGGAAATACGGCGCCCCCATCGGCACGCCCTCGGCCTTGAGCCGCTCCGACCGGGCGATGATGCAGCCGTCGTTGTTGGAGAGGACGGCGACCGGCCGCCCGCGGAGCGAGGGGTCGAAGACCCGCTCGCAGCTGACGTAGAAGTTCTCGCAGTCGACCAGGGCAAACACGTGATCCACCGGGGCGGGAAGGGCCGTGCGCGGGAGAACGATGAGAGCCTCGCTCCACACACATACTCTACACATCCCTCAATGTCAACCAGCCGTCCCGCGCCTTACAATTGGCTTATTTTTTTGAATCGGCGTTAGACGGAGGGCCTCCGACGTGTCTCCCGAACGCATATCTTACAGAGGATCGGTCCTCTCTGGACACGTTCTCAAGCCCGGCCTTCTGGTGGGAGGCCGGGCTTTTGTCTTTCGGGGTCCCGGCCGGCAGGGCCGATCGATGGTTCTTCCGGTGGGGAAGGGACGGGCGCGCGAGTCCGGGCGGAATCAACAACTGCACCAAAACGAAAAGCCCGCCGTCGGGGGCGGGCCGAGGCAGACTTTTCTAAAGCGGCTGCCGAGACCAAAACCACCTCGTACAGCGCTCCGTCAATTAACATACAAAATCCACCCCCTGGGGCGTCAAGGCCCGGACGTGAAGGTTCGGCGACTTCCAGCCCGCTGGCGCAACGGCATGGGTACTATATACCATGTTTCGCTATTACCGACGACCCGTGACGAGACCCGGCGGGCCTCCTCGTCGTCCTTCGCGCCCCGTGTCGGTCTCGTCGGGCGGATCCCCCGCGCCGAGGGAGGGTCGGGGGAAAAATGGGCCGTTCCACGGGCACATCGCCTCCAAACGTCCAGTTCGAGCCCCCAGTCCAAGACAAAAGCCCAGGCGCCCCCACCAGAGGCCCCCGGGCTTCGAAGAAGTGAGAAGGGGGAAGGGGCCGTGCCTTCGGACGGGACACGCCCCTTCGGATGTGCACTACATGGTTTGAGCAATCCCTATTCCAGCGGGTACAGCGCCTACGGCCGGGGG
>JBDGQP010000092.1:0-10682 GCA_042218975.1 Salinibacter sp.
CCCCTCGCGCCCTCCTCAGACGGACGGAAGGGGGCGACGCGGTCCGTGACCGACCGAAAAATCAAGACAGTCTCTAAGACACGTTCCTGCGACCGGCGCCGGTAGCGCCGACTCCGCGGTCCGGATGGGTCTCCCGCCTCCCGTCCGCGTGGAAGCCGGCAGGGCAGCCTCGATTCGCCTTCTCTCTTCTCCGCCGGCCGTCTCCCGATGCGCTCCGTCGCGCCCCTTCTTCTTTTTTGTCTCCTCGCGCTCCCGGCCGGCGCCCAGCCGACGCCCGACCGTCCCAGCGACGACCTGCTGTCGCGTCCAGACGTGCAGGCCGTGGTGGAGGCCCAGGTCGACCGCGACCGGGCGGCCCTGATCGACGCCCTCGACGCCGACGTGCCCGCGGTGCGGGCCCGGGCCGCCTTCGCGCTGGCCTCGGTGCCGGACACCAGTGCCATCCCAGCGCTCCTGTCGCTTCTCACCGACGGGGTGCCCCTCGTCCGCACCGACGCGGCCTTCGCCCTTGCCCAGATGCCCGGTGGGGTGCCCGCCGACCGACTGCTCGAGGTGCTCCGCTACGAACGGGACGAGGCCATGCAGCGGCGCCTGATCGCGGCGCTCGGCCGGACGGGCGACGCGGCGTCACAGGACGCCCTCCTGGCCCTCGGCCTTCCGGCGCCGCGGGCCCCCGACGTGGCCCTCGCCCTCGCCCACTACGGCATGCGCGGGCACGCCGATGCCGGCGCCGCGGCCTGGCTCGTCGAGCACCTCACGGCCGAATCCGCCGCCGCGCGTCGCCACGCCGCCTACGCGCTGGGTCGGGTGGAGGCGCTGGCGTCCGGACGGGCGGACACGATCCGCCACGCCCTCGACGGGTACGCCTCAGGGGCCGCCGCCGCTCAACACCTGATCCGCGCGCTGGGCCGCCTCGACGATCCCGCCGATACGGGCCGCCTCGTGGACTGGCTCCGGTCGGGCACCGACTGGCGCGTCCGCGTCGAGGCCGCCCGGGCGCTCGGGGGACTCGACACGGCCGCCGCCCGCACCGCCCTCGTCCAGGCGCTCGACGACGACCACCCCCTCGTGGCCCGCGCCGCGGCCGAGACGCTGGCCGGGGCCGACTGGCCCGCCGGTACGCAGACCGCGGTGGGCGTGTGGCTCGACGCCCACCCCGACCGGTGGCGCGTGGGGGCGCCGCTCCTGAAGGGGTGGGCCCGCAACGGGCCGCCCGGCCGCGTGCGCCGCACGCTGCGGCGGTGGCGGGACGATCCCTCCCCGTTCGCCGCCGCGGCGGCCCTTCCGGCCCTCGCCCCCATCGAAAAGGCCTGGGCCGACTCGCTGCTGGCGGCCGCGAGCCGGGCCGACGACCCGCGCGTCGCCGCCGCGGCCGTCCGGGGGCTCGCCACGCGCTGGGACCGGCTCCGGCCCAAGCAGGCCGACCGCACCTTCCGTCTCCTCTCGGCCGCCGTGCGGCGCGGGGACCCGGCCCTCCTCTACCACGGCGCCCCCGTCCTCACCGACTCGCTCTTCGTGGCACGCGGGGCGACGGACACCCTGGCGGCCGCCTACCGCACGCTGACCCTGCCGGCCGACCTGGAGGGCATGACGGCGACGCTGGAGGCCCTCGCCACGATCGGCGACGCGAAGGCCCGCACAGTGCTTCGGGGCGCCCTCGACCACCCGCACCCGGCCGTGCGACGGACCGCCGCCGAGGGCCTCTCGTCCATCACCGACAGCACCGTCGCCGCCGCCCGCCGCCCGCTGCCCGAGACGATGCCGATCGACTGGGACACGCTCCGGGCGCTCGGCCCCGCGCCGCGCCTCGTCCTGGAGACGACCCAGGGCACGGTCGTCCTCGAACTTGACGCCGAGCAGGCCCCGCAGACGGTCCAGGCGATCTGCCGGTTCGCCCGGGCGGGCCGCTACGACGGCGTGCCCTTCCACCGCGTGGTGCCCAACTTCGTCGTGCAGGGCGGCGACGTTGCCCGCCGGGACGGCTTCGGGGGGCCGGAGGTCTTCCTCCGCACCGAGATCACGCGCATCGGGCACCGCCGCGGGACCGTCGGCATGGCCAGCGCGGGACGCGACACGGAGGGCAGCCAGTTCTTCGTGCCCCACAGCCTGCAGCCCCGCCTCGACGGCGCGTACACCGCGTTCGGGCGGGTCGTGCGGGGCCTGGACGTGGTCGACCGGCTCCGGGTCGGGGACCGGATCGAAGACGCGACGGTACGGCCGACGAACTGATCGCCGGGTTCGTTCTACTGCGACTCCTTGCGGGCCGTGAAGTCGGCAGCGTGACTCAGCCGCACGATTTTGGAGGGGCTATCGAAGACCACGTAGATTCCCCCCTCCGGTCCAGGCACGGCCTCCCGCACCCGACCGGCTCCCTCGAACAGAACCTCCTGGTGGATTACCCGCTGCTCCGCCATCGTCAGAAGTCGCACCGACTGTCCCTTCAGCGCGCTCACCAGTCCCTGGTGTTGCCAGTACGGGAATGCCTTGCCTTCGTAGAAGGAGAATCCGCTGGTCGCAATGGAGGGGCGCCAGAAGAAGACCGGTTGCTTCATGCCCTCCTGGCGCCGCTTCGGCGTGATGATGCCTCCCGGATAGTTGATTCCGTACGTGATACTCGGCCACCCGTAGTTGGCACCGGCCCGAAGGCGATTGAGTTCGTCGCCGCCCCGAGGCCCGTGCTCGGTAAGCCAGATCGCCCCGGTCTCCGGATGTACGTCGAGTCCCTGCGGGTTCCGGTGCCCGTACGTGTATATCGCCGGGAGGGCGTCCGGACGGTCCACGAACGGGTTGTCCTCCGGGATCGACCCGTCCGGCCTGATGCGGTACACCTTCCCGCCCGGGCGGTCGAGCTGCTGAGCAAAGACGGTCGTCGTGTCGACGGGCCACTCGCCTCGGTCCCCAATCGAGAAGTAGAGGAATCCCTCCGGCCCGAAGGTCATGCGACTCCCGTACTGTATCCGCGTGGTGCGGTAGGTATCGTGGGGAGCCTCAAAGAGCACCTGCTGATCCTGCCACGTATGATTTCGGATGCGTCCCCGCACAATTCGGGTCATCGAAGGGGACTCTTTTTCCTCCAGTGCGTGGCTGTAGGCGAGATATATCCATCCGTTTTGGTCGTACTCCGGGTCGGGAATCACGTCAAGGAGTCCTCCCTGTCCCTCGTAGAGCACGTCCGGGGTCCCAGATATCGAATCTGCCGCCAGTTCTCCGTCGACCAGGAGCCGCAATCGTCCCGGCTGTTCGGTCACGAGGGCCGTATCGGGACCGAGAAAGTCGATGGCCCAGGGCTGGACGACGTCCCGAGTGACGACGTCTGTTTTGAGCTTGTAGTCGAGCGTTTCGATTGTGTCCGGGAGCGTCATGGAGGCCGGTTCTCCATTCGATCCGGCTTCCTGGTCCGAATCGTTTCCGCACCCAGTTCCAAGAAGTGCAACGGCGATAAGGAGCGTCCCGCTCCAGGAGAGTAGAATGCTACGCACTAGGCGGAGTGATTGGGGCGCGGAAGGCAGTGAGGGTGGACGCCGATCCCCCGTGAGAAAGGATTAGCTCCAGGTGCGATCCCAGGACTGCTTCTCGTTCCACTCGGGCGTCGGCTCGAAGTAGCCGGCCCCCTCGGCCAGGTGCTTCTTAACAACTTCTTCGTTGAGTTCGACCCCGATGCCCGGCTTCTCCGGCACTGTCACGTAGCCGTTCTCCACAATCGGCTTCTCGACGCCGGTCACCAGGTCCTCCCACCATGCGTTGTCCACCGAGTGGTGCTCGAGCGCCACGAAGTTCTGGGTGGCCGCCGCCGCGTGGATCGTTCCCATGAACGACACCGGCGAAGACGCGTGGTGCAGCGCCATTGCCACCCCGCGCTGCTCGGCGTAGTCTCCGATTCGCTTCGTTTCCATCAACCCCCCCGCGCTCAGGGGATCCGGGTGAACCAGATCGACGGCGCGCCGATCAATTAGTTCTTTGAATCCATCCAGCAGGTAAATGTCCTCCCCTGTATTCATGGGGATCGTGATATTTCGGGAGATCTCCTCCATCATGTCGGTGTGCATCCAGGGAACCACGTCCTCCAGGAACGCCAGGTTGTACTCCTCCATCCGCCGCCCGAACCGGATTGCCGAGTTGACGCCGAAGTGCCCCAGGTGGTCGACCCCAATGGGAATCTCGTAGCCGACCTGCTCGCGGACCGCGGCGAAGTACTCGGCGAGCTGGTCGAGCCCCTTCTCCGTGATCTGAATCCGCGTGAACGGGTGCTGGGTGCTCCCGTACGTTCCGGGTTCGTCGTTCCACCCGTGCAGCTCACCGTCTTCTCCCTTCCAGACGTCCGCCCCGGTGAGGGTCCCCTGTTGCTCATCGATCAATCCAATGCCCACGTCCATTTTGAGAAAGGTAAAGCCCTGGTCGACTCGCCCCTGCATGCGCCGGGCGAACTTCTGCGGGCTCGGCACCGTCGGGGTGTCGACGTAGATGCGCACCTCATCGCGGTACTTGCCCCCCAGGAGCTGATACACAGGCACGCCGTAGGCCTTGCCCGCCAGGTCCCAGAGCGCCACCTCTACCCCCGACACGCCTCCTCCCTGCCGACCGTGGCCCCCGAACTGCTTGACCATTTTGAACAGCTTCTCGACGTTGGTGGGGTTTTTCCCCAGGAGGCGGCTCTTGAGCATCAGCGCATAGCGGGGGTCGGCCGCGTCCCGCACGTCGCCGAGCCCGTGGATGTCCTGGTTCGTGTCGATGCGCACGATCGGCACGTTTCCCACCTGCGCGATCCGCAGGTCCGTGATCTCCAGGTTGCTCGGGCGGGAGTGCCGGTTGACGTTCTGCGTGGTATAGTCGACCTCTTCCTCCACGGAACTGAACTCCATCGCACCCAGGCTCAACCCGCCCAGTGAGGCCTTTTTCAGAAAGTCGCGGCGGTCGTCGCCCTCGCTGGGCATTCCCTCTCCACTGTCGTCGACGTTCATTGTTGAGATGGTCGTTGTGTGGAAGAAATTCGGGGGGGGTAGGTCGTTCCCGCGTGTCCAACGGCCTAGTTGACCAGTCTCTCGCTGATGATCTCCTCAATTCGATCAGCCGGCACCGGCAGCTCCGACTTGTGCTCCCTGAGCCACCCGTAGAAGTCCTTCCGGATCTTCTCGGTCCACTGCCCATCCATCTGGCCCGAGCTGTAAACCCCCTGTTCCGTCCGACGCTTCGCAAACCGGTCGGTTAGGATCGTAATCTCCGCCTCCCGCACCACCTCTCGCGCAAACTGCGGCGGAATGAACACCACACCGCGGTCGGTGGCGAGCACCACGTCTCCGGGGAGCACCGTCGCCTCCCCCATCCGGATCGGGACGTTCATGCCGGACATCATCATTCCCTGAATGACGGAGGGGTGGACTCCTCGGATGTAGTGGTTCCACCCTTCAATCTCTTTCAGGCCGGAGACGTCCCGCACGGAGCCGTTGAAAATCACACCGTTTCCGGAGTTGGCGTAGATGTCGGTCCCAAGACGGTCTCCGATGAGCGTCCCCCCCTTTATCTTCCCGTATCCGTCGGCGACGTAAACATCCCCGGTTTTCAGCTGCTGAATGGGCCACGTGTTGGTGGGTCCCTCGTATCCTTTCTCATTCCCGTCCGCCTCGATGCCGTTCTGAAACTGCGGGCGTGCGGGCATGTACTGCGCGGTCAGCGCCCGGCCTACGATGGGGTCTTCGGCGTCCATCACGACCCAATCTTTGCCAAACCCCGGAACTTGATGATGGTAATCGTGACTGCGAAGAGTTCCCCACGCCATCTCAAGCGTCACCTGCTCCATGCGCTCCAGAAGTTCAGCCGGGACTTTCGGACGACCGCTCTCGTACCGCGGTCCGTCCCAGGCGTCGGTGTAGGCCACCACCGTCGATTCGGGGGGCGCAACGGACTGTCCGTGGGCGGGCGAGACGAAGAGCCCCGCAAGAAGGAGGAAGAAGCCCGCCAATGCCGAGGCTACGACCCGGGGGAAGAGCGGAAGCGTGTGGTCCATAAGTCTCGAAAGACGGTGCAAATTTCGATTCGGAGAGTGCATTTGCATTACGGGGTGCGCGAATCGGAAGGGGATAGATCAGGGATTGGGTCCGCCTCGGGTGCCCGAGCAAAGTCGGCCAGACGGGAGGAGGCGCTCGTGCGTGCAGAGCGTTCGGCCTTGAACCTGACGGATCATTTAAACCGATGGCCAGGACCGATTTTTCGGAAGAGCATCAATTTTCTGTTATGAAAAGCGGCCGAGACGCAGAAGGGGCGCTTCTACCCCGAAGGGGATCCGTAGGCGACCGAGGACCGTGGGCGAGGGGCCCCCCCCCGGCCTATCTTTTCTCCCCCAACGTCTCGTGCAGACCGGCAGGGACGAAGTTTCTCGGTGCGGTCCCTCCCGAGAATCCTCCCGTCCCCGTGGCGAGGAATCAGTAGCCGGGATTCTGGTTCTGTTGGGAGATGGCAGAGTTGCTTTCAATTTCAGATCGGGGGATGGGCCAGTATCGTCGCACCAGATCCGTCTGGTCAGGCGTCATCCCTCCGTCGTAGTCGGGGCGTTCGGGCCACTTCGGAACCGACTGGGCCCGGCGCTTCAGGTAGTTTGGACGCCTCTCGTGTTCGACAGACCGCAGCTGGGCGGGATAGAAGACCTGCTCTCCCGCAAACTCGACGGCGTACTCGTGGTAGAGGGCTTCGATCGCGTTGCTGTAGTTGTCGAGGTTGTATCCCGCGGTGGGATAGCCGGGCATGTCGACTCGGCTCCGAACCTGGTTCAGCAACGCCCGCGCAGAGGGACTTCCGCCACCGGGGGTGGTACGGTTCCCGAGTTCAATTTGCGCCTCCGCAAGACCCACGAGCACTTCTGCGTAGCGAATCACCCGCATGTTGATGCCGTCATCGGTGTCGGGTTGGCCCCCTTCCTTGTAGTATATGGTATATTTCTTCCAATCCGGTCGCGTGTCCTGCGTCACGGGATTGCTTTTCAGCTCGGACCCCGACAGTCCACAATTGAAGTTCTCCGTGATCTTCAATCCTGCTGCGAAGGGGTCACAGAGTTCGTAGATGGTCGCTGCCTTCCGCGGATCGGTCTTTCCATCGGCCGGATCCTCGTACTCGCTGGTGACCTGTGGATGAGGCACAGTGTTGCGCCATCCGAGCATCCCGTACTCCATGCGACGCCGACCGTTGGTGCCCTGGTTCGGGGCCTTGAAGAACTGAATCTCAAAGATGGACTCGGCGTTGTTCTCAGTCTCTACCTTGAAATTGTCGAAGTAGTTCTCCATCAGGCGGTACTGGTTCAGGTCGATCACCTGCTGGAACGCCGCGCGCGCATCTTCCCAATTCTGCTGGTTCTGATTAATGCTTCCGAGGAAGAGGTGCGTCTCCCCTTCAAGGGCGTAGGCCGCTCCCTTCGGGGCTCGGCCCGGCTGCGGAACGTTCGATTTGGTCGGCAGATGCTGCTGTGCAAATTCGAGATCGGAGAGGATCTGGTTGTACACCGAATCCTTTGAGGTGCGCGGTACCCCTCCCTCCGGCTCCTCCCGCACCGTAAGAATGAGGGGGACATCTCCGTACTTTGTAACGAGCTCGTAGTAGGCGAACGCCCGGAGGAAGCGGGCCTCCGCCTCAATTCGGTTCAAATCGGACTCAGAGACCCCCTCGATCCCTCCACTGGTCGCGGCAATGATGTTGTTGGCGTTCTTGATGCTCTCGTAGAAGTTATTCCAGTGGTCGTTGAGCACACCGTTGCCGGCCCCGTGGACCCGGTTGTTGATCGGGATCAGGTTGCTAATCAAACTTCCCGTTCCAAACGCGTCGTTGGAAAGAAGATCGTGCGCAAAGTAGTACGATCGCGAGTACAGGTCCTGGATGGGACTGTAGATCCCAGCAATTCCCGTCCGAAGTTGGTCGAGATTCTGGTAATAGGTCGCCTCGGTCGGTTCCTCGGGGTTGACCTGATTGAGATTGGTACTGAACACGTCGCAGGACGCCAGGAGAATGGCCGTCGACAGGCAGACAAAAGTGGTAAGAAGTCGTCTCATGATATTGGGCTTGCGTCAGGAAGGAGAGGAATGTCATTCGCATGCGACAGCGCCACCGGAGAGCACCGACTCAGTCATCGCCCCGCCTCGGGCTCCCTCTCGGGCCCCTATCAGGGTCAGGGCCCGTCGGCCACGGAGGGTCTATGGAGCCCGAGCCCGGCTAGAAGCTCAGGTCTACGCCTACGGTGAATCGGCGGGGATGCGTGATCTGGGCGGTATCGTACCCAAAGCCTCTCAGCCCGCCGGAGGAGTTGCCCACTTCCGGGTCTAGCCCCGAATAGCCGGTGAAGGTGAGAAGGTCTTCTCCTCGAATGTAGATCCGTGCGCTCCGCACCTGAGCAAATTGACTGATGAATTGGGGCTCGAACCCAATCGTGACCCGCTTGAGTCGGAGATAGTCTCCATCCTCAATGAAACGGTCCGAGATTCGCGAGTTGTTGTTCGGATCTCCGTCGACGGCCCGGGGCACGTCTGTGTCCCGATTGTTCGGGGTCCACCGATCCAGAACAGCGGTGTCGTGGTTCCAGACCCGCGTCATTCCGCGACTGAAGCCCCAGTAGGCCACCGCCAACTGGTGCCCGCCCACGCCCTGCAAGAACAAGGAGAGATCAAACGGGCCCCAGTTGAGACTCCCCGTCAGGCCGTAGCTGTAGTCGGGATGCGGGCTTCCGAGTTTGGTCTGGTCCCGAGCATCCACCGCGCCGTCGCCGTTGAGGTCTTTAAACTTGATGTCGCCCGGAGCGGTCTGGGCCCGATGGTCGGGGATGCCCTCCTTGAGATTTCCGTTCGACGTGAAGTCGTCCGGCTGGAAGAGCCGGTCCACCTTCCATCCGTACCAGTAGAAGATCGGATTTCCGACATCGAGCCGTTTCGAGGCGGTCGATCCGCCCCACCCCCAAGACTGTGTGTTGATGGGATTCCCCAGCCCCAGGGAGGTGACCTCATTTCTGGAGGTCGAGAAGTTGGCGTCTACCGACCAGTTGAAGTCCCCGGACGACCGGCTCTGGTACGTCGCGGTGAACTCAAGCCCGTCGGTCACCACCGTCCCCGTGTTGGCGCGCGTGTCCCCACTGTACCCGAACGAGTTGGGCAGGGGCACCGATAGCAGAATGTCGTCGGTCGTGTTCTTGTAGTACTCCGCGGAGAGGGTGACCGCGTCGTCCAGAACGCCGACGTCCATCCCGACGTTGATCGACTCGGTTTTCTCCCACTCCAGCCCCGCGTTCGCGAGCGAGGGGATGGTAGCAGCGGTCACAATTTCGGACCCGAAATTATAATCGGCGTTCGTGCTGATCGTCGACTGGTACTCGTACCGGTTGAGGGCCTCGTTATTGCCGGTCTGTCCCCAGCTGCCGCGTAGCCGCAGGGTACTGAACGGAAGCTGGCTCATGAAGGACTCTTGTCCAAGATTCCACCCGACCGACACCGACGGGAAAAGCCCGTATTTGCTTCCGACCCCGAACCGCGAGTAGCCGTCTCGCCGCAGCGATCCCTCGATCTGGTAGCGGCCGGCGTAGTTGTAGGTCAGGCGGGCGAAGGTCGAGAGGAGCACGTCCGTCCCCGCCGCCGCGGTGACTGCCGGCCTCGGTACCGTTCCGATCTCCGTCAGGTCCGTAAGCGTATTGCGGCCTTCCTTCGTGATTCGTCTGAAGTGGGTGTTCTGAATTTCGAATCCGGCGGTGCCGTTGAGCCGATGGTTGCTTCCGAGGACCAGGTCATTCAGGTTCAATGTGGTCGTGGAGACTGGCTGAAACCGGCGACTGTTCACCTGCTGAATACTGGTGTAGCCCTGCGAGTGAAAGTCCCCCTCGAAGAAGGGCGGCATCACGTTTCGGCCTTCACGCCAGCTCACGTCCAGCCCAAAAACCGACCGTAGCGTGAGGCTCTCGAAGATCTGCAGCTCCCCGGTGACGTTGCCGGTAATCTGCGTATTCTGTGTGCGGTTGAACCCGTGCTCCAGTAGCCGAACAGGATTGGGCTTGTCCGCCCCGTCGACCTGATCCACACCGTCGTACCCCCCTTTGTTGCTTTCGTCGTAGACCGGGATGTAAGGGGGCATCTGGATGACATCCTCGAAGCCATCTCCTCGCTGCTCCTTGTCGATGCCGTGCGTGATGGAAAGCGACTCGCTGAAGTTCAACCGTCCAAGATCGACGTCCGAGTTGACCCGAAAGGAGTACCGTTCATACCCCGTCTCGAGCAGGGCTCCTCCCTCAGTCAGGTACCCCAGGGAGGCCCGATAGGTGATATTCTCGTTGCCGCCTGAGACCGCCAGGTTGCTGTTCGAGAAGAACGAGTTCTGGGTGATCGCATCCTGCCAGTCCGTGTTCGAAAACTCCTCGGGGAACCCCTGCTGCGAGAAGCGGGCGGGCGGTTCACTACCCGCATTGCGTCGCAGTTCGGTGTTGACCTCGATGTACTGCTGCGTGTTGAGCAGATCCATCCGTCTGTAGGGGACCTTGAGCCCGGCCGAACTGCTCACGTCCACCTGCATCTCGCCCTCCTGACCTCGCTTGGTTGTAATTAGGACGACGCCTCCCGAGGCCCGGGATCCGTAGATGGCGGCCGCCGAGGCGTCCTTGAGCACCTCCACCGACTTGATGTTGGACGTATTGACACCGACGAGATTGTCGCGCTCTACTCCGTCGACCA
>JBDGQP010000092.1:10692-14689 GCA_042218975.1 Salinibacter sp.
CCACATAGAGAGGATCGTTTGAGTTGAGCGTGGTGAGCCCCCGAACCCTGACCTCCGGCTCCGATCCGGGCGTGCCGGTCCGCTGGACCATCACCCCGCCGGCCTGCCCCTGCAGCGCTGCACTCGCGCTGGCCACCCCTACGTCCTCAACGGCCGACGCCGAGACCTGCGACACCGACCCCGTCACTTCGGTCCGCTGCTGCTCCCCGTAGCCGACAACGACGACTTCATCGAGGGCCTGCTGAGTGGACGCCAACTGGAAATCGACCTGCACGGTCCCTCCCGCCTCGACGTCCACGCTCTCCCGAGTGGAGGTCTGATACCCTACGAACGACGCCTCGACCGTGTAGGTACCGGGCTCCACCTCGAGGACGTAGCTTCCCGACTTGTCTGTCGCCGTTCCGTACTCGGTTCCAGGGATGACTACGTTGGCCCCGGGGAGCGGCTCTCCCGTGTTCGCACCGACGACAGTCCCTGTAATCATCCCCGTCTCCTGTGCGACGGCCTCCCGAGGAACTCCCAGTATGCAAAGTCCTACGGCCAAAAGAAGCAGAAATACGTACCGACACCTTCTCATCACGCTGATCTGACTTGCACGGAAGAGAATGAACAGTCGATTGGAGTTGTCCCTCTCAGCCCTTGTCTTACCACAGCACCAAAGACCAGGAAGGGTGGAACTCAGGACGCCTGGGTACCAACGGTCCGTCGGCGACTGGGTGACAGTCGAAAAAAGCGGTCGGAGGGATTGGGGCTAGTGTAAAGGCTTCCGGTCGGCGCTGTAAACGCTTTCGGTTAACGCATCTTCATAGAACCGACTGCACTGTCCCTATTCAACATTCACTCCCCCTTAAAACATGAAGATGATGTCAAGAAGGGCCGGGCCGGGTTCCGTCCCGCGCCGCTCCGTCTTCCTCCTGCTCGCTCTGCTTCTGGGAGGGCTTCCCCCGGCGATGGCCCAATCCTCGGATTCGCTCATGCAGGGGTCTTTCTGGAAGCAGCAGGCCCTCACTCAGGTCCTCCCGGCCTGGACCAATCAGGGTCGGGCCCCTGGGGGACTCTTCTACGCGGAGCTTGATCGGGACTGGACCCCGCAGGACTCGACTGTGCTGTATCCCGGGATGGTGGCCCGGCACGTCTTCAGCTACTCGGCGGCCTATCTGATGAGCGGTACGGCCGCCCATCTCGACCGGGCCCGCACGGCTGTCGACTTCATGATCCAGCATGGGTGGGACGAGAGGTACGGCGGTTGGTACAATGCCGTCCGCCGCTCCGGAACGGTGGTCGACCCGGAGAAGGACCTCTTCATGCAGATCTACGCGGCAACAGGGCTCGCTCTCTACTGGATCGTCACGCGGGACGAGCGTGCCCGGACCTACCTTGAGCGGACCCGCCAGTTCATCGACGAGAACGCCTGGGACGACCAGCATGGCGGCTACGTTGATGTGCTCCGTCGTGACGGGTCGGTAAAGAGTAGTCGGAAGGATTTTTCCCCTCAGTTGGCTCCGGTCTCGGGGTACCTGCTCTACCTCTACTCTGCTACACGGGACACGACCTACCTGCGGAGGGCGGAGCGTATTCTGAATCTGACGCTCACCCACATGCAGGACGACCGGGGCTGGATCCTCGAGCGGTACGCCAAGGACTGGACGTTTCTTCCCGATGACGGCAAGAACAGCCACATCAACGTGGGACACAACCTGGAGGTGGCCTGGCTGCTGCTCCGCCTGTACAAGCTGACCGGTGACTCGTCCTACCGTCGGTCAGGTCTTGCCCTGACCGACCGACTCCTCGACCACGCCTTTCACTCCGAAACCGGCGCCTGGCGATCAAAGCTCCGGCGCACGAACCTGGACCAGTACCCCTCCACGACGACGTGGTGGGTACAGGCCTACGGCAATTTCCTCCAGCTCTACGCCTATCACGTGACCGGCAAGCAGCGCTATCTCGACACCTTCCGCAAAGGCGCGCGGTTCTGGACGCAGAACTTCGTGGATTCCAGGTACGGCGGCACGGTCTTGCGTGCACACCTGAGCGGCGGGGTGGCCGACGGGGCCAAGGCCGTGCGGACCAAAACCTCCTACCACGCCCTCGAGCACGCCCTGCTGGGCTACCTGTACCTGGACCTGTGGGTCAACGAGGCCCCGGTCACTGTCCACTACAGGATCAAGGACCCTCGCGGGGACCGTCTCTTTCCACTGCCGATCGAGGAACTCTCACCGACAATCGAGCGGGTCCGGCGTAACGGGACCCTGCAGGTTCCCCCCGATACGGTCGGCCGTGCCCTTCGCCTCCCGTCTCAGGGACCGGCGTCCCTCACCCTCGAGGTGACCCCGAACTGAAACGCCCCGGGCGTCTCCCGGAGCCCGACGTGTCGGGATCCGACTCTTTCCCCCGCCCCCCTCCGAACGAGCCCGACGCCCTCGGGTCCTTTCGGCTAGGGGACGCAGGAACTCGCTTCGGGTCAATCGGCCTCCGACTGTTGCTGTTGGATTCGTTTTTCTCCTATGGCCCGTTCCCCCCTGCTTCTCGTCTGTGCGCTCGTCCTGCTCCACGGCACAGCCTGCGAGCAGCCGCCTGCGGGGCCTCCGTCCCTGTTCGACCGCCTCCCGGCGGAGCGCACTGGCATTTCGTTCTCGAATGACCTCTCCCCGTCCAGGGCCCTCAACATCGTCAACTGGCCGTACTTCTACAACGGGGCGGGCGTCGCGGCGGGGGACGTCAACGGCGATGGGCGGGTAGACCTGTATTTTACGTCCAATCAGGAGTCGAATCGGCTCTACCTGAATCGGGGGAACTTTCGGTTTCGGGAGGTGACGGCCCAGGCCGGCGTCTCGGGTCGCGCCGACTGGTCGAACGGCGTCACGATGGCGGACGTCAACGGAGACGGCCGGCTCGACCTCTACGTCTCCGTTGTGCACGGATACGCCGGGCTTCAGGGGCACAACGAGCTCTACATCAATCAGGGCCCCGACGACGCCGGGGTCCCTCAGTTTGAGGAGCGGTCGGCCGATTACAACCTCGACCACCGCGGCTACGGAGTGCAGTCCCTATTCTTCGACTACGACGGCGACGGAGACCTCGACGTCTACCTGCTCAAGGCGGCCGGCAATCGCTCCCGCACTTTCCCTCGGGCCACCGCCCGGACGAAACCAGCCCCTCGGGTGGGCGACCGGCTCTATCGGAACGACGACTCGACCTTCACGGACGTGACCGCGGAGGCGGGCATCTACAGCGGGCCCACGGGCGCGGGCTTGGGAGTCGCCGCCAGCGACCTCGACGGCAACGGCTGCCCGGACCTCTACGTGGCCAATGACTTCTACGAGCACGACTACCTCTACTACAACAACTGCGACGGCACCTTCACGGAGGCGATCCAGCAGGCCACCCGGCACGTCAGCTACTCTTCGATGGGGGTCGACGCCGCCGATTTCAACAACGACGGCCGAACCGACGTCGCCGTGGCCGACATGCTCCCCTTCCGGGAGGGCATTCTCAAGACCACGGAGCCCCCCGACTCGAAGCGCATCTACCGAATTCGTCGTGAGTACGGCTATCACCACCAGCTGGAGCGCAACACCCTCCAGCTCAACCAGGGACATCGGCACTTCAGTGAGATCGGACTTCTCGCGGGCGTCGCCGCGACGGACTGGAGCTGGGCGCCCCTCTTCGCCGACCTCGACAACGACGGCCGGAAGGACCTCTTCGTCACCAACGGCATCGTGCAGCGGCCCAACGACCTCGACTTCGTCGACTACGCCTCCCAGCCGGCGGTCGCCAAGAAGATGCAGACGATCGGCACGGAGGACCTTTCGATCCAGAAGCGCCTGCCGGGCGGGGCGGCCCCGAACTTCGCCTTCCGCAACGACGGGGATCTCACCTTCTCGGATTCCTCGGCGGCCTGGGGCCTCGGCCGGACCGGCGTCTCGAACGGCGCGGCCTACGCGGACCTCAACAACGACGGCGCCCTCGACCTCGTCGTCAACAACATCGGCGCCCC
>JBDGQP010000093.1:0-4212 GCA_042218975.1 Salinibacter sp.
GCGCCCGACGGGTCCGGCCTCCGTCCGCGAGATTGTAAATCGAACCGAGGCGTAGTACTGGACCACGTTCTCGCTCACCCGCTCGATGTCGTCTTCCGGCGCGTGAACAAACTCGTAGAACGAGCCGGCTCCCTCACTTTCGGTCCCCCACCGGCCGATCGCCCCGCCAAGGCCCTCGATGAGGGAAGTGAGGTTTTCTCCTTTCAAAGGCACGGCCCGGCTAAAATCTGCCGCGTCAAAGTTTGACCCTCTAGAGCTTCCCCCGGTGGGTGCGATGAGGACATACCCGGTGTTTCGGTTGTCCAGGGCGGCGAAGACGACGTAGGGATCCCCGCCGATGCTTTCCTTCTGGCACTGGATCGCCTTCATCTGCGTAGACGTCGAGGAGGTATAGTAGGGCACCGACGCCGTGGAGTGGTAGGCAATCGGATCCGGCCCACATCCAGCGTAGAGAAGCGCGAGTGCGCTGCAGGCCAGCAAGAGACGAAAATCCATGAAGCTGAACGGCGTTCGGAGAAAGGGAGAACGAAGCGTCCGCATGCTAGGTAGAAGCGCGCTGGAATACAACCTCCCTACCTCCAGGGAGCGGGCCGAGCTCAAGGAACATCACTGGCGACTGGCGGGGGTATCAATTCACACCCGAAACGGGATTGTTCGAAGCGCGATTGTGACGCCGCTGCTGGCCCGATGCCTACGCTCTACACCTACGTCGTCGCAACCGACAGCGGAGCCGCCCCAAACCCTTTCGGGGGCGTGTGCACGCTCGTGATCTGCAAGCCTGAGATTCGCCGCACGGCGGAGGTGGGCGACTGGGTCGTGGGCACCGGATCAGCGGGCTCGCCGGTCGGGGACATCCGAGGCCAGGTGGTTCATGCGATGCGCGTGTCGGCAAAACTCCCGATGGCAGGTTATGACGACTGGGCTCGTCGCCAACTGCCGGTCAAGGTCCCGGGCGGAGACAGCCCGTCCCCGCTCTCTCGGGTTGGGGACGCCATTTATGACTTTTCCGAGTCCCCGCCTCGGCTGAGGCGCGGAAGTGTTCACTGCGAGGGCGACCGGGAACGGGATCTCGGGGGCCGGTTTGCGCTGCTCTCCGAGCACTTCTACTACTTCGGTGCCCAACCGAGGCCTCTGCCAGAGCCGCTCCGGCCGATCGTAAAGGAGGGCCAGGGGCACCGGTCTTCCTTAAACGACGAGTACGTCGAGGACTTCATTGAGTGGATCGAGGGGCTCGGCGCAGAGCCGAACCGCCTTCACGGGCGGCCCGCTGAACTGAAGGATTTCGGCGGATTTGAGGAGGCGCTCGCCCAGATCGAAACTGCCGAGCTTCGGCCCGAGACCTCCGGGCAAGGCGTGCCTTCAGCCTCGGGGGAAGAGGCGAAGCCGGACGGGTCCCCTGCAGATGAATCTCCTCCAACTACCGACTCCGCCTCGGCCCGAGACGTCTCTCGCGAGAAGTTGGACCGACTGAAGGCCAGGACGGCTCTTCCAAACACGCAGGTGGCGGCATACCTCTGCGGGATGCTAGCCCGCGAGCAGGTAGATCCGCCCAGCCACGAGGCCCTGGTGACCTCAGCCAACCTGGTTTCGCTAAAGGCCTGGGATCGCGGACTCGACCTGTCGGACCTCGATCAGATCCGGTTTGGCGTCTCCGAGGGCGGCAGCGAGCGCCCACGTTTGGTCATCCAGAAAAGTGGCTCCTCGGCGGCTGTGCCCCTCGTCGGCCGGCCCTTCGCCTTGGAAGAGCCCTGGGGCGGGCGCTACCGTCTCTCGAAGGTCGTTCCCCAGCCGGAAGGCGCAGGCCTGGAGAGCGACCAGGGCGACCCGGCACCGGCCGGCGGCCCTCCGATGAAAACCGTCTGGCAGAACCGAAAAGAGGGCGCGTCCTTCTGTGAGGGCTGCCCCGGACGAGATTCGCCCTACCCCCTCGGCGGGCTCGGTGACCCAAATGCTGACCTGATGCTCGTCGCCCAGCAGCCAAACTACAACGTCGGCCACGACAAGGCTCGGATGGGGATGTCCTGGGAAGAAGCCAAGCAGGCTCTGCAGGAAGACCGCCGGGAGTCGATGAACCCACTTTGGCGACAGATGACCAACGTCGCACACGCGGCAGGGCTCGGCGGGCCAATGGACCTCTACTTCACGAACCTAGCAAAGTGCGACGACCGGGAGAGCCGGTGGGAGGGCCGCTACGGGCACTGTCAGGGCTACTTCCTCCGGGAGATGCAGGAGGTGTCCCCGGGGGCCGTGCTCCTCTACGGGCGCAAAGTGATCGGCGCGGTCTTCGACCTACACGACCTCGATGAACCGGAGACCGTCGGGGACGTCCATGCCAAGCCGCAGCCCGCTTATGGCCGCATCCTCGTGCCACTCTACCACTGGGGCCACTCCCGTTTCTGGACCGACAGTTACCAGGAGGAGGTCGCGAAGGCAGTGCGGGAGGCCTGTCGCGAGTAGGCGAGACATCCTCCGCGAGGAGGCGACCTTCTCCTGCTCCTGCCGCGCTGCGGCCGCACCGGTGGATTGTCCGCCTGGCTCCTGGCGGTGAAACGGGGAGCCAATCGCTGGTTGCGACACGGATCAGGAAGGCTGCTTCGCGGCGGAGGCCTCGAGGTACCCTTCCTCTTTCAACCAGCGCTCGACTTGCTGCATGCCCTCCTCGAGGCTCACCTCCGGCTCGAAGCCCAGCTCCTCGCTCGCCTTCTCGTGCCGGTACTCGCTTTGGCGCTGAAGGTAGCGGATCTCCTCCTGGGTCAAGATCGGCTCCTGGCCGGTCAGCGGCGCGCCCCACTCCAGAAGGGCGGCCAGGCTCCTCATCAACCACCCCGGCATTGACTTCGGCTCCCCCTCGCCGACCATGCCGGTAAACTGCCCGAAGTACTCCTGGAACGTCACCGGCGCGGGGCCGCTGAGGATGTACCGCTCTCCCGGCCGCCCTCGCCGCAGGGCCGCCGCAAGCCCCCTGGTTAGATCGTCGACGTACATCGGCTGAAACCGGCCCTGCCCTCCGTCCGGAAGAATCGCCGCCCCGTCGCGGGCGATCTCGAGAGGCCCCAGTGTCCAGGTCTCGTCGTAGGGCCCGTAAATCGCGGCGGGCTCTACGATGACCGGGTCAAGGCGCCCTTCCTCCTGCATCCCAAGCAGAAGCTTCTCGGCCTCCTGCTTCGAGCGGCCGTAGGCATTTACGTCCGCTCCAAACTCGGTCGCTTCGGTCACGACAGGCGGAGCCGAAAGGCCGTACACCATCACCGAGCTGACGTAGAGAAACCGCTCGGCCCCCTCCTCGGCGGCCCGCCGGGCGAGGTGCCGGGTCCCTTCCACGTTTACCTTCTGGACGGGTCCGTCGGAGGGGTCGACGATGTTTGCGAGGTGCACCACCGCGTCGGTCTCTCCGAAGATGTCGGGCCAGCCGGTGGGCTCGGTCATGTCTCCCTGATAGACCTCCACGGCCGCCGGCAGGCGGCCTGGGGCCTTCTCCGGCGAGCGGACCAGCGCGCAGAGGCGCCCGCACTGCTCGAGAAGCGAGGAGGTCAGGTGGCGCCCTAAAAATCCCGTCGCGCCGGTGATCAGGACGGTCTTATCATCCAAAGCGTAGGACATGATGTAGGGAGGAGCCATTCTGGGAAGGAGCCAGAAGGAGCCATCAGGGGGAGCCGGGCGTGCTGGGCACGGTGCACTGCCGCTCCTTTCGCTTGAGGTGCGCCCGCAGGTGGCGGGTGTAGGGCACCGCCAGCTCCAGGGCGCAGCAAATGTAGGCCATTATTCTGCGGCCACCAAATTCCTTTCGAAATCCCCCACCTCGAGCGGCGAGAGCGCTGCATAGTCTCCTGACCAGGCGGAGGCACGTTACGTCCAGCTCGTCGACGACTCATGGACGTCTTCTCGGGCAGGGGCTCTTCAAGAAGAGCTGTCAGCGGCAAAAGTCGAGCGGGCCTGCGCTCCCCAAAGTCAGAATCATCAATGGGTACAGCTATCGCTGCGTCCCCACAGTGTTACATTATCGTGAACCAAGCCCTGTAAGCGGCCATACGATGGTTATAGAGGCAGCCTGTGAAACGTCTGTAACACGCACTTCAGCCGCGTCTTACCTCTTCGAAGACGAAGAATGACGCTAGTTGCACGACAGCTCATCTGCTAGCTCAGAAAGCACACTTTAGCTATGCATCACACCATCACAGGACGACTCTGCGCACGCATGTGCGGTAACCTAGA
>JBDGQP010000094.1:0-5013 GCA_042218975.1 Salinibacter sp.
CGGACACGAAATGTCCGCTCCGAAAAAGCGGATACCGATCCTTACAGACGCACTCCCTTCTCGTCCCTCTCCGCAGCACACATCGTCCCACGTTTCATGATGCACTCGCTGCTCGAGGACCCGCTTCTGCGGGTGCGCCTCCCCGACGAGACGGTAGAGGACGTCTCCCTTCCCCAGATCCTGCATACTCTCTCGCAGGACAACATTCGGAGCTTCGAGGCGCTGCAGGCCCACCAGCAGCAGGCCTGGTACAGCTTTCTCGTACAGCTTGCCGCGATGGCGGTGGCCCGCGAGTCCGGCGGCACCATGCCCGCCGGCGTCGAAGAATGGCGGGGCGCACTGGTGGGGCTGGCCGGCGAGTACGAGGCGGCCTGGCATCTAGTGGTCGAGGACGTGTCGCGGCCCGCGTTCCTTCAATCTCCAGTGCCGGAAGGCACCCTTAAGGATGCCGGCTACGAGGCCGACGTGCCGACGCCCGATGAGCTCGATATGCTCATCACCTCGAAGAGCCACGACGTGAAGGCACGCCGCATCCGACATCCGCGGCCCGAGCACTGGATCTACGCGCTTCTGACACTGCAAACGATGGAGGGCTTTCTGGGCCGGGGTAACTACGGGATCGTGCGGATGAATGGTGGCTTTGGAAACCGGCCGATGATGGGGCTCGCCGATGACCTGTCCTGGGGACGTCGGTTTCGCCGCGACGTCGACGTGCTTCTCTCCGAGCGGGACAACCTGGCGGATCGGTACGCGCTGGACGGCCCCGCATTGCTTTGGACCGAGCCCTGGGACGGGGCCAAGGACAGCGCGATTCCCCTGGCCGACTGCGACCCCTACTTCCTCGAAATCTGCCGCCGCATCCGGTTCCAGCAGGATGGGGATCACCCGGATACGGGGAGCCTCATTTGCTGGCGAACCAACACGAAGGGCCAGCGCGTCGACGCGCCCGACTCCCTCAACGGCGACACCGGGGATCCCTGGACCCCCATCGAGAAAAGTGGGGGCAAGGCGCTGACGCTGCCCGGCGAGGGATTCACCTACGACCGACTGCAGGACATCGTCTTCGAAGGGGAATACGCCCATCCGCCGGCTCTCCGGTTCCGCGATTCCGACGAGGGCCGCATGTACGTCGTGGCCCGGGCCCTGGTGCGTGGGCAGGGGAAAACCGAAGGCCTACACCACCGCATCGTACCGGTGCCCGCCTCGGCGTCCAGCTTACTCCGCAAATCGTCGCGTCGAGAACGACTCGGCCAGCGGGCACGGGCCCGTGTCGAGATGGTGGACGAGGTCCGTCGCTCGGTGCTTTATCCCGCCATCGGCACGCTCTTGGGCGGAGGCGATGCCGATGCTATTGACTTCGAGGACGTGAGCCCCTGGCTCGACGCGTTCGACCGCGCCGTCGACGCCCGCTTCTTCGAGGCGCTCTGGGCGTCGGTCGAAATGAGCGACAAGGACGCCCTCCAGCACTGGCAGTCCCTGCTCTGGGAAGAGGCAAAATTTCAGTTCGCGGACGCCGAAGATCACGCCCCGAGCAGCTCCACGCGCTTCTGGCGAGCCCGCAGCGGCGCCCGCTCCATTTTCCACGGCACCGCCCGCGACACCCTCAAATACGCCTTCTCCGACGCCGATTCTGATTCCGAATCCGAGCTCTCCTCCCATGCCCCAGCCCCCTGACCGAGACGCCTCGGACACGTCGAGGTCCGACACATCGACTTCCGACACATCGACTTCCGACACATCGACTTCCGACCCAGACGACTCGATCAGCCCGTCTCAGGCAGTCGGTCGCGTGGCCCGCATGCTCGGCACCGACGGTGAGGGGGGACTGCCCAGCGGTGACCGGGCGGCGCTGCGCCGCATCGACCCGGACACGCCCGTCACGCCTACGCTCTGGAAGGTCCTTCTCGACCTCGATCAGGGCGAGGCGCCCGACTGGATCAGCCAGGAGAAGTGGGAGCGGCGCTGGGCGACCCTCCTGATGGGCATGGCCCACTGCGCGGGACTTCACGACTACGACGTCCCCCTCGGCCAGGCGCTGGCGGAGGCCGGATGGGCGGAAACCCGCTTCGTGCGCCTCCTCGAGTCCGACGGAGAGTCGCTCCCTGTTCTCCTCCGCCGCATGGCCCAGTACCTTGCCAGCAAGCAACAGCCGGCCAACTGGGACGACGTGCGCGCCCTGCTCTTCTACCAGTCCGGCGACACCGGCGAAGACGTGCGCCTCCAGATTGCGCGCCCGTACTACCGCACCCTCCATGCCCAGGAGCAGGGCGACTAGCCGTTCCGCGAACGCTCCCCACGCAACACACTCTCCGCAATACGCAACACATCCATGTTCATTCAGCTCCACGCGCTGACGTCGTACCCGAGCACGCTTCTGAACCGCGACGATGCGGGGTTTGCGAAGCAACTCCCCTTCGGCGGCGCCACCCGGACCCGCGTCTCCTCGCAATGCCTCAAGTACCATTGGAGGAATTTTGAGGGCGAGAACGCCCTCTACGATATGGACGTGCCTCGGTCCCTTCGATCGCGGGAGACGTTCTATCGCCGCGTCGTCGAGCCGCTCGTTGAGGACGGCCACCCCAAGCCCCTCGCGGCCTCGGCGGCGCTGGCCCTGCAGGAGCGTCTCCTGTCGGACAACCGCGTGAACCTCTCGCCCCTCAAGGGCCTACTCAGGGGCGAAGACGACCCGCGGGAGGTCCTCGAAACCAACCAGGTCACCATCTTCGGCGTCCCGGAGATGCGGTACCTCCGCACACTGGCGGCGGAGAAGGTCGAGGCAGTCACCGAGGAGTTCCCGGCATTCCTGAACGGAGAAGCCCCCGACAGCGACACGATTTCCGACGCCGCGAAGGCCCTGCGCGATTTCTCGAAGCGGGAGCTCAAGAAGAACCTCAAGGGCCTGGAGCTGGCCAGTGGGCTCGACGCCGCCATGTTCGGCCGCATGGCCACCAGCGACGTGCTGGCCCGGGGCGACTCGGCCGTCCACGTCGCCCACGCCTTCACCACCCACGCACAGGAGTCGGAGAGCGACTACTTCTCGGCCGTCGACGAGCTCCGACGCGACGAGCCGGGCGAAAGCGGCGAGATGGGTGCCGGGCACATCAACACGCAGGAGCTCACGAGCGGGCTCTTCTACAGCTACGTCGTCGTGGACGTCCCGCTGCTCGTGTCCAACCTCTCCGGCGTGGAACGGGAGGCGTGGACCGACGGCAACACCGACCTCGCCGCCGAGGTGATGCGCCGCTTCACCCACCTCATGGCCACCGTCTCCCCCGGGGCAAAGCTCGGCTCTACGGCCCCGTACTCCTACGCGCAGTGCCTCTTCGGGGAAGTCGGCACCGCACAGCCCCGCACGCTGGCAAACGCGTTCCAGTCCCCCGCCTCCACTAGCGAGGTGCTCCGCAACAGCTACGAGAAGCTGGGCCGGTACGTCGACGAAATCGACCAGATGTACGGCGTGCAGACCGATCGTCGCCTCGCCGCCATGGGACCGACCGGCCCGCTCGTCGACGGCACGAAGGTCGACGAGACCAGCACGGTGCCCGAGATCGCCGAATGGACCTCCCGCCAGATCCAGACTGCGTAATGGACGTTCTCCTTCTCCGATTCGCGGCTCCCCTGATGAGCTTCGGGGCGCCGATCATAGACAACAAGGGCGAGATCCAGCCCTATCCGGCCCTCTCGATGATGACGGGCCTACTGGGAAATGCCCTGGGCTTCGACCACAGCGAGTTCAGCCGTCTGGAGCGCCTACAGGAGCGGCTCCGCTACGCCTCCCGACAGGACCGCCGCGGCCGTCAGATCCAGGACTACCAGACGGTCGACCTATCCAAGCCCTACATGGACGACGATCGGGCATGGACCACCCACGGCGAGCTCGTGACGCGGAAAGGCGGATCCGCCAGCGACGGGACGCACATCCGCCATCGCGACTACTGGGCCGACGCTGTCCATACCGTTGCGATCGCGCTGGGCCCATCGGGCGACGCTACGCTCGATGACGTAGAGCGCGCCCTCAAGAATCCGGCTCGTCCCCTCTTCCTGGGCCGCAAGCCGTGCCTCCCCGCCGAGCCGCTCTTCACGGGGCGCATGCGTGTCGAGACCCTGCCCGAAGCCCTCGTGGAGGCGCCCCTCCACGACCGCGCCGACGACGGCCCCACCTACCCAGCCTGGTGGCCCAGCCACCCGGAGGCCGAGGCGCCCACCGGTGCGCTTGACGTCGACATGCGCGAGCCCGTCACCGATCGCCGCGACTGGAAAAACCAGATCCACGTCGGCGAGCGGTGGATCGTGAGCGGCACAGTCCGGCCCGCCGCGTAGACGTTTTCTTCACTTCTGACCTGTCCCCATGCCTGAGACTCCGCTCTACATGGTGCAGCTCGGGCTCGACGCCAAGGGCCTCACCACCCTCGGTAAGATGCTGCACCTCCCCCTTGCCCAAACCGACACCAACTACCTGGTGCACTGCGCCCTGGGCGAGCTTTTCCAGGACGACGCCCCCCAGCCGTACTCCGTCGAAAACGAGTCGCAAAGTGGCCGCCGGGTGCGCGTCCTCGGCTACACCGACGTGGACGCCGACACGCTCCACGCCAACGCCCAACTCGACGCCGGGCCCACGGTCTACGACATCTGCAATTGGGACCGCTGCGCCGCCAAGCCTATGCCGGACACCTTCCCGGAGGGCATGCCCCTTCAGTTTGAGCTCCGTGCCTGCCCGGTTATCCGCAAGGCCTCCGCCGGCGAGGGGGTCAACCAGAACGGCGAGACGCGCAGCTGGGACGAAGGCGATGAGCTCGATGCCTTCCTCGCGGAGGCCTGGACCCGGCCAGACGACGACCTGAGCCGTGAGGCGGTCTACCGGAACTGGCTCACTCGACAGTTCGACATGCGCGGCGGGGCCGAGCCCCAGTCGATCGGGATGACGCGCTTTTCCATCGAGCGCATGACGCGCCGCGTGCCGAAAAATGGAAGCGGTGAGCGGAAGGCAGACACGATCAAGCGCCCCGACGTGAC
>JBDGQP010000095.1:0-2072 GCA_042218975.1 Salinibacter sp.
ACGCCAAGATCCGCAAGTTGGCCGAGCACTACGAGGTGCCGGACGATCCCCAACCCGCCGAGCTGCTCTTTGCCGTGCATTCCTACTATGCGGTCTTCATCAAGTTCCTGGCGGCCGAGATCGTCTCCTCCTTCAACCCGTTGGGCACCTCGACGCTGAAGAAGTGCGCCAACGCTCACTCGTCCGACGCCCTCAAGCGCGAGATGGAAGCGTTGGAGCAAGGCGGGATTTGGAGCCAACTCGGAATCACCAACTTCCTGGAGGGCGACCTCTTCTCCTGGTATCTGGACGCCTGGAACGAGCACATCGCCGAGGTCGTCTGGGACATCGTCAAGCGCCTCGACGACTACGATCCGTCGACACTCAGCGTCGCACCTGAAGAGAGCCAGGACCTTCTGAAACAGCTCTATCAACAACTCTTCCCCAAGAGCGTCCGCCACGATCTCGGCGAATACTACACGCCCGACTGGCTCGCCGAACTCGTCCTCGACGAGCTCGAATACGATGGCAACCCCGACGAGCGTCTCCTCGACCCGGCCTGCGGATCCGGCACGTTCCTCGTGACAGCCATCAACCGGATCAAAGCCTGGTTTGAGGAGCATCGCCACGAGTGCGGCTACGGCGAGGACGAGTTGATTCAGAAGATCCTGGGCAACGTGGTCGGCTTCGACCTCAATCCGCTGGCCGTCATGGCCAGCCGAACCAACTATCTGTTGGCCATTCGCGATCTGCTGCGCCACGCCGACTCGGTGGAGTTGCCAGTCTACCTTTGTGACTCGATCATGACGCCCTCGGAATACGGTGATCTCTTCACCGGCGGGCAACTGGGCACCGCCCAGCAGCTCAAGACGAGTGCCGGCGAGTTCCACATCCCCACCGAGGTGACGCGCAGCCGCGACTACATCGGCCGCTACGCCGACATGCTGGAGTTCTGCATCCGCAATCGCTATTCGGCCGAGGAGTTTCTCGAGCGCTGCCAGGCGGAGGGCATTCCGGTCACCGAGGAGAGATTGCACACGGACCTCTATGGCCAGCTTCAAGAGTTAGACGCAGAGAACAAGAACGGCGTCTGGGCACGCATCATCAAGAACGCGTTCGCGCCGCTCTTCGTGGGCAAGGCAGACTACATCGCCGGGAATCCGCCCTGGGTAAATTGGGAAAGCCTACCCAACGAATACCGTGAGTCAACAGCCCCGCTTTGGCAGCAGTACGACCTATTCCGCCACAAGGGATACAAGGCCAAGCTCGGGTCTGGGAAAGACGATGTCTCCATCCTGATGACCTATGTCGCACATGACGCATATCTCTCAGAGGGTGGGCGACTTGGTTTCGTCATCACGCAATCGGTATTCAAGACGGTGGGCAGCGGTGAAGGGTTCCGCACTTTCCAGTATGAGTCAGACGGAGAGACATGGTATTTGAAGCCAGAAGTCGTTCATGATCTGAGCGATTTCCAACCCTTTGAAGGGGCGACGAATCGGACCGCGATCATCGTTGTATCCAAGAGTAAGCAGCCTTTTGCATATCCGATTCCCTACATTGTCTGGAAGAAGACAGCTAGAGGACGAATTGCTTCTGATCTGACGTTGGACGCGGTCAACGAAGCCACTTCAAGGTCGAGAATCGCTGCCAATCCAGTGAGCTATAAAGAACAGACCTCTCCCTGGTTGACAGCCCCCAAGGAAGCGCTGCCCGGCATCCAGAAGGTGATCGGCCAGAGCGACTATAAAGCGTACGAGGGTGTAAACACGGGCGGTCTGAATGGCGTCTACTGGATTCGCGTCCTGGAAGAGCGGCCGAACGGTGATCTGGTGATCGAGAACCTCCATGACGTCGGGAAGATCAAGGTCGAGCATGTTGAAACCGTCATCGAGCCCGATCTCGTCTACCCGCTGCTTCGGGGTCGTGACGTCCAACGCTGGCATGCGGAACCATCGGCTCACATCATCCTGGCCAATCGCACCGACAAGCTGGCTGGCATCCCTGAGGCGGAAATGAAACGTCGCTGGCCCAAGACCTTCGCGTACCTCAAGCAGTTTGAGGGCGACCCCGACAACCCTCAACGTGGCACA
>JBDGQP010000096.1:0-6062 GCA_042218975.1 Salinibacter sp.
GGGGGCGACGCGACGGTCAGGGCCGACGAGGTGGACGACGTGCCCGCGGCCGTCGAGGCGGCGGCCGGCGAGCGGATGCACGTCTCCGTCGACGCGCTCGGCCGCGCGGAGACCTGCCGCAACAGCGTCCGGTGTCTGCGGACGCGGGGCACCCACGTCCAGGTCGGTCTGACGACCGACGAGGAGCGCGGCGAAATCGCACTACCGACCGACCACGTCGCCCGCTGGGACCTCTCGGTGCTCGGCTCGCGGGGGATGCCGCGACGCTACGCCACGTACGTTGAGCGGTTTGCGGACCTTCACCAGCTGTCCACCGCCGGGTCCGGCATCATGGGGGCGGGGCTCTTCCTCGTGCTCGGATACGCGCTCTGGTCGCTTGCCTACGGCGAGAAGGCCCCGCAGAACCCGTGGGGCGCCGCGACGCTGGAGTGGACCAACGTGGCCGCCATTCCCGATCCCCACAACTTCACCCGCACACCGCTCGTGACCCGTGGCCCCTACGACTTCCACCTCGCCGACGAGGTCTTCGGCGGCGGCGACGGCGCGCTCGGCGACGGGGACGTCCGCATTCCCGAGGCCGTGCCCTCCGCCCCGGCCCCCGACGAGACGGCCCCCGACGGGACGGCCGCCTAGCAGGGCCCCGACGATCGGCCCCGGCACGAGGGGCCCCACCGGCAGTTTCACCTGAGACCCCTCCCCCCCATGGCTTCCGAAACCGAGACGGCACCGGCGCCCACGACGACGGACGACGGCCATGACTCCCACCCCGATCACCTCCAGCACCACTTCGTTTCGTCGGAGCAGCAGTTCGACTCGGCGAAGCTGGGCATGTGGCTCTTCCTGATCACGGAGGTGCTGCTGTTCAGCGGGATGTTTGTGGCCTACGCTGTCTACCGGCAGTGGCATCCGGAAGCGTTTATGGAGGCGAGCGCAACCCTCAACGCCCTGTTCGGCACGATTAACACGATCGTGCTACTCACGTCGTCGCTCACGGTGGCGCTCTCGATCCACTACATCCAGCGGGACGAGGTCCAGAAGTGCGTGTATAACCTGGTGGCCACGATCGTCCTGGCCGGCGGGTTCATGGTGATCAAGTACTTCGAGTACATGGCCAAGTTCGAGCACGGCGTGTACCCCGGTGGCCTCTTCGACCCGCACGGGGCGCACTACGAGCACCTCGCCCAGATTCCCTACGCCCCGCAGTTCTTTAGCATTTACTTCGTGATGACGGGCATCCACGGGGCGCACGTGCTCATCGGAATGGCCGTCATCGGCTGGGTGGCGGTCCGGGCCTGGCAGGGGACCTATAGCCGCGAGTACTACACGCCCGTCGAGCTGACGGGCCTCTACTGGCACCTGGTGGACATCGTCTGGATTTTCCTGTTCCCGATGCTGTACCTGATCTAGTGCGCGTGCCGGCGCCGCGTCTTCTTTGAACCTCGATTCCCGATCCTGCCCATGGCGGACGACCACCACGTTCTTCCGAAGGCCACGCTCTTCAAGGTGTTCGGTGGGCTTATTGCGCTCACCCTCCTCACCGTGGCGGTGGCCTACGTGCCCCTCGGGCCGCTCAACGTGCCGGTCGCCATCGCGATCGCGACGGCGAAGGCGACCCTCGTCGTTCTCTTCTTCATGGCCCTCAAATACGACAACCCGGTCAACGCCCTCACCTTCACGATTGGCATCATCATGGTGGTGGTGTTTATCACCTTCACCCTGTTCGATACCGCGTTTCGGGGCGACCTGGGGAACGTGTCGCAGCAGACGGTTCAGGAGATTGAGCGGGAGCAGAAGGAGGCACAGAAACAGATGGAACAGCTCTCGCCGGAGGACCTGCGCGTGGCCCCCGCCGACTACCCCGATCAGCGGGGCGCGAAGAGCGGGTCCGTGGAGCCGAGCGGAGGGGGCGACGGGAACGACCAGTAGCGCCGCGGCACGTCTCGACTCTTTCACGCGTGGCAACGGGCCAGGGCCGAACAACAATACTGAGAGAAAGTTAAAAGGCGGCAGCGCTTCCAATTTCCTTATAGCACCGAGCCGGGCCCATGTCTCCACTCTTCTTTGTCCTCGTCGGGCCAATTCTGGTGTTTCTGCTGATCTGGGCCAGCGCGGCGGTGTACCGCCTGTACTTCCCGGAGCACCCGCTTCCGTTCGCGGAGGACGACATCTTCGGGCGGACGCAGGCGACGTCCAACGGCGAGGCCGTGCCTGTTGGCGTCCGGGAGATCCGGGCGGACCAGCGGCGGGAGCACCGCCAGGAAGATGTGACCATCTACAACTACGCCTGGGGCGCATCGGAAGGAGTGCCCGACTCCTGGAAAGAGGACCTGTGGCGACGGCGGAACTAGGACGCGCGCCGGGGGCTCCCCGCGCCGGGTCACGCGACCGGGAGGCCGTTCTCCAGCAGGCGTTCCAGAACGACACCCATTGGGGCAAGATCATCGTGGCGCCGCCCCGTCCCGTCCGCCTCGGCGGCCGGCGCGACGGCCTTTGCGATGTGACAGGGCGTCCCGTGCTGGGCCGCCACGTAGGCGACCGGATAGCCGGTCGCGTCCCGCACGTCGGCCAGCCGCTCCCAGTAGCCGAGTTCGTCCGCGTCCTCCGGCGCATGGTCCTGACTGACGAGCGTACCCTCGACGTCGACGTCGAACGGGCACTCCAGGGGCATCCGGGGATACGTAGGGGCCTCGAGTTCAACCCGATCCCCCTCCAGCGCGAACGACACCCCCACCACCGCGCCGGCAGATGGCCCGTCGTCGAGCCCGACGCAGGTCCCAACGTGGACCACGGCGTCGACGTCCCGAGCACGCAGCAGCCGTTCGGTTGCGAGCGCGGCCTTGATTTTTCCCGCTCCGGTGACGGCGACGAGCGCGTCCCCGACCCGGATCGGCGTTCCCTCCTCCAGGTCGTCGAGTCGAGCCTTCGGGGCGAGATCCTTGAGGACGGAGGCCTCAGCGGGGGTCGTGAAGACGATAGCAAGCATCGAACACCCGTCGGTTAGGAAGGTATCACACGCGGTATTTCAGAGAGGTCCACAACTCTGCGGGGCTCACAACCAAGCAAACGGCCTACCGAAAATCACCACGTACCACATGAAGGTTACGGAGCACCTCCATCGGGCATCGGCCCCGCTCATTTCCTACGAGATCATCCCTCCGAAGCGGGGCGGCTCGGCCGACCAAATGCTCGACGTCGTGGAGCAACTGATGCCGTTCGATCCCCCCTTCATCGACGTGACGAGTCACTCGGCGGAGGTGTCCTACGAGAAAACGGACGATGGGGCCTGGAAGCGGCAGGTCAAGCGCAAGCGCCCCGGCACCATCGGGCTCTGTGCGGCCATCGAGGCCCGGTTTGGCATCGACACGGTCCCGCACCTCCTGTGCCGCGGCTTCACGAGGGAGGAGACGGAGGACGCCCTCATCGAACTCAACTACCTCGGGATCGACAACGTTCTCGCCATCCGGGGCGACGATACCAATTACAGCAAAGAGGTGAACGGAGACCGGAGCCAAAACACGTACGCCGTCGATCTGGTCGATCAGATCGAGGATATGAACGAGGGGGTCTATCTCGACAGCCACACCGACGGGGAGCCGACGGACTTCAGTGTGGGTGTGGGCGGCTACCCCGAAACCCACTTCGAAGCCCCGAACCTGGGCTGGGACATCATGCGCCTGAAGCAGAAGGTCGAGGCGGGGGCCGACTACATCGTCACGCAGATGTTCTTCGACAACGACTACTTCTTCGACTTCGTCGAGAGGTGTCGGGACGTCGGCATCGACGTGCCCATCATTCCGGGCATCAAGATTCTGAAGCGGAAGAAGCACCTACAGTTGCTACCGAAGTACTTCTACACCGAGATTCCGGAGGCGCTGACCGCCGAGGTCGACGCCGCGGACCCGGAGCACGTCGAGGACATCGGGGTCGAGTGGGCCATCCAGCAGACCGAGGAACTGATGGACGCGGGCGTGCCCTGCATCCACTTCTACATCATGTCGAGTGCGGAGACCGTGAAGAAGGTGGTTGAACCGCTCCGCGCCACGGCATGAGAGTCGCTGACGCGGACGATGGGGGGCGGTTCCCGGGAAGCCGGGAGGGGGCCATTGCTACCGATGGGCGTCCTTGTCCTTGTCCCGCAGCTTGGCCTTGTACTTCTCGAGCTGCCGCCGAAGATGGTCGACGCAGAGGTTGACGGCCTCCTCGTGGGTGCTGGCGCTGTCCTCGGCCGAGAGGCGCTTCTGGTAGACGTCGATGTTGATCTCGGCCGTTTTCTGCTGGGCGGGAGAGTTGTCCTCGCCGAGAATCACATGGGCGCTCACGATCCCGTCGTAGAACTGCTCCAACTTCGCCGTGCGGTCCTCGGCGTACTCTCGGATCCGGTCGCTGACGTCGACGTGACGGGTCGTAATCTGAGTCTGGAAAGCCATGGGCGTTCGGAATTGGTGAAAGAGGAAAGCGCAAAGCGCGTCCAGAACGTGGTCTTGGACGCCGTTCTCATTCCGTCTCCGGACAGATGTTTCGGCGGACGCGGAAAGCGGCAGGACGCCACCGACTGTGCGGGCCTACGAGGAGGGGACCGGCTCCACCACCACCTTCTGCGCTACGGGCGTACCGACGAGCTGCTCGGCCCCGTCCACGGCCACCACCAGAAGCCCGTCGAGTGGTCGGGTCTCCACTACCTCCACCGTCGCGCCGGGCAGCAGCCCGCGCTGCTCAAGCAGGTCGAGCAGCGCCCCGTCTTCGTCGGCGATGTGGTCGATCGGGGCGGCGTTCCCCTCGTCCAAGTCTGCCAGCGAGCGGGTTGGCAGGTCGTCGACGGTGCCGTCCCGCGTCGGGATCGGGTGGCCGTGCGGGTCGCGGCTCGGGTGACCCAGCATCTCCTCGATGCGCGACTCGAAGCGCTCGGAGATGTGGTGCTCCAGAATCTCGGCCTCCTCGTGGATCTCGTCCCACGAAAACCCCATCACCTCCTTCAGGTAGAGCTCCAGCAGGCGGTGATGCCGCAGCACCTCCAGGGCCACGGTGCGGCCCGGCGTCGTGAGGGTGGCGCCCTCGTAGGCCTCGTACGTCAGAAAGCCGAGGTCGTCGAGGCGCTTGATCATGTTCGACGCGGAGGCCGGCGACACCTCCATCGAACGGGCGACGTCGCCGGTCGAGACGGGCGGAGAGCCCTCGCGCTCCTCCAGCTTGTAGACGACCTTGAGGTAGTCCTCGATGGAGGGACTCCGCATGGCACCGGCGGTAGCAGGGAGCAAAAAAGGGATCTGCTGGTACGTCCGGAGGAGAGAGATGTTACCGGAGACGACGGACGGCGAGCGGCGAAGCATCGGATCGGCCCGGGCGGTGTCGAATTCAATGGAAATAGAACGGACTCGTCCGGCATCCTTGGTCGCGGCACCCTACGTTGCGAGCAGGTGGTGCGCATTGCGAATGGGCGTTGAGAGGTCCCCCGCGCATGTGCACGCCGCACCGGCCACCGCGCCGGGAACGGACGCGCCAGAAACGGAGGGACCGAGGACGCCTGGGGGGCGGCCATCCGCAGTCACAAACTCTTCAGCGACTTCCCCACACCATGCCCGACCACGCTCCGTCCCTGGCCTCGATGAGCAAAGCCTACGACCCCGCCGAGATCGAGGCGAAGTGGTACGACTACTGGGAGGAGAACGGCTTCTTCGAGGCCGACGCCGACAGTGAGGCCGACCCGCACGTCATCATGATGCCCCCGCCCAACGTGACTGGACGGCTCCACATCGGCCACGCGCTGCAGGACTCCATCCAGGACGCCATCACGCGGATCCGGCGGATGCAGGGGGACGCGACCCTCTGGATGCCCGGCATCGACCACGCGGGCATCGCCACCCAGAACGCCGTCGAGGACACGCTCCGCGAGCAGGAGGGCAAGACCCGCCACGACCTCGGCCGCGAGCAGTTCGTGGAGCGGGTGTGGGCCTGGAAGGAGGAGTACGGCGACATCATCCTCGACCAGAAGCGCACGCTCGGCGACTCGTGCGACTGGAGCCGCCAGCGCTTCACGATGGACGAGGGCTTTACGCGGGCCGTGC
>JBDGQP010000097.1:0-10675 GCA_042218975.1 Salinibacter sp.
CGACCGCAGTCGGCATCGTCGGTCCCGCGGCGCCCCCCCATGGCCTCCCGCCGGGGCCAATCGTCACAGGGTCGTAACACGAGTTTGTATTAAGTTACATGCTCTTTGCCCCACGTTGTCTCTGCCGACGCTGCCCGCTCTCGACCTTCCCAGAGCCTCCCCCCTGTCTATGATTTCGTACGCAACGACCACCCGTGACATCGCCGTGACCATCCGGCCGATCTATCTCGACGAGCCGTCGGACCTTCTCAAGCGTCGGTTCCGGTTCGGGTACGTCGCCTCGATCGAGAACACGGGCTCCTCGAAGGTCCAGTTGCTCCGGCGGCGGTGGGTGGTTCAGGAGCACGACGGCACCCGGCAGGACCTGGAGGGCGACGCGGAGCTGCAGGGCCATCCGGTCATCGCCCCGGGGGAGGAGCACGTCCACGACGGCTCCTGTACGATTACGTCCTTCAACGGCACCGTGGAGGGGAACTACCTCGTGCAGCGGGCCGACGGCGAGCAGTTTCGCGTGTCGGTGCCCTCCTTCCACCTCCACGCGGCTGCTAACTAGCATCAGGACGCTTCTTCTGCCGAGGTGGAGCGGCCCGCTTCGGCATGCCTGCTGAAAGAAGCGTATTGCGTGTTGCGTATTTCGTGATGACAGAATGCCCGAATCAGGGGGGGTACGCAATACGAAATACGCATTCGAGGAAGGACGCAAGCCCAGGGGATGCACACCTCACACAGTAGGAAGTACCCGTCTAGCTGGCCACAATTTCAATATCGATGTCGTAGTCGGCCGTCTGGAGGGTAATGGTGCGGTTTTCGTCGGCGAGGCCGTAGTCCTCGATGGGGTCGGGCAGGGCGCCCTCCGGCGTGTCCATGTTGAAGAGGGCATCGGCCACCACCTTCCAGTCCTGCGGCGTGAGGTGAACGGTGGCGTCGCGGCCCTCAGCCACCATCGGGGCGTAGTCGAGCACCCGTTCCAGGTGGTTGATGGCCTGCTTGATGTGCTTGTTCTCGGGAATCTCGGGGTCGAGTTCGGCCATTTTCGGGTGCGAGGTCGGTGCAACGTAGGGGACGACTGCGCTCTACGATGGGCGCCGGGGCCCGTTCCACCACGCTGGACGCCGGTCGTCGGGCGACCGGAAACGGGGAATGGGCGGCTCGAGGAGGGCCTGTGATTGCGGCCGTGTTTTTGTATGATGCAACGATCGTCGCCGCCGCGAAAGCCTCCTGCCCCTCAAATGCAGTCCTACCTCGACTACCTCCAGGACATCCTCGAGAACGGCACCGAGCACGCGGACCGTACGGGCACGGGCACGACCCGAGTCTTCGGCCGCCAGCTGCGGTTCGATCTCACGGAGGGCTTCCCGCTTCTCACCACCAAGCGCGTGTGGATGCGGGGCGTGACGGAGGAACTGCTGTGGTTCCTGCGGGGCGAGACCAACATCCAGTCGCTCGTGCAGAAGGGCGTGTCCATCTGGACGGACTGGCCCCTGCAGCGGTACCGCGAAGAAACGGACACGGACATCGGCCGGGAGGCGTTCGAGCAAAAGATTGCCGAGGACGACGCCTTCGCCGAGCGGTGGGGCGACCTCGGCCCCGTCTACGGAAAGCAGTGGCGCGGCTTCGAAGGGCCCGGCCGGCGCGTCGACCAGATCGAGCGACTGATCGAGGGCCTCCGCGAGCGGCCCCACTCGCGCCGCCATGTCGTGAGCGCCTGGCATCCCGCGCAGGTGGAGGACGCGGCCCTCCCACCCTGCCACTACGCCTTCCAGTGTTTTGTGGAGGACGGCGATCCCGAATCGCCGGGGCTGGGCGACGGAAGGCTATCGTTGTTATGGCAGCAGCGCTCAGTGGACAGCTTCTTGGGCCTTCCGTTCAACATCGCCAGCTACGCCCTGCTTACCCACATGCTGGCCCAGCAGGCCGATCTGGTGCCAGAGGCGCTAATCTTCTCAGGCGGAGACTGCCATCTTTATCGGAACCACCTCCAGCAGGTCGAGGAGCAGCTCACCCGCACGCCCTACGAGCGACCCACCCTGCGCCTCCGCGAGCGGGAGTCGATCGACGACTATACGGCCGACGACGTGACGATCGAGAACTACGAGCACCATCCGGCCCTCTCCGCCCCGATAGCGGTGTAGGACCATTCCCGTTGGGAGTTGGGGCGTGTCGGGGTGTGAGTTGGGAGGTACCGGAGTGTGTATTCGACGCAGCGGACGATCCACCCCCACCTCTCCGCGGAGGATCGCACTGCCCGGGGATCAATGAGCAGTACCGGCCCCCGTCAACGGGGCCGCAGCGTGCCCCACGCATGCCCCGCACCGTGAATTCGGCAGGCGTCTTCTCGGGCCGGACGGCCCCCCCGCTCCGCCGAAACAGTCGACGCCTCCGGCGAGTGCGAATTTGCTGATGTCACCTCAACTTCAGGCTTTTATCGGTGCTTCTCATCACCGAGCAGACGGATGACTCGCAAATCGCTTCCCTGGATCCTCCTCGTCGTCGCGTGCCTTGGGGCCGGCGTCTACAGCTGGCAGGTCTTCCCGCAGGCCTTCCCGCTCGTCAACGTCGAGCTTACGATGAACCGCAGTGCGGCGCTCGACAGCGCCCGGGTCCGTGCCGAGCGGCTCGGACTGGGCCCCGAGGCCTTCTCGCAGGCCGCCGCGTTCCGCACCGATAGTGAGACGAAGCGGTTCGTGGAGCTGGAGGGCGGTGGGACCGACGCGCTCCGCCGAATGATCGAGACGGGACGCTACCAGCCCTACCGGTGGGTGGTGCGGCACTACCAGGCCCGGGAGCCCCGCGAGGTGACGCTCCGGTTCACGCCGGACGGGCAGCCCTACGGCTTCGAGGAAACCTGGCCCGAGGACGCCGAGGGCCCGGCCCTATCGGCCGACTCCGCCCGCACGATCGCCGAGCGGGCGGCCACGACCCACTGGGGCGTCGACCTCGATGCCTACGAGCGCCTCTCCGCGTCCCAGCAGGAGCGGCCGAACGGGCGGGTCGACCACACCTTCGTCTACCAGCGGCCCGACGTGCAGATCGGGGAGGGTCGCTACCGGCTCCGCCTGCGGGTAAGCGGCGCGTCCCTTAGTGAAGTGACCCGGTTCGTCCACGTACCGGAGGCCTTTTCACGCCGCTTCGAGGAGATGCGCTCGGCCAACAACGCGATCAACCTCGGCGGCCTCGCAGCCACGATGCTGATTTACGTGCTGGGCGGCTGCCTCTTCGGGGCGTACTGGCTCCTCCGACGAGGTGCCCTCAAGTGGCGGATGGCGGCCGCGTGGGGCGGCCTCATCGCGGGGCTGCAGGTGCTGGCCGGGCTCAACCAACTGCCCCTCGCCTGGATGAACTACGACACGGCCCTCTCCGCTCAGGGCTTTCTGGTGCAGCAAGTCCTCACCAGCGTCGCGGGCGCCGCGGGAATGGGTCTACTCGTCACCCTCTCGTTCATGGCCGCGGAGGGCCTCACGCGCCTCGCGTTCGGGCACCACCCGCGCCTCTGGCGGCTCTGGGCGCCGGAGGCGGCCGGGACGTCGACCGTCCTGGGCCGAACCGTGGGCGGGTACCTGCTGGTGGCCCTCTTCCTGGCGTACCAGGTCGCCCTGTACTCGTTTGCCCAGGACGCGCTGGGCTGGTGGACGCCCGCCGACCTGCTCTTCGACCCGAACATTCTGGCGCAGTACGCCCCCTGGCTCCCGCCCATCGCCAACGCCCTCCAGGCGGGCTTCTGGGAGGAGTGCCTGTTTCGGGCCGTGCCGCTGGCCGGGGCCGCCCTCATCGGCGAGCGGCTCGGCGGGCGGCGCTGGTGGATCGGCGGCGCGCTCCTCCTGCAGGCCGTCATCTTCGGGGCCGGCCACGCCGGGTACGCCACCCAGCCGGCCTACGCCCGCCTCGTGGAGCTCATCCTTCCGGCCCTCGGCTTCGGCGCGCTCTACCTGGCGTACGGCCTGCTCCCGGCCGTCGTGCTTCACTTCACGTTCGACGTGGTGTGGATGTCGCTGCCCCTCTTCGTGTCGGCCGCCCCGGGGGTCTGGCTCTCACGAACCCTGGTGGTTGTCCTGACGCTCGTGCCCCTCTTCGCGGTGCTCTACGGCCGCCTGCGCACCGGCGCCTGGACCCCGCTGCCGGAGCGGTTCTACAACCGCACCTGGACGCCCGACGAGGCGGAGACGGCCGAGGGGCCGTCCCTTCCGGTTTCGCCCCCCCTCCCGCGCCGGACGGCCGGGGCCCTGGTCGCGGCGGGCCTCGTCGGGGTCGGGGCCTGGGTGGGCACCACCGCCTTTTCGACGGTTGAAACCCCTCTCACGATGACCCGGGCCGAGGCGGAGACCCAGGCCCGAACGGCCCTCCGCGAGCACGGGGCCGATCCCGAGGCCTGGACGATGGCCTCCTCCGTGGTGACGCCCCGCAGCGACGACGATCGCTTCGTGTGGCAGGAGAGCGAACGCACGGCCTACGCGCAGCTCATGGGCTCGTACCTGGACGGCCCCTTCTGGCGGGTGCGCTTCTACACGTTCGAGGGGCCGGTGGCCGAGCGGGCCGAAGAGTACCGCGTCCACCTCGCACCGGGCGCGGACCGCAGCGAAGTGGTCCACCGCCGGCCCGAGGCCGCCCCCGGCGACAGTCTCGCCGAGCCGGCGGCCCGGGCCCGGGCCGACTCTGCGGTGCGGGCCCGCTACGGACTCGACCCCGCCACGCTGAGCCGGGTCGGCGCCGAGCCGACCGCCCGCCCCAACCGGCGCGACTGGACGTTCACCTACGCCGATACCGCCGGATACCCCCTCTCTCGGGGCGAGCCGCGCATCCAGGTGGAGATGGCCGGGGCGGAGGTGACCGACGTCTCCTCCTTCGTTCATGTGCCGGAGTCCTGGGAGCGGGCGTCGCGCCGACGCGACACCGGCATGCAGATCGTGGGACTTCTCTCCGGTCTCCTGGCGGTGCTGCTCCTCCTCGGCGGCGCCGCGGCCGCCGTCGTGGCGTGGGCCCGCGGCCACATTCGCCTGTGGACTGCCCTCTCGGTCGGCGGCGGTCTACTGCTCCTCATCCTGGGCGGCTTCGCCAACGACTGGCCCGCGACGGTGGCCGGGTTCGACACGGCCCAGCCGTACCTCAACCAGGTGTTGTTTGCCCTCGTGGGCCCCCTCGTGCTCGGGGCCGCGGTGAGCGGGGGGCTCGGCCTCATCGCGGGCGTCGCCCACGACCGGATCGGCGGCGCTGAGCCGACGCCCTACGGCCGGTTGCTTGCGGCCGGGCTGGGCCTCGGCGGGCTGGGGGCGGGCCTCCTGTCGCTGGCCGGTCAGGTAGGCCCCTCCCTCACGCCGCCCTGGGCCCCCTACGGCCCCCTCGACGCGGCCCTTCCCTGGCTGGCCCCGATCGAGGGACGCCTGCTCACGTTCGCGGGCCTCACGGTCGTCCTGCTGCTGGTGGCCGTGGCCCTGCACCGCTGGACGCGCGCCGCGACGCGCCGTACGCTGGCCGGCGCCGGGGCCGCCCTCCTCCTGGGCTTCGTGGGGGCCGGCCTCGGCCCCGCCGAGACGCTCGGGGCGTGGGCGCTTCAGGGAGCGGCGCTGGGCAGCCTCCTGGCAGGGGCCTGGCTGCTCGTGTGGCGCTACGACCGGGCGCTCGTCCCGATGATGGCGGCCGGCTTCGTAGGCCTCCGCGCCGTCCGGGCGGCCGTGCTCGCCCCAATCCCGTCGATCGCGGTCGGTGAGGGGGCGGCCGCTCTCCTCGTGCTCGCCGTCGCGCTCGGGTGGACCGCCCTGCTCCGGCGCCGCCAGCGCGCCGCGGCCGCCTCGACGCCTACCGACGAGATCCCCGCGTCCGACTCTCGTCCCGCCGGCACCCCGTAGCCCCGCGCCTCCGTCTTCCTCCTGGCCCCCCGCTGTGCCCGACCCGACAACCCTCTCCGCCCCCGTCCTCGCCCGACGGATCCGGGACGGCCGCCACTCCGCTGTCGAGGTGCTGGAGGCCCACCTCGCCCGCATCGAGCGGCGCAACCCCTCCCTCAACGCCATCGTGACGCTCGACGCCGATCATGCCCGAGCCCGGGCGCGGGCCGCCGACGCCGCCCGGGACGCCGGGACGGTCTGGGGCCCGCTCCACGGCGTCCCCTTCACCGTCAAGGACCAGTACGCCACCGCCGGCCTGCGCACGACCTACGGCCTGCCGCAGCATCCCCAGTTCGTGCCCGACACCGACGCGACACTCGTCGACCGCCTGCGGCGGGCCGGCGGCATCCTGATCGGCAAGACGAACCTGCCGTTCGCCGCGTACGACTGGCAGTGTCGGCATCCCGTCTTCGGGCGGACGAACAATCCCCACGACCCGACCCGCACGCCCGGCGGCAGCTCCGGGGGGTCGGCGGCGGCCCTGGCGGCCCGCCTCACGCCGCTGGAGCTCGGGGCCGACGTGGCCGGCTCGATCCGCGTGCCGTCCCACTTCTGCGGGGTCGCCGGCCTCCGTCCCACCGAGGGCCGACTCCCGATCGACCGCATCCTGCCGCCCGACCGGCCCCGCACGGTGCAGCACGTGGTGGTGGGGGGCCCGATGGCCCGCCGCGTCGAGGGCCTGCAGCTCGCGTGGCGGGCCCTCGCCGACGAGGCCCCGGCGGCTCCCCCCCCCGCCGACGCCCTGCGCGTGGCCGTCACGCCCGAGCTTGGCGGCGTGCCCGTCGACCCCGACACGCAGCGCACGCTGCGCGAAACGGTCCGCGCCCTCAAAACAGCGGGGACCACGGTCGAGCGGGAGCCCGCCCCCGTCGACCTGGACGCCGCCCTCACGACCTGGGCCGACATCCAGGGCGCCGAGCTGAGCGCCGGGATGCCGGGCCCGCTCCGCCTCCAGCCCGGCAAGGCTCTGCTCTGGTACGGCGCCGTGCGGTCCGTCTTCGGCTTCCTGGGACGGCGGCTGGCGCGGGGCGCCCACCGGTCGATGCGGGGCTACCTGAGGGCGCTCGACCGCAAGGCCGCGCTCACCCGAACGCTCGACTCGTTTTTCGGCTCGTGGGACCTGTGGATTACCCCCGTCGCCTCGGTGCCGGCGTTCTCGCACCGGCGCACCGGGGCGCCGTTCTCGCTCGGCGGGGTCTCGGTCCCGTACGCCCTCCCCTTCGCGGTCTACAACTGCGCGACGGCCGTGCTGGGCCATCCCATCCTCACGCTGCCGGCCGGGCGCTCCGAGGAGGGCCTCCCGATCGGGCTGCAGGTGCACGGGCGGCCGGGCCACGACGCCGCCCTGCTCGCCGCGGGCCGCCGGCTCGAGGCGCTCCTCCAGGGGCCCCACTCCCCAACCGGACCGTCGCGGTAGCGGTTCGTGCGCGTCTCCCGGCTACGGCTGCGGAGCCCCCGGAGCCGCGTGCATGGCGATACAGCTCACCTGAGCCGGGCGGAAGAGGGGCTGTTCTGGACGGCCCTGAACGGGGCGTACCGTAATCCGGAGCTCCCCTCCGTTCAATTGTCCACTCTCGGTTGGCGTGCCGAACCGCCCTGCTGAACCACTCAAACACGCCAGAGGCCCCGGTTAGGACGTACTGAGGGCGGCCACAAATCTTCTACGCCGTCCTCCGGCGGCCCCCAACCCACTCCGCGAGCTGACTTCGAATTCGCTGTAATCGATCCGGACGAATCCTTCCAATGCGCCCCTCAAGGATCTGTCCCTCAACAACCGCCAGTCGGCTGATTCGAACTACACTCGTCTTCTTGAGGCCCGACTGCTGGAAATCGTCATCCCCTTCCTCTATCAGCTCGTCGAATCCCTCGACCTGCTGATGGAGCTGCGAGGAGATCATACAGATCAGCCAGTCGTCCTACGGACCCGGAGCTTCGGTTATCAATAGAGCCGGGCGAAGCTTTCCCTCCGCCAAATCCGAGCGAGGAAACCGAAACAGAACGATCTGACCCGATTCCTTCACGACGACGGGAACCGCTCTTCGAGATCTTCCTCCGTGTACTCAGCGTCCGTCTCTCCCTCAATGTTCCGCATTGCCGAAGCGAGCGACAATTGTGTCCAGTCCTGGTCCTCGCCTCGACCCTGCTCGCGCTCCGTTTTCGTGATCAGATACTCCACGAAGTCAAGCACCTCAACCTGCGTACGCTCGGGAAGGCGCTGAACCTGCCTGTTGATCTTCTCAACAACATTCATGATCCGAACGAAGGATGCGGAAGTGCCTGTGCTGTGGCAGTACGTACGCCGGAGCGAACAACTCGGTTCACGCCGCTCTCCGCGAACCGCATATGGGATACAGTCGCGACGGGCTCTGAAGCGTGTGAGTTACGGTGCAAGAACCCCTCTTTCAAAACGGCGCCGATCCACTGTCGGCCGGAAGAGATGCTGTCAGCTTCCGCGGAATGTTCTCGTCAAACAGAACCGTCATGCCGCCGAGGAGGAGTCCGCCCGCACCCCCTCTTTCTCGGCAAGATCCAAGAAGGCCTCGGCTTGCTCACGCTGCACAGAGGGAAAGTCGTCCAGGAATTCCTCGAGACGCGTTCCGTGCTTGAGGTGCTGGATCAGGGACTCCACAGGAACGCGCGTCCCGGTAAAGACCGGTGTCCCGCCAAGAATATTCGGATCGCGATGAAAGATCTGGTCGCGGTTCATGTCACCACCTCACAGTTTCGGTCGGTCTACGAGGTAAGACGCCCCCCTGAACCGTAGATGATTCACGAGAGCGGACGGGCGGTCTGACGGAAACACTCTGCCGCGACGGGTCCAGGGGCGGTCGAACGGGTAGGGGCCTTTCCTTTCCCTCACTCGAAGTCTGAGCCACAGTCAGTTGGCGCAATGTCGGGATAGAAAATCGAAAACGGCTTCCCAAAGCGAGACAATGGTGCTTTCTCTTTCCAGAAGGTGCCCCTCATTACTGAAGTGGAGGTGGCGAGCCGGTTTGCCGAGGCTGTCGAGTTTGGATACCATTGCACGGGCATTTCGCGAAGGGATCTGGTTGTCTTCTCCTCCCGAGACGGCCAGAAGAGGCGTTGTTACGCGGCGCGCGTTTGCCAGTGGGGAGGCCCGCTCGTACTCCTCCGGATACTGACTCGGGGGACCACTCATCCCTCCGGGAAGCCCCGCCATGCGGCGTAGCTTGGCCTGGTACACCCAGTCGGCGGCGCCGTTGATCGGCACAGCAGCACAGAAACAGTCCGAATGGGACGCGTAGTAGTAGGTGAGCGCCCCTCCATGGCTGTGACCGATCACAGAAACCCGTGACCTGTCAATCAGATGCTCGTCCGCCAGAAGTGTGAGCAGTTGATTCGTGTCGTCTAATTCAACAGAGCCATAATGATAGTTGCCCAGATCACGACTGTCTCGCGTGTTCGGGCGGATGACGGCATATCCCTTTGAAGCGAGCGGCTGGATGCCCACATCCAGGAAGTAGCTACTCGACGGAAATTCATTACTGTACCTGCCATAGGGGATAACTACAGCTGGATACGGGGGCTCTGCGTCCACCGATTCCGGAGGGAGAAAGAGCTGGGCCTGAAGGGTGTCACCCTCCCCGGTCTGGTAGCTGCGTATCTTGTGATTGGCAAACGCGACGGAGTCCATCCACGGTTCGTAGGTGGTTACCCTGTGACCTTCTTGGAGCGCGTGGCCGGGTCGCCAATCCGCCACGCGCAGACGAGGCGGAGAACTCCCCGACTCGGCTCGATAGAGAAGACGGGTGGTTGCCGCCGACGTGTGCCCGACTCCCACCAGCGTATGGTGCTCGGGCGATGACGATAGCGCCGTTGTGGACCCGGACGGTACGCGTACTACTTCAAGTCCGGACGACATGCCTCGAGTACGATCCGTCAATAGGAAGCGGCCGTCGCTTGACCATCCCTTGTAGTCCCGATTCGGAAGCCCGTGCGAGGTCACCTTGGTAAAGTCTCCCGAGTTCGCCTCAAGGAGCACAGGAGTACCAGACCGCATTCGGGCCAACAGATAATCGCCGGAGGGTGATCGTAGCAGGTCCCGAAGAAAGGCGATGTCGTCGGTATGTACTACTTTCGGACGTCCAGCTATGCTGGTGGGGCGTGCCAGGGACTTTACCGCCCCGTTCGCCCCCGTGAATGAACCCGTAGCGTAGAAGAGTCGGGTCCCGTCCCGCGACCACTCTACGCTCCACTTTGCACTCTCGCCCTGCGTCCATCGCACCACGCTTTGCTCCACCACGTCGGCGACGTACACCTCCAGTGAGCTTTCTTTAGGCGGGATAGCCAGGAGTGCGATGTGCTCGCCATCTGGCGACCACTTCGGGCCGCCCGCATAGAAGTTCTGGAAGGTGCGGAGCGACCCTCGAAGGGAATCGGGCAGGAAGGCTCGGACGACGACAGAGGAGTCGGCGGCGACATCAGCAACCTGCAAACGTCCATTCCCGTCACTTCCATCCGTCCTAAAGAGCAGGCGACTTCCGCTGGGCGACCACTCCATAAACGGGACGGGATACGACACCTGCCCCTCGACACCTTGGGCGACAAAGTCCGGTTCCTGGTTCGACCGGCCAGTTGTTTTCGCCAGGAGTGAATCACCCTGAATATATGCCACCCACTTTCCATCCGGAGAGAGAACGGGGCTCTGCGGTGCCTCGAGTCGAAGCGCATCACTCACGGTGAATGCGCGCTTCTCTGGACCGGAGGGTGTGAACTGACAGCCCGCTGCCGCGAAGAGAAGTACTAGACCGAGGAGTAGGGGAAAGAGACTCTCG
>JBDGQP010000098.1:0-8167 GCA_042218975.1 Salinibacter sp.
ACTGCTCGGCCCTCGCCCCGAACGGCAACATCGGCTCCGTGACCACCACCAGCGGCCTTTTCTTCAAGATCCCGGGCCGGGTCGCGGACACCTCGGTCGTGGGGGCGGGCCTGTACGCCGACAACGACGTCGGCGCGGCCGGGTCCACGGGGCGGGGCGAGGCCAACCTCAAAAACCTGTCGAGCTACCTCATCGTCGAGCGGATGCGGGCGGGCGACGCGCCCGAGGAGGCGTGCCTCTTCGCCTGCCGCCGCATCGCGGAGAACACCCAGGTGCCGCGGCTCCGCAACGAACAGGGCAATCCCAGTTTCGGGGTGCGGTTCTACGCGCTCCGGAAGGACGGTGCGTTCGGCGGGGCGCAGATGCGGGGCACCGGCCAGATGATTGTCGGGGACGCCGACGGGGTTCGTCGGATCGACATCCCCGGCCTCTTCGACGAGAACGAGTAGCCCCGAATTTCCTCGTGGGGCTCGGGGACGGACGGCCGAATGTGTGGAGGGTTGGTGCAGGACGCGTCCAGGCGTCCTCTCCGAGGGCGATCGGAACCCGTCCCCCAGACGGGGATGCACTCGGCAAACGTCGAGTGCGAGCGGCGCCGGTAGAAGGGCCGGGGGCCGCCGCTACCAGTCCGACGTCGCGGTGGTAAAGATGTCTTCCGCGGCCCGCTGCATCGCGAGGCGGGTGGCTTGTTCCGCCCCCGCCGCGCCCGCCTGTGCCGGGTTGTACTCGGCGGACCCCGTGAACGTGCGGTCCACCATCGTGGAGTCTCGTACCTGGTCGTAGTAGCGGGCCTGTATCTGCACCTCGACGCTGTTGGTGGTGGCGCGCGCGTCGCCACTCACGCCGGTGGGCTGGTTCGAATACCGCAGGATCCGGGCGGTGAGCACGGCGTCGGCGTTCGTCTCGTTGTTGTTGAGGGTCAGCCGCGTGCGCCCCACAAACTGTTCGGTCAGGCGACTCGTGAGGTTCTGCCCCAGCGAGGGAACCGGGCTGGCGGTGTTGTCCTCCGCGATGGGAATGGCGATCGTCTCGAGGTGCGACGGGATGCTGGCCCCGGAGAAGCCGTAGTACATGCATCCGGTCAGGCTCGTAGCGAGCACGAGAAGCATCCCGCTCACCAGCGCGCCCCACCCGCTCCCAGACGCCGGTGTCTCGTTGATTGTCGACTGTTGAGTGTCAGGGTCCATCTCACTGAATACCTTGCTGTCCTGTGGCCGTCGGTGATGTTGGTACCGCCAGCAATGGAGATCGGTTGCACGGGACTTCCAATGGATCCATTTCGACGTTTCGGGGCATGCAGCCGAAGGAAAGACGGACCGATCTCTACGAACCCCCTCCTCCCCCATTCACTAACTCCCACCAGGCGAGCGGAGCGAGCCGACCCCATCACAGGTCTTCGTCGATGTCCTTGAGCTTGCGGTAGAGGGTGCGCTCGCTGATGCCGAGGGCCTGGGCCGTCTTGCGCCGGTTTCCGTCAAACTGCTTGAGGGCCCGGCTGATGAGCTGCTTCTCCGCCTCCTCCAGCGTCGGGAGCTCCTCGTCGTCGGATCCGCCGTTCGCCGCGGCCGGGCCGGGAGCCGACGTCGGCCCGCCGTGTCCGCGGTCCGGCACCACCGGCTCGCTCCCGGACCTGCCCCGTCCGGCCCGCTCCTCGCGCGGGGCGGGGCGAGCCGGCCCGTCCTCGTCCACCTCGTATACCACGTCGCGGATGAGCGAGTCGACCTCGCCCCGCTCGTCCCGATCGGGCTGCCCCCGGTAGCCCCCGGGCTCGTCGGTGTTGCGCACGACCACGAAGTCGTCGTAGTCGCCCGGAAAGTCCCCGCGCTCGGCCACGTCCCGCGGCACGACCACCCCGACGTTCGACATCAGCGAGCCCATCTGGTCCTTCAACTCGCGTAGGTCCATGCGCATCTCCAGGATGGCCCGGTAGAGCAGCTCCTGCTGGCGAAGGTCCGTGTCCGAAGACTCGTCTTCCTCGCCCCGCCGGTCCTGTGAGCGGTCGACCCGCATTAGGTCGGTGGACGGGGCCGCCTCGCCGACGCTGCGCAGGAGGGGCCGCAGTTCCTCAGCCGTCACCTCCTCGTCCCGCAGCAGCACGGCCACCTGCTCCGCGACGTTGCGCAGCTCGCGGACGTTGCCGGGCCAGCGGTACGTCTCCAGCAGCTCCTCGGCGTCGGCCGTCAGCGTCTTCAGCGAAGAGTCGTACTCCGTGGCGAACTCGTGCAGGAAGGTCTCGAAGATGGGAATGATGTCCTCCGTCCGCTCCCGCAGGGGCGGGATGTCGATGAGGACAGTGCTGAGCCGGTAGTAGAGGTCCTTTCGGAAGCGCCCGGCCTGCACCTCCTCGGCGAGGTTCTTGTTCGTGGCCGCCACGATGCGGACGTCGACCCGCTGCTGCTGCGACGCCCCCACGCGGCTGAATTTGCCCGACTCCAGCACGCGCAGCAGGCGCACCTGCGCCGGCTGCGGCATCTCGCCGATCTCGTCGAGGAAGATGGTGCTGCCATCGGCCTCCTCGAAGTACCCGACCCGCTTCTCGACGGCGCCGGTGTAGGCGCCCTTCTCGGCCCCGAACAGCTCGCTCTCGACGAGGCCCTCGGGGATGGCGCCGCAGTTGACGACGACCCGGTCCTCGTGGCGCCGCATCGACAGGTCGTGGAGCGCCTGGGCAATCAGCTCCTTGCCGACGCCGCTCTCCCCCTGCAGCAGCACGGTGATGTCGGTCTTCGCCACCTGACGGGCCCGGTCGATGACGTTCTTGATGGCGTCGGACTCGCCGACGATGCCGAAGCGTTCCTGGATGGAGGCACGGTCCATAAATCGAGGAAAAGTCGAGGGATACAGGCGTGCACGGCCCGGCGACGATGCGGAGCACGGCCAGCGGCCTGCCACATTGTCACCCAGCACAGTATCACACCAGCGCTGCCCGCAGAGGATCCGACGGCGGAACGGCGGGGCGTTGAAAACGACGTGACCTCGCGGTGCGGCCCGCCGTTGGGACCGCCCGGGAGAGGCCGTTGAGCGGGCCGCCGGATCGTCGACCGTCGCCGCCACGAGGGGAGCAACGTCCCCGGGCCCCAGTCCCCGATCCTGATCGCCCCGGCGCACGGCCGGGAGGGCGCGGAGAACGTAGAGGTCCGCCCCGGGCAATCGGCTCATCGTCCCGGTTTTGCCCGTCGACACTGCGAGCCAGTCCCCGATCCATCACCGCTACGGCTTCCCGGCACACGGGGGGCGGATGCAGCCACTTCCGCGGCGCCGGGTTGGCCGTCCGGAAAAGCGCGAGCGCCTCGCGCAGGGCCCATGCGTGGCGGTCAGTCTCGTCCTCGGCGGGCGGGTCGATCGCGTCGTCGCGCCGCTACCGCTCGCGCACCACGCGGAGTCCCTTCACGCGGGCCGGCACGTCCGGAGCGGCGTCGGTCTTCGGGAGCTTCAGCGTGAGCACCGAGCCGTTCGTGGCGCGGAGGCCGTCGTCGGTACGGGCCCACTCGGCGACGTTGCCGGCGACGTCGTAGACGAGGGGGCCGCGGCCGTCGGGACCGTGGCCCGGCGGGCGGCGGCCCACCGGCATGAGGAGCGCGTCGGTCGGCTGTCCCGCCAGGCGGGCCCGCAGGCGGCGATACTCGTCGGGGTTGGGGGCGAAGCCGGCCCAGTGCGCCGGCGTGTTCTCGGCCGATCCGGCCCGTGCGTCCTTCAGCGCCCCGAGTTCCGCGGCGGTCGGAAGGCGGTAGGTACGGCCCGTCTGCTCGCTCAGCCATTCGACGTAGGCCCGGGCCTGTTCCGGGGAGATGTCGTTGGCCGGGTAGTCGGCCGTGCCGGACGGCACCTCGTAGTCGGGGTCGAAGGCCCGAAACTGCGCCCGCGTCACCTCGAAGCGGCCCACCGTGAGCGTGTCGCCGACCGTGACGGTCTCGGGGACGAGCGCACCGTTCACCTCGGTGCCGTAGTGGCCGTCGGTCCGGGCCGGCGGGTCGGCGGTTTCGAGGAGGGCCAGCGGCGCGTCGTCGGCCAGCAGCCGGTCGTCGACGCGCTCGTCCATCGAGGTGGTCCCGAAGAGATAGGTATTCAGCCACTTCAGGTCCTCCTCCACCTTGCGGCGCTGGTGGGAGAGCTCGCCCAGGCCGTGGGGCTCGCCGGGATACCGAAGGAAGCGGACCGGCGCGTTGCCGATTTGCTGAAGGGCGCGGTAGTACTCCCAGCCCTGCTCGGACGGCACGGCACGGTCCTCGGTGCCGTGGTGGATGAGGGTGGGCGTCTCGACCGCCTCCATCTCGAAGAGCGGACTCTTCTCGATGTAGTGCTCGGTGTACTTCCAGGGCGGGCCCTTGAAGTAGGAGTTGTCGAAGCGCACGCCGAACGCGCAGTTGCCGTAGTCGGAGGTCCAGTTGACGTCCCCCGCCCCGGGCGCGGCCACCTGGAAGAGCTCGGGGTGCTCGATGGTGAGCTGAATGCTGAGGATGGCCCCGTTCGACCACCCCATGACGCCGAGCGAGTCCGTGTCGACGAGGCCGCGGTCGGCCAGGGTGTCGATCCCACTCACGATGTCGGGAATCTCGAGCTCGTAATACCGGCCCTTGATCGACTCGACGAACTCGAGGCCGTGGTGGCCGGAGCCGTGGTAGTTGGGACGGAAGACGAAGGCCCCCTTCTGGGCGAGGAGCGGAGGGTAGACGGTCCATCCGAGGCTCCAGGCGTCGAGGTCCGCCGCGCTGGGGCCGCCGTGGATGACGGTGACCATCGGGTAGCGGCGGTCCGGGTTGTAGTCGAGCGGGTAGTACAGGATGCCGTTAACCGTGTCGCCCTGGGCGCCCGTCCAGCGGACGACCTCGGCCCGGGGAATGGGCAGGTCCTTGAGCTGCGGGTTGAGCGTGGTCAGCGTCTCGTCGCTCTCAATTTGGCCGCGGCGGTAGGTGCCCACGCGGTAGGACGGCAGTTCGTCGGCGCGGGAGTGGCTGAAGACGATGGTCTTGCCGTCGGGGCCCACCGTGAGCGACGTGGCGTGCTGGAGGCGGTCGTCGGGCGCCTCCTCGATCGCCCAGCCGTCTTCGGTTTTCCGGTAGAAGCGGGGCTTCATCTTGGGTCCGTCCGCCAGCTGAACGTGAACACCGCCGTCGACGACGCTGTAGCCGCCGTAGCCCACGCCGTGGTCCTTATACCGAAGCGGCACTTCCTGGTAGGAGCGATCGCTCAGGGTGTAGTAGTAGAGCTTGTTGATGCCGGCCCCCTCGTGCTCCGGGTCCGAGGAGTAGGTGTCGGTGGCGTAGAAGCCGCGACCGTCGGCCGTCCACTGGTAGTTGGAGGGGTCGAAGTACTGCTCGTCGAAGATCTCGGTCGTCGTCCCCGCCCGCAGGTCCAGCAGGTACTGGTGCGGCTGGTTGCGGGCGTCGGCGTCGACCGGCGAGTCGTCGAGGCTGTACACGACGTAGCGGCCGTCGGGCGAGGGCACGAACTCCCCGATCTGGCCCTCGTTTTCGGTGAGGCGCGTCACCTCTTCGGTCTCGACGTTCACCACGAAGAGGCGCACCGGCCGGTAGAGCGTCGTGTCCTCGACCACGCGGGCGTCGTCCTCCGTCTCCTCGAGGTGATTCTCGTAGCGGGTGCTCTTCTCGCGGGCCGCGAAGAGAATTCTGTTGTTGTCGAGCCAGCGGGCCCCCTTTACGCCGTGCTCCGTGGTCGTCACCGCCTCGGGCGCCCCGCCCCGTGGGTCGAGCCGCCAGATCTGCGTGCCGCTGCTCTCGTCGTCCTCGTCCGTGTCCCGCGAGGAGAGAAACGCGATCTGGTGCCCGTTCGGGCTCCAGCGCGGGTCGCGGTTGTTGCCCGTGCGCGTGAGCCGGATCGTGGCCGTCGAGTCGCCCCCGTGCGGGTTGTTCCGGTAGGTGAGGTAGAGGTCCGATAGGTGAGGTAGAGGTCCGACTGCGTCTCGTCGGCCTCCGGGTCGGGGGTCTCCTTGACCCACAGCACGCGGGCCCCGTCCGGGCCGATGTCGACGTCGTCGAGGGACCGCTGCCGGAGCACGTGGTCGATCGTCCAGGGCGTGCCGTCGGCCGACTGCGCGTGCGCCGGCAGGGGAAGCAGCAGGGCGAGGAGAAAGAGGGCGCAGGTGCGCATCGTTGGGAAGGGGGACGAGGGGCGAGAGGCGTACGGGCGTTTGACGTTCTCACGTTCAACGTTGAACGCGGAACGGCACTCTATGGAAGGGAGGAGGAACCGCCTCGGAGTGGGCGCTAGTAGCTCCCGGGCTCATTCGGCCCCCCGAGGTAGATGGCGTTGGTCAGGAGGTCGATCGGGCCGTCGGCCCAGACGCGGAAGAGCGGGTCCTCGGCCAGCCGGATCACCCGTCCGTCGCCGAGGCGGTCGACGGTCGCGTAGGGCTGCTCGGCGTAGACGTGCCCTGTGAGGGCGGGCCACGTGAAGCCGCTCACCTCCAGGTCGTCGGCGGCGTAGGTGACCGGGTTGGCGCCGTTCACCGACGCGTCCAGCGGCGTGTGTTCGCTGAGGAGCGCGAGCTCGGCGTCCATCCCGTACGTCAGCCAGTGCGTCGTGTCGGCGCGGGCCCGCAGGAAGGCCCCGGGCACGGGCTGCTCGGGGATGGCGGCCGAGGGGCTCGGCTCGGGCGGCAGGGCAGGCTCGCCGGTGAGCGTCTTGTCGATCGCGCTGCGCATCGCGGCGAGCGACATCGTCGAGGCGGTGGTGTCGGTGTAGGCCACGCCCATCGCCTCGCGGCCGAGGACGCGGGCGCCCCCGGCGTACCCGACCACCGTGCCGCCGCGCTCGACCCACCGGCGCACCGCGGCCTGGGCGTCGTCCGACAGCGTCCCGTAGTCCCCGTCCGGCAGGACGAGCACGTCCTCCCCCGCCAGGTCGTCGGCCGAGAGGGTGCGCGTGCGGAGCGCCGTAAACGGCTGCCCGAGCCGCTCCTGGAAGACGTACCAGAAGGCGCCGTAGGAGGTCGTCGACACGCCGTCCCCGGCGAGCACGGCGATGTCGGGCGGGGTCAGGTTGCGCGTCGTCTCCGAGCCGGTGCCGGTGGGCCCCCGCTGCGGGAACGCGGTGTCGGCGGCGTGCACCGGCACGGCGGCCGCCTCCGCGAGGGTGTCGATGCGGGCGTGGAGCGACTCGGGATTGCGGCCCACGCGGGCGATGTAGCTGCCGCGCGGGAACGACGTTTCCCCCACGACCATCGGGCGGTCGACGACGGCCACGTTGAAGCCCTCGCCCATCAGGCGGGCCAGCAGGCGCGTCGAGCCGACCGAGCCCGGCCGCCACACGTAGGCGCTCTGCGCACGGCCGTCGGTGCCGCCCGCGACGGTGGGCACGGCCACGTCGTGCGCCCAGCCGCCCGGCGCGGCGCGGGCCGAGTCCGGCAGCGAGAGGGTTGTGCTCGGCAGCGGATCGCCGGTGTCGGTCCAGAGGGCGGGCACCCCCCCGGCTATGGCCAGGTTCCAGGCCGTCACGTCGTAGAAGGCGTGGGGCTCCCGCTCGTCGGGGGCCACGCGCAGGTTGTGCGCGAGGCGGGCCAGCTCCTGCTGCCGGAAGTCCTCCGGCAGCGGAACGTCGGGGCGGAGCAGCATGCGGGCGAGCGTGGCGTTCGGCTGCGCGAACGGGACGAAGAACGAGCCCGCCGCCACCGTGCGCCGGGTCTGGGCATCGGCCCGCACGTCGTAGCCCTGCACCGCGCCGGACTGTGTGATGCGCTCGACCGTGACCCCGTGCCGCAGCAGCGTGGTGGCGAGGCGGGCCGCCCGGCGGGGATCGTTCCCGGCCTGCAGCACCACGCCGCGCGGCGTCTGGGTCCCGGCCGTCTCCATCGCGTCGGCGAAGAACTGGTAGTAGTCCCGCAGGCGCGCCTCCCGGTTGCGCGCCGCCGCGTCGATCGTCGACAGGATCGCCACGAAGTGGTGGGCGATGCCGTCCTCGAAGGTCAGGATCGTGCCGTCGCCCCGTCGCCAGCGGAGCCCCTTCCCGCCCCCGCCGTCGGTCTCGTAGGTCATGCCGGTGGCGCCGTGCAGGCTCGGGTACGAATCCCAGTACCCCGGGTAGTGCAGGTCGAAGACGTCGCGCGTGTAGTAGCTCCACCCGTAGCGGTCGAAGGCACGGGCGTTGGCCTGGCCCACCGTGTCGATCCACGTCGTGAGCTGGTCGGGGAAGAGCGGGTTGATCGGGGCCG
>JBDGQP010000099.1:0-9482 GCA_042218975.1 Salinibacter sp.
TGCAGATCCAGCCGCAGTAGGCGCCCTTGCCCCAGAAGTAGATCATGCCCGGGATGATCACAAAGGTCTGGAGGACGCAGATGGCCAGCCACCACCACAGCGGTTCGGCGGTAAAGACGTTCCAGATGAAGAGCGGCCAGGCCAGGATGAAGCCCGTGGCCCGCCAGTACTCGCGCCCGTGCACGGCGTACTCGCTGGTGGGAAAGAGGGCGTCGAGAACGGCCGTTGGCAGCAGGCCGTTGCCCCCGAGCCAGGGAAGGAGGATCTGAGGCAGCAGAAACAGGGGAAGGACCTGCACCGCCATCAGCGTGAGGGTTTGGGCCTTGATGTAGGGCGTTTTTCGCCGCCGGATGCGCCGGATGCCGAAGATCACCACCAGGGCCGAGTAGGCAAACGTGTAGTAGAAGCCCGGCCGTTGCATCGAGGTCAGCGTCACGTCGAGCAGGCCCGTCCCGTCGGGGTCCGGAGACCACCCGAACGGGAAGACCTCTGCGGCCTGCGCGAGCTGACCCACCCATCCGCCGCCCTTCCAGCTGTAAATCGCGGCCACGAACAGGAAGAAGGACGCGAAGGCCCCGATGCGGTCCCACCGCAGGCCTTTGAGCCAGGAGAGCCCCGACAAGGCCTCCCGCAGCGAGTCGGGGACCTCGCCCCAGTCGTTGCGGAGCTCGATGCCGGAACGGCGGAAGAAGTCGAGCGGGGCCTCCCGCCCGATCATCGCGAAGACGTGATGGGCCTCGACGGTTTCCTGCTCATCCTCCTCGTTGGAGAGCACGACCTCATCCTCCCGGATCTCCTCGATGTCGGTTGGCATCCGAAGGGTGAGGGTGCCGTCCCCTTCCGTGCGGGCGGCCAGCTCCTGCAGGCGGTCAATGTTCTCTTCCTTCGGGCGGTAGAATTCCTCTCGTCGGTAGGAGAGCACGACGTTGGCCCCTTCCTCGACCAGCGAGATGGCCGCCTCCGCCGCCGAGTCGCCCCCGCCGATCACCAGCACCTGATTGCGGCAGCAGCGGGTCGGGTCGTGGAGGCGGTGGTGGACGTGCTCCTTCTCCTCCCCGGGCACGTCGAGGCTGCGGAAGTTGCCGCTCCGCCCGATGGCCACGACGACGCGCTGCCCCCGAACGCGGTGGCCCTCCGTCGTCACGACGGCGTGCCCGTTGCTCGTCTGCTCTACGCGGTGGGCCGTGGCGTGGCGGACCGGGACGTCCCGAGTTTGAGCGTCTAGGGCCTCCACCAGCTCCTCCTTCACATCCGCCTCCACGTCGATGTCCCCCTCCGGTGTCATTTCTTTCGGGTAGGTGTAGATTGGCTTCTCCGGCTGGAAGTCTTTAATCGTCGCAAACCGGCGCTGCGACTCCAGCACGCAGTAGGAGAGCCCGTTTTTCTCGGCCTCCCGGGCGGCGGCCATGCCGCTCGCGCCGGCCCCCACGATGACGATGTCGTAGGGGCCCTCCTCGCCGGTCGGCTCCACCGGGTCGATGCCCCGAGCGACGATGTCCTGCACGGCCCGGGCTCCCCCGTCGACCGAGAACTTCAGGAGCGGCACGCCCGCCAGGTCGCCCACGACGTAGACCCCGTCGACGTTCGTACGGAAGTGCTCGTCGACGCGAGGGAGCTTCTCGGGGGTCCCGTCGGGCCACTGCAGGTGTAGCCAATTGGCGTAGCGGGAGAGGAGGTCGAGCATCGGATTGGAGGAGGAAAGGAAAGAAACTGTAGGCCAGGAAAGGTCAGGAGAAGGGCATCTCTGCGCGTTCGACCTCGGCCGGCGACGCCCCTGTCGGAGAGGCCGCCTCTACACGACGGCGAAGCCGGGGCGCCCGGCGGTGGGTGGTCGCGGCCATGCGCCCGATGGTCCACAGGATTTTGGCCGACGCCTTCAGTGTGCCCGTGAGCGTCCCGGTGATCTTGGAGGGCCCGATGCCGCGCCGGTAGGACACGGGGACCTCCTCGACCCGGAGCCCCGCCTCCAACGCCTTGATCTGCATCTCGATGGTCCACCCAAAGGTTTTGTCCTGCATGTCGAGGGCCTGCAGGGCGGGAAACCGGATGGCGCGGAACGGACCCAGGTCCGAGTACGGGGCGTCCCAGATGGCAGACATAAGCCGACAGGCCAGCCGATTCCCCACCTGTGCCTGCGGAAGAAGCGCCCCGGGCTCGGCGTCCCCTCGGATGCGAGACCCCACTACGAAATCGGCCTCGTCCGCCGCGATCGGGTGGACAAGCCGTTCCATCTCCTCGGGGTGGTCGCTGTAATCCCCGTCCAGAAACACGACGAGGTCGGGGGTACGAGCCTGGGCGTATTCGAGGCCTCGGAGGCAGGCGTGGCCATATCCTTGCGTGCGTTCTTCGACGACGGTCGCCCCGGCGGCCCGGGCCGTTTCTGCCGTGTCGTCGGTGGAGGCGTTGTCCACGACGACGACCTGATCGGTCCAGTCGGGAACGTCCGACACGACGTGACCGATCGCCTGGCCTTCGTTATAGGCGGGAATAATGACCAGCGTGGTCATAATGGCAGTGGGGGGCGCTCGATTTACGCTTTGGTGCTCGTTTGGCGCGGGGCGGGGGCGCTCAACGTTACCGGGCCCCGCCCTGCCTGGAGCGGTCATTCAGGGTCCAGTCGTACGACCGAAACTTGGGCGTGTAGGACGTAGGGACCGGGTCCGATCGGTACTGGTTGACGTAGGCGACGACCGACGACGCCTCGCGCCCAAAGTCGGAGCGATACCACTTCAAGATCTTCGAGAGACGGACGGTCTCTGCGCTCGGCACAGGGTCCACGAACCGCTCCGACCGGAGCGCTTCCCGGGTCACGCGGTCCAGTTGCGCGTCGAGGCGGGCGGCCCGATACGTCGAGTCCGGCAGCGAGGGGCAGCTCTTCGCGGCACACACGAGCGTAAAGTGGAGGCGCGGGTCCGGGAAGCGATCGAAGAGGAGGGCCTCGATGCCGTCGAGGGAGCGCTTCGTTCCGGCGACTTCGTACCGCTTCGTCGTAAAAAATCCGTCGACGTCCATCGGCGAGTCGACAGGGTAGTGGCGCACGATGGCGTCGATGACCGCCAGGTTGTACGCGTTGATCAACAGCGCCTTCGCGTGGGGAGGAGGCAGCGTCCGGAGATCCTGTCGGCGGACGTAGCGGAGCAGCCGACGGAGCGTGTCGGGCTCCTGCTTGAGGGCCGCGTAGTCGACACGCCCGCCCTCCACGTGTCGTTCGAGGAGCGCGTCCCCCTGGCGATAGAGCGTGGAGAGGGGCCGCTCCTGCCCCAAGGCCCCATTCAGGACACCGGTGGCCAGAAGGGCGACGACAAGAAACAGACAGGCCGCGCGCGAGCGGTCCATAGCGGTAGAAGAGTGAGTCTCAGTTCACTACGAGCGTATGGGCCCCTTCTCCTGGACGCCACTGAGACCCGCCGAGACCGATGGCCCCGTCGAGCCCGCAACAGGCCGCGTGGGGGGGAGATCAGAAGAGGCGGGTGGACGGTTTGAGGGTGATCCCGGCGAAGACCCCGGTCGTCTTCAGCACATTGCGGCCATCGACCACCGTGAAGGTCCCTACGTTCACCCACAGCGGCGCCACGACCTTCCGCTCGCGCTTGCCCCGAGGCGGGTGAAGTCTACGTCGTGGAGCGGGAAGCGCGGGTCCTCGCCGATGTCGGGCCCACTGGTCGAAGCCGACCGGCCGACCCATGCTTCTCCGTACACACGGGACCCGGCATAGCCGAGTCGTCCCCCGAGAAACACCTTGTTCGGGACGTCCAGCCCACCGGACGCCCCCGTGAGCTGGTAGCCGACCTGGACCGAGGTAAAGACGCCCGAGTCAAACCGATACTGGAGGAGCCCCCCGCCCCGGACCGCCGACGCCCGGTCGCCAATCACGACCAGATTCGGAGCCATCATCTGGCCATTCGGGGTTTGGAAGACCACCAAATTTTCCCCATTCTTGTACTCAGACAACGGGGTGGATCCACGAAGCGCGACCGTGATGCTGGCGGCTCCGGGGCCGACCGACGCCCGCGCGGCCCGCCAGGACACTTTCAGCGCTCCGTTCTGGACGTTCTCCTGCGAGGCCGGCAGCGCGCGGGTCACCGGCGAGGGAATGCCGTCGGTGTAGTTGCTGCTGGTCGCGACGTACGGCAGGTTCAGCGTCACGTCCAGGTTGTCCGTCACCCCGAGTCCCACGAACACCGAGTACGACCGGCGCGAGATTTCGCTGTAGGGCAGCGGGGGATCGGTGAGCGCCATTTCGGTCTCCCCCACGTAGAATTCGTCTCCGGTCTCGGTGGTGTAGGAGAAGGAGACATCGGCGGCACCGGCAGGGCGGGAAAATCCGGTCATCCAGTTCTGCCCGTGTGCCGGCGCGGTGGAGATGACACACCCCGCGACGATTAGAAGGACGATAAGGGGCACTCGACAAGTCTTTGCGGCGGTTGACAGCATTGTTGCGATGCTCATTGTTGGTGCACGTGATCGAAAGGCGGTCCCCAATCGGTGCTCCTTCCTCCGTGGGCGCCGACCGACGGTGCAGGCACCTGTCGAATCGGGCCTCCCCGAATGGTCCCGAGGCACGGGATCCTCTCCACGCCCGGAGGGGCTGCGCGTCCCGACGGGTCACTTCGTCCCCGCGTCCCGCCCGTTTAGCGGAGCGACGGCGAGGGGCACGTTCCGCTTCTCGCCCCAGATCACGACCGAGGCGGCGCGCGCCAGGGGGACGCTCGACGACAACCGGTACCGTTGACTGCCCTCTCCTTTCTTCAGAACGCCAACGTGCCACACCGCCCCGTTGAGGGCCTCCTGGATGGGAGGGCCGTTTGTCACGTCGTCCATCGTGACGTCGGGGGCCGACGACAGATAGACGTGGGGGGCCGGGGTCGGGATGAGACGGAAGTTCTCAAATGAGAGGACAGGTCCATCCGGGGCGCCCCGACGAATGACGGCCCGCCCCGCCACGGACTGGGCCCGGGCCTCGAACGTCCCCTCCGCACTCCCCTCATCCAGCGCAGTGCGGACGGAGCCCTCCGAAACGAGGGCGTCGGGGACTCCGCTGGTGCCGAGTCCAATCAAAAGCAGTCCGATCACGGCGAGCGTACCGAACAGGTTGTAGGCGGGCGTGGCACGCATGGCTCGTCTGGAAACTGTGCTTTTGTGTGTCGATGGGAGAAGCGGCCGACGGGCAGGACCCTGCCCGCCGCGGGCCTACTGGTCCGAGGCATTACGGCCCCGGCCGGGTCGGGGACGGGCCCGAGTCAGGGCGCTTTCTGCGGGATCGGCCCCTCCCGGGCCGGGGCGTCGACCATCTGGTTCAGGGCCTCGCGAACCTTCGTGCGGGCCCGGTGCAGACGGACTCGAACGTTCACTTCCGTGAGTCCGGTCGCCTCCGCGGTTTCGGCCGTGGTCTTCTCCTCGAGGTCCCGCAGGCGAATGATCTCGCGGTAGGAGGGAGACAGCGCGCTCATCGCCTCGTAGAAGAGCTCCAGGCGTTCTTCGCGCTCGACACGGGCGTCGGTCTCCGATTCCGGCACCCCGCCGCCCCGGTCGGGGGCATTCTGGCAGCGCAGCCGCCGGAGCTGGTCGGGCGGGCTGGGCACGCAGCGGTCGTCGTTCTGGACCCGCTGAAGGGCGACGTTTCGGGCAATGCTGTACAACCAAGTCGACACTTTGGACTCCCCGCGGAACGACGGCAGCCCTTCGAGGGCCCGGACGATGGTCTCCTGCACCACCTCGCGGGCCTGCTCCGCGTCGTGCGTGTATCGGAGGACGTGGGCGTGGAGGGCCTCCCGGCAGCCGCAGATCCACTTCTCGACGGCGCTGGGGTCGCGGTTGCGGAGGGCGCGCAGCTCCTCGTCGTCCGGTCGGGAAGACGCTCCGCCGACAGGGGACCGGGGCCGGACCTCAGCGGAAACAGCAGGAGGCATAGCATTCGAGAGCCCAGGGTAAGGGAGACCAACTGTGCTAGTGAAAGCGGGAGGCCTCTCGGCTTCTCGCGTACCCCCAAGGAACCGCACCGCGGGCGTATTGTCTTGCTCGTACTTGTGATCGGCGGTCGTATCTTGCGGTCGACCTCCACGGCCTGCACGTCGGTGCGGAGAGAACCCCCGCGCCCGCACGACACGTGAATCGTACACGTACTACGGGGCGGCCAGACCGCCGTCGGCACGCAACGGCTGTCACCGCTGTTGACTACGAACCTGTCTCACTGTGCGGCTCCCCCCATTCGCCGTCGATTTCTCCCGTGGAGAGAGGTCGAACGGGGCGCATGCATCTGCGCACACGGCTGGAGTGGGCGGTCTCCTGGTGGATCTGGAGCCGACCGCCCGGGTCCGTCGTTCCCGAACTCAATCTCCGAGCTGCTTTTCGGGGGGCCACGCCCCCAGCGGGGCGGCCCGCGTCGAGGAGCCCCCGTGCGGGGCCAGTCCCCGTGGGTCTCGGCATGGGGCAGACGTTCTCGTCCGGAGCCGAGAAGCGGCCCGAGAGGCGCAGCCGTCAGAAGAGGCGGCTCTCCCCTCTCCGCCGACGCGCGAGTTAACCAAACAATGACGACGGCCGGTTCGGCTTGATCTCGGGGCGGCGGTGGACTACCCTTCGGAAAGACGTTGCTCGTGCTCATTCGCCTCCATCGCCTTCATGAAACGCCTTCTGCCGGTTCTGTTGGCCGTTCTGCTCGCACTCCCGGCGCCCCTTCTCGCCCAGCACACCCACGGCGGGGCTCGTGCCATTCAGTTCCCGGACGTGGATGGACGGAAGACCCTCCAGGTCGACCTGCACACCCACACCGTCTTCTCCGACGGGAGCGTCTGGCCGGACATTCGCGTGCAGGAGGCCCTCCGGGACGGGCTCGACGCCGTGGCCATGACCGACCATCTTGAGTACCAGCCTCACCAGGACGACATCCCCCACCCGGACCGGAACCGCTCCTACGAGATTGCCCGCCAGGAGGCCGAGGACCACGACCTGCTCGTCCTCAACGGGTCGGAGATTACCCGCGAGATGCCGCCCGGGCACGCCAACGCGATCTTCCTGAAGAACGCGAACCCGCTGCTAAAAGACGACCCGATGGCCGTTTTCCGGGAGGCCAAGCGCCAGGGGGCGTTCATCTTCTGGAACCACCCGATGTGGACCGCCCAGAAGCCGTCCGGCATTCCCTCCCTCACGGAGATGCACCGGACGTTGATCGAGAAAGGAATGCTCAACGGAATTGAGGTCGTCAACGAGCACCGACACTCGGCCGAGGCGATGCGCATCGCGCTCGAGCACGACCTCACCATGCTCGGCACCTCCGACGTCCACGGCCTGATCGACTGGGACTACGAGGTCCACAACGGGGGACATCGACCGGTGACCCTCGTCTTCGCCGAGAAGCGGTCGAAGGAGGCCCTAAAAAGCGCCCTGGTGGCCGGGCGCACGGCGGTGTGGCACCACAACACGCTCATCGGGCGTGAGAAGTACCTTCGGCCGCTCCTCGACGCCTCCCTCTCGATCGCCGGGGCCCGCTACCAGGAAGACACCTCGGTGCTGGAGGTCCGGATCGAGAACCGATCCGACGCCGAGTACGTCCTGGACAGCCGCGGGGACGCGCCCTTCCACTCCCGGTCGGACCTCGTCCGGATTGCGCCTCGGGACACGACGCGCCTCCTGGTCAAGCCCGGCGAGCGGACGGCGTCGGTGCCCCTCGCCTTCGAGGTGCTCAACGCCGTGATCGAGCCGGAGACGCACCCGACCATCCGGTTCGACGTTCGCGTTCCCTCCAGTTCCGAGGCCGGCGGTGAACAATAGCACCGCCCAACGGGGTTCCTGCAGGGCCAGCCTCCATTCTCCGCCGGAATGAACCCTCTCGGACGTTGATCTGTCCGTCTTCCCGCTTCTGAGAAGCCGCCAGCGTCCGGGCTTGCAGGCCCCCCATCGGAAAGAAGTCCTACGGTTGATTCGGCCACGGATCCGAAGGCACGGGACCGCGCAAACGATCGGTCGCCCGTCCGGGACCGGATGACCGATCCGTCGGCACTGTTGATCAGATGGAGCCGTCCGGCCTGCTCCCTACCATCGGCCGTGGCTTCGGGGGTGTCGACGGCGAAGTCTTCCGTGCCGTCGGGCACGGACGACGGGACGGCCCGATCGCCGGGCAGGCGTCTCTTTATTTACAGAACCGTAACTGCCGGGCCTTGACGTCCCGGGGACCGATTTTCTTATACTGGTAGACGTTAGACTGATCGTAGAAACTGGCCTGCCCACTCGCTGTTACCGGGGGCAGGTCTTTTCTTTTCCTTCCGGTCGTGCCCTTACGTCACGCCTCTTCCGAATCATGGACGGCCTCTCTGTTCAAAAATTACAGGAGAAAGCCCGGCGGGCATTCGAGCAGTTCAGCGGCTCGCAGCAGGACTTGGCCGACATCCTGGGCGTCGACCGGAGCACGGTCTCTCGGGCCGTGCGGAAAGCTGGCAGGAAGCACGCAGCGGTTCAGGCCCGAATCATCTCGTACGTGAAGGCCGTCCCCGTCCAGCGGCGAAGTACCTATCAGGGAAGGCACGTCCGCCACGAGTGGGTCGTCGGTCCGTAGGCGGGACCGCTCGCCGGAGGAGACCGTGACCCGCAAGCCCCTTGTCCCTTCGATGCGCCGAACGAGTCCGCTCTGGGCCGCTCTGCGCATGCCCGTTCGCCTCTGCATTCGGCGGCGTGACGAGGATACCGTTGAGGCACGGGCCCGGCACGGCGACACCGTAGCGGTTCGCGTGTAGGACATCGGTGCGCCGGGGCTGTCTCAGTCCTACGGCCTCCGTCCGCCCTGCGGCAGGAAAGCGATGGTCGCGATGCGTCAGTCGGTGGGCGGGGACGTGGTGACAAGACGAGGACCGCTGTGGGCGTCTCGCCGGACGTACGCGGGGAGACGGAACGGACCTGGATCTTGCCCGCCCCGGCTACGCCTGAACGCACGCCGGCCTCCCACTTCCGATCGGATCAAACAGGCAGGGCAGGAAGCGGGGACGGACGGTTGCGGGCTGTGGACACGGGACACCCCGACGCCCCCGTGGCAGCGCCGGGGAAGCGCCCACCACTGGGGCCATCGTCAGGGGGCCTTCGAGTTCGTGCCCTATCTTCTTCGTCCTGTTTGTCTTGATCGGGGTCCCGGCCGGCTACCGATCCGTTTTACTGTTGACAATTTGTCCACGCCGCGGCGAAAAAGAGCGCCGGGAGTCGGCAGAGCGACTTCTGAACAGGCAGCGCGTCGGCGTTTGCTTCGCTCGTTGACACCGTGTCAAAATCAGCGTGTTTTGACAGAGTGTCAACGTCGACCGACTTCTAGTAGAGCCTTCACGTATCGGCGTTCCCATTTTGCTCGGCCGGGTCTTCGTCGGCGCCGTTCAGCGGCCGGCCCGCGAGGGCCACGCCGAGAAAGGCGAGGCCCCCGTCGACCAGCGAGTCGGGCGAGAGTCCGTGACGGCGCTCCAGCCCTGTGCCCTTGTTGGCGGCGAGCTGGATGAGACCGTGGGTGC